>NZ_JBITER010000009.1:0-218204 GCF_044455345.1 Streptomyces sp. NPDC051286 | reverse complement strand
CACGCTGGAGCCATGACGACAGCCGGAAAACCGTTCGCTCCACGACCGTCGAGGACCTTATCGCAGCGTGATCAACCGGCCACCCGACAGGCTCTGAACCATATGCATGTGCATGGAGCTTTGTGAACGGCCCGCCCGGGCCACGGGGCGCTGCCGGGACCATGCGCACAGCCGGGATCAGTCGAACAGCCGCTCCAGCACCACCGCGACCCCGTCCGCCTCGTTCGTCAGCGTCACCTCGTCCGCTGCCGCCTTCAGCTCGGGATGGGCGTTGGCCATCGCCACGCCGTGCCCGGACCGGCGGAACATCGGCAGGTCGTTGGGCATGTCGCCGAAGGCGATCGTGGCCGCCGGATCCACCCCCAGCGTCTCGGCCGCCAGGGCCAGCCCGCTGCCCTTGTCGACGCCGTACGGCTGGAGTTCGACGGTGCCGGGGCCGGACAGGGTGACGGTCGCCAGGTCGCCGACAACCGCGCGGGCCGCGTCCGCGAGTGCGTCGTCCGTCAGGTCGGGGTGGCGGACGAGGACCTTGATGATCGGCGCCGCCCACAGTTCCTCGCGGTGGCCGACCCGTACGGCGGGCAATGCGGGGTGGGGCATCAGGTACCCCGGTTCGATCAGCGTCCGCCCGTCGGTTCCGTCCTGGTCCACGGCCGCGAAGACCGGCCCGACCTGGGCCTCGATCTTGCCGAGCGCGGTGTCGGCCAGCTCCCGGTCCAGGGTTGCCGCGCGAATGATCCGCCCGGCCCCGGCGTCGTACAGCTGCGTGCCCTGCCCGCAGACCACCGGACCCCGGTACTCCAGCCGTGCGAGCAGGTCCCGTATGCCGGGCACGGGCCGTCCGGTGACCACGATGTGCCGGGCCCCCGCCACGGCGGCCCGGGAGAGCGCGGCATGGGAGCGGGGGCTCACGGTGTCGTCGCGGCGCAGCAGGGTGCCGTCCAGGTCCGTGGCGACGAGGGCATATATGGGTGGGGTGGGCATGCCACAACCCTAGGGAGATCCGCTTCCGGGCGTACGACCCTGACCTGCGCGGACGGTCGGGGTTCGGGGTGCGGCGGGCAGTCCGGCGGGAGCATATGCGCAGGAACTGCGCAGAGCGAGCGATCGTGATGATCTCCGGGCTCGCGGCGGCGAGCGGACTGCGGCTCCGGTCCTCGTGCTGCTCCTCGATGACCAGCCCGGCGTCGGACAGGAACGAGGGCAGCGCGTCCGCGCCGAGGAAGCGCAGGGTGCTGCGGCTGACCCCCGGCCGGGCCCGGTGCCCACAGTGGGTTCGGATCGGGCTTCGGCGTCGAGCGCTTCTCGGGCTGCTGACTGGAAGTTCTTTCCAGGTGCCTGTGCGGCTTCCACGGCTTTCATGTACCGGCGATCGAAGTACCGCGAGTCCTGAGTCAACGCGCTGGTGATATCCGGCAAAGCCCCAGCCATGACGCGGACTTGGGAAGGACGGAAGCATGTGCACAGAGCTGCGGGCACGTCTAGGTTGGTGAGTGATCGCCGAACAACGACCCGCAGGAGGCGCCCCCGTGTCAGACCGTGACCCCAGACTCGATTCCGCCGCGGAGATACGCGCACGGATCGACACGAGTACGCCGCACTCCGCGCGCTTCTGGAACTACTTCGTGGGCGGCAAGGACAACTACGAGAAGGACCGTGAGCTCGGAGACCATATCAAGGAGATCTTCCCCGGACTCGTCGACGTAGCACTCACGAGTCGTCACTTCCTCGGGCGCGTGGTCCAGCATCTGGCAGGGGAGCAGGGCATCCGTCAGTTCCTGGACATCGGAACCGGTTTGCCGACGGCCGACAACACCCACGAGGTCGCCCAGCGGGTCGCGCCGGATGCGCGGATCGTGTATGTCGACAACGATCCGCTGGTACTGGCCCATGCCCGCGCGCTGCTCACCACCACGCCTGAGGGAGAAACGGCGTATCTCGACGCCAACCTGTATGAGCCCGAGGCCGTCTTGAAGGCCGCCGCGAAGACGCTTGATTTCTCTCAGCCGGTTGCCCTCGTGATCCTCAATACTCTTGGCCATGTCGCCGATTACGACCAGGCCAGAGCTCTCGTATCCCAACTCATGGCAGGCCTGCCGTCCGGCAGTTACCTGGTCATCAGCGACTCCACCTCCACCAGCGCAGGCATGATCGCAGCGTCGGAGGCGTACAACTCCAGCGGAGCGATCCCCTACTACGTGCGCAGCATCGAAGAGATCACCGGATTCTTCGACGGCCTCGACCTGGCCGACCCCGGAATCGCCCAGGTCACGCAGTGGCGCCCTGAATCCGGCAGTGCGTCTGGCACCGCGACGTCAGTCGATGCCTACGGCGGGGTGGGCCGCAAGCCGTAGCGGCACATTGATGGCGCTGTCCAGGTGGCCCGCGAAGGCCCCGTGGTCCGTGACCCGCGCGGTCGGCCCCACATAGGTGTCGGGGCCGACCAGGACGAGGGCGTCCTCGGTGATCCCGTACGCCGAGCGGGCGTGCCCCACGCCGAGCTGAGCCCGGCCGCGGGGAGCTGTCACCGGCCCGGCTCATCGGGGTGTTGCCCGGAGGGACGTCGGCCGGGCGTTTTCCTGGACGCCCGGAGCCGGGTCTCCGTTGCCGGGATTGCCCGGGAGACGGGACCCGGGTCCGTCCGGGCCGAGTCCGGAAGGGTGCGCCGTCTGTGCGGTGTCGTCGGCGCGTGCGGTGGGTGTGGCTGCGCAGATGACGGCGGAGACGGCCACAGTGGCGGTCGCCACGCGCAGGAGCGTGCGGGAGTGTCTCTCGAAGAGCCGGGTTCGGGTCATAGGTGTCAGAGAAATGTAAGCAGACGGTATGACCGCGCTTACTCATCGGGACACGCGCCGCGATCCCCCCAATGCCGTACGGTCCAGGTGATCCCCGACGGCTCCGTGGTCCACGGCCCGCGCGATCAGCGCCACGTGGTTGTCGGGGCGGACCAGGACGAGGGCGTCCTCGGTGATCCCGTACGCCGAGCGGGCGTATCCCTCGTCGTCGATGAGGCCCTCGTGGCCACCGCCGTCCACCGCGTGCACGCGCACCACGTCGCCGTACTCCGCCGCCACCTCCCGCAGTGCCTCCGCCGCGCCCGTACCGAAGCCCAGCAGCGTGAAGTGCGGCCCGGCGAACGTCTCGAACAGGCGGACCCGTCTTCCCGTCCCCGCGTCGCGACACGGGGCGTCCGGGGCGCGGTCGCCCGCCCGCAGCCGGGCGGCGGAACCGTCGGCCGCGCCGTCCCGGGCGAGCGAGCTCCAGCGGTAGTGTCCGTCCAGCCCCATGGTCTCCGCGGCGGTCGCCGCGTCCAGTCCGCCGCCCGGCTTCTTGATCGCCTCCAGGGTCGCCCGCAGCCGGTCGGAAGTGAGGTCGAGGGTCCGGGCCGCGACGGGCAGCCGCTCCTCCTCGTACGTGTCGAGCAGGCCCGTACCCGCCCGTCCGGTCACCACGAAGGCGAGCTTCCAGCCCAGGTTGAACGCGTCCTGGATACCGGTGTTCATGCCCAGCCCGCCCGCGATGGCGTGCACATGCGCGGCGTCGCCCGCGAGGAGGACGCGGCCGACCCGGTAGCGGCCCGCCAGGCGCTCGTTGACCCGGTACGTCGACAGCAGGGTGGCGTTCGACAGGCGGGTGCCGGGGAGGCCGGAATGCTTGGCGAAGAGCCGTCGGAAGCTTTCCTGCGAGGGTGGTACGGGGGCCCCGGCGGTGTCCGTCTCGGGTCCGGCCTGGAACCACCAGCCCGACCGGGTGCCAGGGATCGGGCACAGCATCACGGCGCCGTCCTCGTCGAACCACTGGTGCCAGATCCCGCGGTCGAGACCCTCCACCTCGACGTCGCCGCAGACCATCATCTGTTCCTGCGTCGTCCGCCCCTCGAACGGCACTCCGAGCAGCTTGCGCACCGCACTGTGGCCGCCGTCGCAGCCCACCACGTAGGCCGTCCGGGCCTCGCTGCCGTCCGCGAAGGTGACGGTCACCGAACCGTCCGCCTCCACCAGCCCCGTTACCTCGGCGCCCAGTTCGACACGTACCCCGTACTCCGCGAGCCGGGCCCGCAGGATCTCCTCCAGCCGCCACTGGGCGATGAGCCACGAGCGGTCGTACGGGGCGTCCGGCGTCGGCCTCGACTCCTCGAAGGGGTCGGCGTCGGCGATCGGCAGTCCGTTCCGGTACTTGCGCATCGGCAGCGGCGCCGAGCCCGCTGCCAGGACCTCGTCGACCACGCCGAGATCCTCAAGTACCTCGAGGGAGCGGGGATTGGGGCCCTTCGCCCGCGAACTGCGCGGGAAATCAGGGGACTTGTCGACGATCCGCACCGCGATGTCGCGCCGGGCGAGATCGCATGCCAGGGTCAGTCCGGTCGGTCCGGCTCCCACGATCAGTACATCGGTCATGCCTGCTCCTCGGGTACGGTTCCACTGCCTCCACGTAAACGTAACCGAGTTAAAAAAGCAACTAAGTCAAGATCGATGCGTGTCCGCTGTCTCGCGGGCGTCGTCGTCGCTGATCACTGCTCCCGGGCCGCGTACGAGGAGGAGTCCGCGCCGGTCGCCACAGACGTCTCTTCCGGCTCCGTCGCCGCGAACCGTGCGGCCTGCGCCCTCGTGCGCCGCGCCGTCCGGAACGCGTCCCACGTCAGCAGCGTGAGCGCCAGCCACACCAGCGCGAACCCGGTCCACCGCTCAAGGGGCATCGCCTCGTGGAAGTAGAGGATGCCGAGGATGAACTGGAAGACCGGCGCCAGGTACTGGAGCAGGCCCAGCGTCGAGAGGGGGACGCGGATCGCCGCCGCACCGAAGAGGACCAGCGGCGTGGCCGTCACGACACCCGTCGCGGCGAGCAGGGCCGCATGGCCGGCGCCCCCGGAGGTGAACGTCGCGTCGCCCTGCGCACCCAGCCACAGCAGATAGCCGAGCGCGGGCACGAACAGCACCGCTGTCTCGGCGGCGAGCGACTCCAGGCCGCCCATGTTGACCTTCTTCTTCACCAGGCCGTAGGTCGCGAAGGAGAACGCCAGTGTCAACGAGATCCACGGCGGACGTCCGTAACCGATCGCCAGCACGAGCACCGCCGCGACGCCCGTGCCGACCGCCACCCACTGCACGGGGCGCAGCCGCTCACCGAGGAGCAGGACGCCCATGGCGATGGTGACCAGGGGGTTGATGAAGTAGCCGAGCGACGCCTCGACGACGTGACCGTTGTTCACGGCCCAGATGTACAGACCCCAGTTGACGGTGATCACGGCCGCGGCGACCGTGATCAGCCCCAGCTTCTTCGGCCGGCGTATCAGCTCGCCGATCCACGCCCAGCGGCGCAGCGCGAGCAGCGCGACGCCGACGACGGCGAGCGACCAGACCATGCGGTGGGCCAGGATCTCGATGGCGCCGGACGGCTTCAGCAGCGGCCAGAAGAGCGGGACGATTCCCCACAGACCGTAGGCGCCGATGCCGGACAGCAAGCCCGCCCGCTGTTCATGTGTCCCCTTCACGGGCCCTCCTGGCATCCCTCGCGTCAACTGCTCCGTCGACTGCACGACGGTAGCGCCGAGAGGGCCCGGTGTCATAGCCGTATCGCAATACGGTCATGACACCGGGCCCGTCCGGTCCGGAGGGAGGGTTCAGAGCCTGTCGGGTGACGCCCGATCAGAGGTCGCCCGACAGGCTCTCAGCCGGCGGCGACCGCGGCGGCCACCGTCTCGGCCATCGGCGTCGTCGGGCGGCCGATCAGACGGGCCAGGTCGCCGCTCGTACCGGCGAGCAGGCCGCGCGCGATCGCCTCGTCGGCGTCGACGAGGATCGCGGCGAAGCCCTCGGGCAGACCGGCGCCGACCAGGATCTCCTGGTGCACGGCGGCCGGGACGTTCGTGTAGGCGATCTCCTTGCCGGTGGCCTTCGACACCTCGGCCGCGTACTCGGCGAACGACCAGGCGGCGTCGCCGCTCAGCTCGTAGGCCTTGCCGAGGTGGTCCTCGCCGGTCAGGGCGGCGGCCGCGGCGGCGGCGTAATCGGCGCGAGCGGCGGAGGCGACCCGGCCGTCGCCCGCGTTGGAGACGACGGCGCCGTGCTCCAGGACCGGGGCGAGGTTCGCCGTGTAGTTCTCCGTGTACCAGCCGTTGCGCAGGAAGGTGTACGGCAGGCCGGAGTCGAGGATCAGCTGCTCGGTGACTTTGTGTTCGGCGGCCAGCTGGAAGTCGGCGTCCGGGCCGCCCAGCACCCCGGTGTACGCGAGCTGCGCGACGCCGGCCGCCTTCGCCGCGTCGATGACCGCCGTGTGCTGCGGCACGCGCTTGCCCACCTCGCTGCCGGAGATGAGCAGGACGCGGTCCCCGGCCCTGAAGGCGCCGGTGAGGGTCTCCGGGCGGTCGTAGTCGGCGACCCGGAGCTCGACGCCGCGGGCGGCGAGGTCGGCGGCCTTCTTCTTGTTGCGGACCACGGCGGCGATCTCGCTCGCGGGCACGGTCTCCAGCAGCCGGTCGATGACGAGACTGCCGAGCTCTCCGGTGGCTCCGGTGACGACGATGCTCATGGGGGGTTTCTCCTCTTTGGGTGCTCTGGTCCTTGTTCGTGCCTTCTGTCACTCACCTTAGGGGATGCACTAACTGCAAGAAAGTACCAACTTTCAAGTAAGGTACTGGTGTGAGCGTAAGCAAGGTGCCTGATGTGAACCGGCAGATGTGCCCCTCCCGCCTGGTGCTCGAACACGTCACCAGCCGCTGGGGCGTCCTCGTCCTCGCCGCTCTGCTGGAGCGCTCGTACCGCTTCAGCGAGCTGCGCCGCGAGGTCGGCGGCGTCAGCGAGAAGATGCTGGCCCAGACCCTCCAGACGCTGGAGCGCGACGGCTTCGTGCACCGGGATGCCAAGCCGGTGATCCCGCCGCGGGTGGACTACACGCTGACCGAGCTGGGCAAGGAGGCCGCCGAGCAGGTGTGGGGGCTGGCGCGCTGGACGGAACGCCGTGTCGACGCCGTGCACGCCGCCCGCGAGTTGTACGACGCCCGGAGGCAGGCTCAGTCCGGCTGAGGAGCCCGTCCTTCCTCCAGCTCCCGCAGCGCCTGCGAGACATCGAACGGCAGGATCGTCACTGCCACGTGCGGCAGCTGGACCAGCGCCTTCGCCATCGCCTCGGCGGTGCCCCGGTGCAGGATCTTCCCGAGCGCGGTCGAGTACAGCCGCCGCGGCACCAGTACCGTCAGCGACGTCTGCCCGTCGGCCGTGGTGCGGGTCGCGAGTTCCCGCATCGCATGGCGCAGCCGCCGGTCGGGGCAGGCCACCAGCTCCAGCGACACGGAGGTCGCGGCCGTGGCCTCCCAGCGGGCGGCCAGCCGCCTGCCGTGCGCCTCGTCGATCGCGAAGTGCACCGCCCGGATCTCGTCCGGGCGCAGCTCATGGGCGTACCGCAGTGCCTTCAGCGTCGCCAGGTCCAGCGTCTCGACGAGGACGAAGACCAGATGGCGCCGGACCCGAGGCCGGTCGGCGCCCGGTGCCTGGAGGCTCTGCAGTGCGGCGGCCTCGCGCCGGTACTCGCGGTTGATCCGCATCAGCGCCCAGACGCCGAGCGGAAAAACGATCACGACCAGCCAGGCGCCCTCGGTGAACTTGGTGACCGCGAAGATCAGCACCACGGCCGCCGAGATGGCCGCGGCCAGCCCATTGACCGCGATCTTCAGCCGGCGGTACCGCTCGCGGCGGCGCAGGTGGTACGCGGTGAGCCCGGCCCCCGCCATGGTGAACGCGGTGAACACGCCGATCGCGTACAGCGCCACCAGCTTGTCCACGCTGGCGCCCGTGACCAGCAGCAGCGCCAGCGAGACGACGGTGAGCGCGATGATTCCGTTGGAGAAGGCCAGCCGGTGTCCGCGCCGGGTCAGCACCCGCGGCAGAAAACGGTCCTCGGCGACAAAACTCGCCAGGAACGGGAAGCCGGTGAAGGGCGTGTTGGCGCCCGTATAGAGGACCAGCGCGGTCGCCAGCTGGACGAAGACCAGCCCGGCCGTCCCGGCCGGGCCGGCACCGAAGGCGAGATGAGCCTCCTGCGCGATGACGGTCGGCGTGCCGTCGATGTACGGGACGGCATGCGTGAAGTGCGCCAGCGTGGAGACGCCGAGGACGAGGACGCCGAGCACACAGCTCATCGCGATGAGGGTGCGGCGGGCGTTGCGGCCCTGCGGTTCACGGAACGCGGAGATGCCGTTGGAGATCGCTTCGAGTCCGGTGAGCGACGAGCCGCCGTTGGCGAAGGAGCGCAGCACGATGAAGAGCGAGGCGCCGTATGCCCAGCCGCTGCCCGGCGTGCCCAGCGGAACCACCCCGGCGGCATGCAGATCGGCGTGCGGCAGCCCGCCCGTCAGCCCGCGCACCGCGGCGACGAGCAGCACCAGACCGACCGCGGCCATGAACAGATAGGCGGGCAGTGCGAAGGTCCGGCCCGCCTCGCGGATGCCGCGCAGATTCCCGTACGCGAGCAGCGCGATCACCGCGACGGAGACCGGCAGCTGGAGATGGTCCAGGCCGGCCCAGCCGCCCCCGGCCAGATGGGCGAGGGAGATGAGAGCGTTCGTGCCGGCCGACACCTGGACGGCGACGGTCACGATGTAGTCGACGAGCAGCGCCACGGCGGCGATCTGCGCGACGTTCGGCCCGAAGTTCTCCCGGGCGACGACGTACGAGCCGCCCGCACGCGTGTAGATCATGACGACATCGCTGTAGCAGAGCGTCAGAAGCAGCAGGACCAGCAGGATCGCGCCGGTCACCGGCATGAGGAGGGTGAAGGCAGCCGCCCCGACGACCGGCACGAGGACCCGGAGCATCTCCTCGGAGCCGTACGCGGACGAACTGATGCAGTCCGAGGCGAGCACCCCGAGCGCCGTTTGGTTGTTCAGTTTCTCTTCACTGATGCGCTCGGTGGTGAGGGGTTTGCCGAGCAGGTGTCGTTTGATGCGGTACGCGGGACGGTCCAGGGCCATGGGCACATGAGAACGGGTGCCGGGCCGGGAGCGGTGAAGACTCCCCGGCCGGGCACCCGTACGGTGCGCCTCACGGCGTCCCAGGGGGCGTCCGGCGGATCATCCGGGGCAGCGACGAGTGGAACCGTCCGACCCTGATCCGCCGGCCCCTCTCGGAGCCTGCCGGGCGACCTCTGATCGGGCGGAGGTCACCCGACAGGCTCTCAGCCGACGACCGTCCAGTTGTCGTTGCCTGCGAGCAGCGCGGCCAGATCGCCCTTGCCGTTCTGCTCGACCGCGGTGTCCAGCTGCTCGGCCATCTGTGTGTCGTACACCGGCCGCTCGACGCTGCGCAGCACCCCGATCGGGGTCTGGTGCAGCGTGTGGGGGTCGGCGAGCCGGGACAGCGCGAACGCCGTGGTGGGGCTGGCGGCGTGTGCGTCGTGGACCAGGACCTGCGACTCGTTCTCCGCGGTGACCTCGACGACCTTGAGGTCGCCGGTGGCCGGGTCGCGCACGACGCCCTTGGACTGCCCGGTGCCGAAGCGGATCGGCTGCCCGTGCTCCAGCCGGATCACCGCGTTCTCGGCCTGGTCCTTGTCCTTGAGGACCTCGAAGGCGCCGTCGTTGAAGATGTTGCAGTTCTGGTAGATCTCCACCAGCGCTGTGCCGGGGTGGGCGGCCGCCTCGCGCAGCACGCCGGTGAGGTGCTTGCGGTCGGAGTCCACGGTGCGGGCGACGAACGACGCCTCCGCGCCGAGGGCCAGCGACACCGGGTTGAACGGGGCGTCGAGCGAACCCATCGGCGTCGACTTGGTGATCTTGCCGACCTCGGACGTGGGGGAGTACTGCCCCTTGGTGAGCCCGTAGATCCGGTTGTTGAACAGCAGGATCTTCAGGTTCACATTGCGCCGCAGCGCGTGGATGAGGTGGTTGCCGCCGATGGACAGTGCGTCGCCGTCACCCGTGACGACCCAGACGGACAGGTCGCGCCGCGAGGACGCCAGCCCGGTCGCGATGGCCGGGGCCCGGCCGTGGATCGAGTGCATCCCGTACGTGTTCATGTAGTACGGGAACCGGGACGAGCAGCCGATGCCGGAGACGAAGACGATGTTCTCCTTCGCCAGACCGAGCTCGGGCATGAACCCCTGCACGGCGGCGAGGACCGCATAGTCACCGCAACCGGGGCACCAGCGCACTTCCTGATCGGACTTGAAGTCCTTCATGGACTGCTTGGCCTCGGCCTTGGGTACCAGCTGCAGTGCCGGGAGCCCGGTGGGGAGTGCCTGGTCGGTGTTAGGCATCGATGGCCTCCTTGAGAGCTGTGGCGAGCTGCTCGGCCTTGAACGGCATTCCGTTGACCTGGTTGTAACTCTGGGCGTCCACCAGGTACTTCGCCCGGATCAGGGTGGCGAGCTGGCCGAGGTTCATCTCCGGGACGACCACCTTGTCGTAACGCTCCAGCACCTCGCCCAGATTCCGTGGGAAGGGGTTGAGGTGGCGCAGATGGACCTGCGCGATGGACTGTCCCTCCGCCCGCAGCCGGCGGACGGCGGCGGTGATGGGGCCGTACGTGGAGCCCCAGCCGAGCACCAGGGTCCGGGCGCCGGAGGGGTCGTCGACCTCCACATCGGGGACCTCGATGCCGTCGACCTTCGCCTGGCGGGTGCGGACCATGAAGTCGTGGTTCGCCGGGTCGTACGAGATGTTGCCGGTGCCGTCCTGCTTCTCGATGCCGCCGATGCGGTGTTCGAGACCGGGAGTGCCGGGGACGGCCCACGGGCGGGCCAGGGTCTGCTGGTCGCGCTTGTACGGCCAGAAGACCTCGGTGCCGTCGGCCAGCTCATGGTTGGGCCCGGAGGCGAACTGCACGCGCAGGTCAGGGAGTTCGTCGACCTCCGGGATCCGCCACGGCTCGGATCCGTTGGCGAGATAGCCGTCCGAGAGCAGGAACACCGGCGTGCGGTACGTCAGCGCGATCCGGGCGGCGTCGAGCGCGGCGTCGAAGCAGTCCGCAGGCGTCTTCGGCGCCACGATCGGCACCGGGGCCTCGCCGTTGCGCCCGAACATCGCCTGCAGCAGGTCCGCCTGCTCGGTCTTGGTCGGCAGACCGGTCGACGGGCCGCCGCGCTGGATGTCGATGATGAGCAGAGGCAGTTCGAGCGAGACGGCCAGGCCGATGGTCTCCGACTTCAGCGCCACACCCGGACCCGATGTCGTCGTCACTCCGAGCGAACCGCCGAACGCCGCGCCGAGCGCCGCACCGATGCCCGCGATCTCGTCCTCCGCCTGGAAGGTGCGGACGCCGAAGTTCTTGTGCTTGCTGAGCTCGTGCAGGATGTCGGAGGCCGGGGTGATCGGGTACGAGCCCAGGTAGAGAGGCAGGTCCGCCTGCCGGCTCGCGGCGATCAGCCCGTACGACAGGGCCAGGTTCCCGGTGATGTTCCGGTACGTACCGGTGGGGAACGTCTCCGTCGCGGGCGCCACCTCGTAGCTGACCGCGAAGTCCTCGGTGGTCTCACCGAAATTCCAGCCCGCCCGGAACGCTGCCACGTTCGCCTCGGCGATCTGCGGTTTCTTGGCGAACTTCGCCCGCAGGAACGCCTCGGTGCCGTCGGTCGGCCGGTGGTACATCCAGGAGAGCAGTCCGAGCGCGAACATGTTCTTCGAGCGCTCGGCTTCCTTGCGGGAGAGCCCGAACTCCTTCAGCGCCTCGATCGTCAGCGTCGTCAGGGGCACCGGATGGACGTTGTACGCCTGCAGCGAGCCGTCCTCCAGCGGACTGGTCTCGTAGCCCACCTTCGCCATCGGGCGCTTGGTGAACTCATCGGTGTTGACGATGATTTCGGCGCCGCGCGGCACATCGCCGATGTTCGCCCTCAGGGCCGCGGGGTTCATCGCGACCAGCACGTTCGGGGCGTCGCCCGGCGTGAGGATGTCATGGTCGGCGAAGTGCAACTGGAACGACGAGACACCCGGCAGCGTGCCCGCGGGGGCGCGGATCTCGGCCGGGAAGTTCGGCAGCGTCGACAGGTCGTTCCCGAACGACGCCGTTTCCGAGGTGAACCGGTCACCCGTGAGCTGCATGCCGTCTCCGGAGTCACCCGCGAAACGGATGATCACCCTGTCCAGGCGACGGATCTCCTTCTCACCGGCGCCCGCCTTCTCGGCCTGGGGGGTGCGTTGCCCCCGGAGAGCGGTCTCGCCGGCCTGATCGGCGTCGTTGGTCTCGTCGGCCTGTCCGGCTGGGCTACTGACCTGGCTGGTCACTGAACTGGACCTCCCTCGGGGCGGCGGCTCGGGACCGTCCGGCCCGCCGGCGGTCCCAAGGCCCACCCTACGTCGGTAAGGGTCGCCTTCCCCGGAACGGTCACATGGTGGACGCCACTATGAGACGCATTTTTGTACCACTTTGCCATGTTTCGTGAACCCCTGGGGCTGTCGGTCGACGTGGTTCGCTGTTTCTCGGCACTCATCCTTTGGTCCCAGGCCCTCGATCGGCCACAGGTGATCTGACAGGGTGTCAGATTCTCAGGACCTGAGATAGGTCAGAACGGCCAGCACACGACGGTGATCCCCGTCACTGGGCGAGAGCCCGAGCTTCAGAAAAATATTGCTGACGTGCTTCTCCACCGCGCCGTCGCTCACCACCAGCTGCCTGGCGACCGCGGAATTCGTCCGCCCCTCCGCCATCAGGCCGAGCACCTCGCGCTCGCGCGGCGTCAGCCCGGCCAGAACGTCCTGCTTACGGCTCCGGCCCAGCAGCTGCGCCACCACCTCAGGGTCCAGCGCCGTACCGCCCTGCGCCACTCGGACCACGGCGTCGACGAACTCACGGACCTCGGCGACCCGGTCCTTCAGCAGATACCCCACCCCCCGGCTGCTGCCGGCCAGCAGCTCGGTCGCGTACTGCTCCTCGACGTACTGCGAAAGGACCAGGACCCCGATGCCGGGATACTCCTTGCGCAGCCGCACCGCCGCCCGTACGCCCTCATCGGTGTGGGTCGGAGGCATCCGCACATCGGCGACGACCGCATCCGGCAGCTCGTCCTGCGCGGCGAGATCGCTCACCGTCTTGATCAGTGCCTCGGCGTCCCCCACCCCGGCGACGACGTCATGCCCGAGATCGGTCAGCAGCCGGGTGAGCCCCTCCCGAAGCAGTACCGAGTCCTCGGCGATGACCACCCGCACCCTGTCCTCCACCACGACGCTGTTTCCCCCACTGCACTGGTCCGCCGGCCCGCGGCCGACGGAATTCCGTTTCCTGGCCCCTCCAGCATCCCAGCATCGGCCCGTCGATGGGGAACTGTGCCGAACGGCTGAGGGCCCGGGTGGGGCGGGGGAACGCCCATGACAGGGGTGAGCGGGGGCGGCGGCAGCGGTCCGGTCCGCCTCCGAGCTTGTCGGGCGACCTCTTGACCGGCCGGAACCCGACAGGCCTTCAGCCGCGCCACGGGAGCTCGGCCGTGACCCGCGTCGGCCCGCCCACCGGGGATTCGACGACGAGGATGCCGTCCACCGCGTCCAGCCGCTCGGTCAGACCGGCCAGACCGCTGCCTGCCGACAGGTCCGCGCCACCCCGCCCGTTGTCGGTGACCTGCAGCATCAGCCGGTCAGCCGTACGCCACACATCAACCGTCGCACGCGTTGCGCAGGCATGCTTGCTGACGTTCTGCAGCAGCTCGGACACGGTGAAGTACGCAATCCCCTCGATCGCCTGCGCGGGTCGCGACGCCAGGTCCACCTCGACCGTCACCGGGACGGTGCAGCGGGAGGCGACGGCGGAGAGCGCGGCGTCCAGGCCGCGGTCGGTGAGGACGGCGGGATGGATCCCCCGGGCGAGGTCGCGGAGCTCCTGCAGGGCGACCTTCACCTCGCCGTGCGCCTCGTCGACCATGCGGGCGGCGGCCTCGGGGTCCCGCGTCAGCTTCTCCTTCGCGAGACCGAGATCCATGGCGAGGGCGACGAGGCGGGCCTGCGCGCCGTCGTGCAGATCGCGTTCGATGCGCCGCAGGTCGGCGGCGGCGGTGTCCACGACCACACCCCGGTCCGACTCCAGCTCCGAGACGCGCGACGCCAGCCGGGAGGGCCCGAGCAGCCCGTACACCATCACCCGGTCCACGCACGTCAGACCACGGATGACCCACGGGGTGACGAGGACGAGTATCAGACCGAACGCACTGGTCATGGCCAGCTCGAAGGGCGAGTCGAGATAGATGTCGTGCGAGGCGTCGCCGTACAGCTGGATGCCGCCTGTCCCCGCGTACGCCGGGAAGACCCACTGCCACAACGGATACGTGAGGGCCGCCCACCCGTTCGTCCAGAACGTCACCGAGACGATGAACGCGAAGACCGCCCATGGGAAGTGCAGCAGCGCATAGAGAAGGTGCCGCCAGGACGCCCCGCTCTTCAGCACCGCGCCGACCCAGGACATCAGCCCGCCGGTCCTGCCGCGCACCGGCGCCGGATCCGCCACCTGGAGCCTCAGCAGCCCCCGCGCCCGGCCCCGCTCCATGGCGCCGATTCCGCGGCACATGGCCAGGGTGCCGGCAAGGAGCGGAATGCCGAGGAACGTGATCAGCAGACCCGCGCTGGCAGAGGTCAGAGCCACCGCGAGGCCGAACACCACCGTACTGATGGGCAGACTCAGCAACAGATAGCCGAACTCGCGCCAGGCCCTCGCCTCGAACGGCGCGCGCAGCACCGCCGGAACGACGCGCTTCACCGGGGGGAGGTCCCCGGAGCCGGACCGCTGAGGGTCGCGAGTGTCCGGTCCGTATGCCGTGGCCATGGTGCCGTCCGTTTCTCTGCTCGGCGGATGGAGTGGTTCTTCTTCGACAGCCCGTACAGGCCGCCACCTACAAGAGTGCTGTCCGGCAAGGCCCCTCACCATGAGGCCGGTATCCCTTTTCGGCCGGGGGTTTTCCCCACCCCCGGCTGCGGCCTGGGCCCCTCCTGCGGAATCGGACCGGAACGGGGTGCGGGTCCGGCACGCGTACCCGCACCCGCACCCCGTGAGTCCGGCACGATCCGCAAGAAAGGTCCTACGGCCGTTTTGCGGCGCCTGCGCCGTCCCTGCCCCGGTCCCGCCAGGGCAGCTCGGCCACGACTGTCGTCGGCCCGCCGACCGGCGAGGTCAGGACGAACAGGCCGTCCACCGCCCCCAGCCGCTCCGCCAGCCCGGACATCCCCGTACCGCCGTCCATCTGCGCCCCGCCCCGGCCGTCGTCGCTGACCTGGATCAGCAGCCGTTCCTCCGACCGCCACACCTCGACGGACGCCGAACTCGCACCACTGTGCTTGCTGACGTTCTGCAGCAGCTCGGACACGGTGAAGTACGCAATCCCCTCGATCGCCTCCGCAGGGCGCGACGGCAGATCCACGCCAACCGTCACCGGGACGGTGCAGCGGGAGGCGATGGCGGAGAGCGCGGCGTCCAGGCCGCGGTCGGTGAGGACGGCGGGATGGATCCCCCGGGCGAGGTCGCGGAGCTCCTGCAGGGCGACCTTCACCTCGCCGTGCGCCTCGTCGACCATGCGGGCGGCGGCCTCGGGGTCCCGCGTCAGCTTCTCCTTCGCGAGACCCAGATCCATGGCGAGGGCGACGAGGCGGGCCTGCGCGCCGTCGTGCAGATCGCGTTCGATGCGCCGCAGGTCGGCGGCGGCGGTGTCCACGACCACACCCCGGTCCGACTCCAGCTCGGCGATCCTGCGCTCCAGCTCGTCCGAGGGTGAGAGCAGCCCCCGCGCCATCGCCCGGTCCGCGTTGGCCAGCAGCCGCGCCGTGAAGGGCAGCACGGGCCACAGGACGAACAGACTCAGGAACGTCACCGTGAACGTGAGCACGCCCCAAGGCAGCCGGATGAAGGAATACAGCACCGCCCGCCAGCCCACCGGATCCTTGAGACTCGACCACAGCCACGGAAGGACGCCGCGGTCACGGCGGCCCAGCGCGGTAGCGCTCGGCTCGTCGATACGGATCCCGAGCAGGGCCCGGGCCCTGCCCCGCTCCGCCCTGCCGAGCAGCCGCGCCCCCTGCAGCCCGCCGGCGAGAAGCGGCAGACCCACCACCGTGACGGAAAGCCCCACGCCGATACCGATCATGAAAACTGTGTAAACAAACCCGGCAACGGCCATCGGCAGGTTGGACAGGAGATAGGAGATCTCCTTCCACGTGCACGGATCCAATGCGAAGCGGGCGGACGGCGGCCGGTCGTTGTCGGGCGCCGGGGGGCTCAAGGTCATGCGCCCAGCCTGCCGGGCCGGGCCCGCGCACGCCATGGGGTTCATGGGTGGGGTGAAGTAGGGATAACCCCACCCGTTGCCCGACGCGGCTGCTTACCGCTTCTTTAGCAGGGCCTAGACTCCCGTGCGTACAGAAGTCGAACAGGTATGAGGGAGCGGAGGGGCGGACGTGGCCTACGTGGCGGACCTGCCGGAATCGACCGTTCTCGCGACGGACTACTTCCAGAGCTACTCGGTCGTCGGACTGCTCGCCGTGATCGGCGTGCTGTTCGTCGCCGTCGCCTTCGGCGCGGGCCGGCTGCTGCGCCCCGTGGTGCCGACACCTGAGAAGCTCCTCACCTACGAATGCGGCGTGGACCCCGTCGGCGAGGGCTGGGCGCACACCCAGGTCCGCTACTACGTCTACGCATTCCTCTATGTGATCTTCGCTGTCGACTCGATCTTCTTGTTCCCGTGGGCGACCGTATTTGCAGCACCTGGATACGGCGCGACCACACTGGTGGAAATGTTCATCTTCCTCGGTTTCCTCGCCGTGGGACTGCTCTACGCATGGAAGAAGGGCGTCCTCGAATGGACGTGACGAGCCCGCAGACCCCCGAGCCGCAGCACCGGCCCGAGCCGACGCTGCTGCCCGAACCGAAACGGCTCGGCGTGCTCTCCCGGCTCGCACCCGAGCCCATGAAGGTGGTTCTGAACTGGGGCCGCCGTTACAGCCTCTGGGTCTTCAACTTCGGGCTCGCCTGCTGCGCCATCGAATTCATCGCCGCCTCCATGGCCCGGCACGACTTCATCCGCCTCGGCGTGATCCCGTTCGCACCGGGGCCCCGCCAGGCCGACCTCATGGTCGTTTCCGGCACGGTGACGGACAAGATGGCCCCGGCCGTCAAGCGGCTGTACGAGCAGATGCCCGAGCCCAAGTACGTCATCTCCTTCGGCGCCTGCTCCAATTGCGGCGGCCCGTACTGGGACTCGTACTCCGTGACCAAGGGCGTCGACCAGATCATCCCCGTCGACGTGTACGTACCGGGCTGCCCGCCGCGCCCGGAAGCCCTGCTCCAGGGCATCCTCAAGCTCCAGGAGAAGATCGCCCGCGAGTCGCTGGGCGAGCGGTACGCGACCGCCGGCAGCCGCCCCTCCACCGCCGCACTCCGCAGCGGCCTGGTCGCCGCTCCGCCGGCCCCGGGGGAGGAGCAGAAGTGACCGATCCGCAAACGGCGCAGGCCTACGACCGCCTGCCGGAAGCCGTCACCGAACTCTTCGGCGAGGACGCCACGGCAGAGTACGCGTACGACCTGCTGACCGTCGACGTCCCGCCGGCCGCCTGGACCACCGCCCTCGAAACGGCCCGCTCCCTGCTGGGCTGCACCTATTTCGACTGGCTGAGCGCAGTCGACGAACCCGGCACCGGCTTCCGTGTCTGCGCCCATGTCGCCGCCCCGGCGGCCGGCAAGGTCCGTCGGCTCCTGCTCCGTACGACCGTTCCGCACGACGCCGCGGTCCTGCCGACCGCCATCCACGTCTACGCGGGCGCCGCCTGGCACGAGCGCGAGACCCACGAAATGTTCGGCATCGGCTTCGAGGGCCACCCGCACCTCGTCCCCCTTCTTCTCCCCGAAGGCTTCGAGGGCCACCCGCTGCGCAAGGACTTCGTCCTGGCGGCGAGGGTCGCCAAAGCATGGCCGGGCGCCAAGGAACCGGGCGAATCCGAGCACGGCGGCCCCAAGCGGCGCACGATGCTGCCGCCGGGCGTGCCCGACCCGAACGAATGGGGCCCCCTCAAGGGCCAGCTCCCACCTGCCCCGGCCCGCCCGGCCCGAGCAGCCCGCCCCGCGGGCGACCGCCCCGTGCGCAGGGCCCGCAGCGTGAGCGAGGGCTCGGCAAGCCAGCAGACCGAGCCGGCGGCCCCGGCCGCCGCGGGTACCGGGACCACGCCGCCGGCTACCACCCCGACCGCGACTGAGCGCCGCACCCGCAGTGCGTCCCAGGGCTCGGCGAGCCAGCAGGCGGCGCCGGCGGAGCAGACGCCGGCAGCGACGGAAGCGGCGGCTTCGGCGGCCACGCCGAAGTCCGAGGCGCCGGGCACCGCGGCGGCGGACTCGACCACCTCCCCGTCGGCAGCGCCGGGGACGGCCCCCTCGGAGACCGCGTCCTCGGGACCGACGCCGGAGGCGGCAGCCCCGGAGCAGGCACCCAGGTCCCGCGGCGCGGACGCGCCCTGGCACCATGCCCGCCCCGCTTTCGACCCGACCCCCGAACCGGACACCTCCCAGCCCCGCCGGCGTCCGAAGAGCGGCGGCCCGGAGGCGGAGCCCCCGGTTCGGGAAGGGGCGGACAGGGGAGAGGCCCCGCGCAGCGGCCCCACCCCCGAGGGCACCGAACCCGCGGCCACCCCTGAAACCCCTGAAACCCCTGAAACCCCTGAAACCCCCGAAACCCCTGACCACCCCGCCGGAGGCGATACCGCGTGAACGACGTACTCGACGTCGCCTTCCGGCTCATCATCGTCTTCGCGGTGTTCATGGTCGTCCCCCTCGTCGTGGGCCAGACCGAACACAAGGTGATGGCCCACATGCAGGGCCGCCTGGGCCCCATGTACGCGGGCGGTTTCCACGGCTGGGCCCAGCTCGTCGCAGACGGCGTGAAGTTCGCGCAGAAGGAAGACGTCGTCCCGGCCCAGGCCGACCGCCGCATCTTTCAGCTCGCCCCCGCCGTCGCCCTCCTCCCGTACCTCCTCGTACTCGTCGCCATTCCGATCGGCCCGAGCGAGGGCGCGGTCGGCCAGGTGGTCGACGCGGGCATCTTCTTCGTCCTCGCCGTCATGGGCGTGGGAGTGCTCGGCTCACTGATGGCGGGCTGGGCATCGGCCAACAAGTTCTCCCTCCTCGGCGGCCTCCGCACCGCCGCCCAGCTCCTCGCGTACGAACTTCCGATGCTGCTCGCCGCGGCCTCTGTCGCGATGGCCGCAGGCACCGTCTCCCTTCCCGGCATCGTCAACGCCTTCGAGTGGTGGTGGCTGCCGTGGCAGATCGTCGGTGCCCTGGTCTTCTTCGTGGCCGGACTCGCCGAACTGCAGCGCCCGCCGTTCGACATGCCGATCGCCGACTCGGAGATCATCTTCGGCGCGTACACCGAGTACACCGGCCTCCGCTTCGCCCTGTTCCTGCTCGCCGAGTACGCGGGCATCGTCGTCCTGTGCGCACTGACCACCGTCCTCTTCCTCGGCGGCTGGCACGGCCCGCTCGGCGCCGACGGACTCGGCTGGGTCTGGACGCTCCTCAAGATCGCGGTTCTCGCCTTCGTCGTCATCTGGCTGCGGGTGAGTTACCCCCGCCTCCGCGAGGACCAGCTGCAGAAGCTCGCCTGGACCACGCTCATCCCGCTCGCTCTCGCGCAGATCGCGCTCACCGGCATCGTGAAGGTGGCGATCAGCTAATGCCTCCGATCCCCGGCTCCGGCCTTGCCAAGGGCCTGGCCGTCACCCTGCGGACGATGACGAAGAAGTCGGTCACCGCCCAGTACCCCGACGTCCAGCCCGAACTCCCGCCGCGCTCCCGCGGCGTCATCGGGCTGTTCGAGGAGAACTGCACGGTCTGCATGCTCTGCGCCCGTGAGTGCCCGGACTGGTGCATCTACATCGACTCCCACAAGGAGACGGTGCCCGCCGCCGCACCGGGTGGCCGCGAACGCAGCCGCAACGTGCTCGACCGCTTCGCCATCGACTTCTCCCTCTGCATGTACTGCGGTATCTGCATCGAGGTCTGTCCTTTCGACGCGCTGTTCTGGTCGCCGGAGTTCGAGTACGCGGAGACCGACATCCTCGAACTCACCCATGAGCGGGACAAGCTCCGCGAATGGATGTGGACGGTGCCGGAGCCGCCCGCACTCGACCCGGGTGCGGAGGAGCCGAAGGAGATCGCCGCCGCCCGCAAGACGGCGGAGAAGCTCGAAGCCCAGCGCGCCCAAGAAGCCCCGCAAGCCCAGCAAGCCCAGCAAGCCCAGCAGACCCCGCAGCAGGAAGAAGAGGAAGGAAAGGAGTGACCCTCGCAGCCGCCGCGGCCCACCCCGGTTTCCTCTCCCCGACCGGCATCGAGATCGCCTTCGTCCTGGTCGGCGTCGCCACCCTCGGAGCAGCCCTCATCACCGTCACGACCAAGCAGCTGGTGCACGCCGCCCTCTGGCTGGTCGTGGCGCTCGGCGGCCTCGCCGTCGAGTACCTCCTGCTGACCGCGGAGTTCATCGCCTGGGTACAGGTACTGATCTACGTCGGTTCCGTCGTCGTCCTCCTTCTCTTCGGGCTGATGCTCACCAAGGCCCCCATCGGCCGCTCCCCGGACGCCGACTCCGAAAACCGATGGGCCGCCCTCGGTGTCGCGGTCGCCGCCGCAGCCGCCCTCGTCTGGGTCGTCGTGGACGCCTTCCGCACCACCTGGATCGACCTGGACGGACCGGCCCACGGATCCACCGAAGCCACCGGCGCCTTCCTCTTCCGGCACTGGGTACTGCCCTTCGAAGCACTCTCCGTCCTGCTGCTCGCCGCCCTCGTCGGCGCGATCGTCCTGTCCCGCAAGCGCAGTAAGGAGCAGAGCTGATGCACCTCGCCTATCCCGCCGTGCTCGCCGCCCTCCTCTTCTGCACCGGACTGTACGGAGTACTCGCACGCCGCAACGCGATCCTGGTCCTGATGTCCGTCGAGCTGATGCTCAACGCCGTCAACCTCAACCTCGTCGCCTTCGACGTCTGGTTCCGCGATGCCCTGCACTCCGGCCAGGCCCTCACCCTCTTCACCATCGCCATCGCCGCAGCCGAGATCGGCATCGGCCTCGCGATCGTCCTCGCCGTCCACCGCAACCGCGGCAGCTCGGACGTCGACCGCCTCCGCGACACCGCCGAGACCGACGCCGCGGAATCCCTCCCCGGCGACGAGGACGACACCACCAGCACCGAAGACCAGGCCACTGCTGCGGCAGGGAAGGCAAAGAAGGCAGAGGCCACCCCGTGACCACCACGACCCTCGCCGTCCTCGTTCCCCTCCTTCCGTTCCTGGGCGCAGCCACCGGCCTGCTCCTCGGCCGCACCGCCCCCGGATACGTACGCCCCCTCGCGATCCTCCCCACCCTCGCCGCAGCCGTGATCGCCGTCGTCGTCGCCGCACGCCAGGGCGGCGGCCCGGCCATCGACGCGTCGACCCGGCTCACCCCCACCGGCTCGGTCCCGATCGACCTCGCCCTCCACCTCGACGGCTTCGCGGTCCTCGTCGCCGTTCTGGTCGGTCTCGTCGCGACCTGCGTGCAGATCTACTCGACCGCGTATCTGCGCCACGACCCCCGCTACCCCTCGTACGCGGCCCTCGTCTCCCTGTTCACCTCCGCGATGCTGCTCGTCGTCTACTCCGGCGACCTGATGGTGCTGCTGGTCGGCTGGGAAGTCATGGGCATCTGCTCGTACTTCCTCGTCGGCCACTACTGGGAGACACCCGAGGCCCGCGCCGCCTCCCTCAAGGCGTTCCTGGTCACCAAGCTCGGCGACGTCCCCTTCCTGATCGGCCTGTTCGCGCTTGCCGCCGACACCGGTACGTTCCGGATCACCGGCATCCTCGGCGCCGTCGCGCACGGCGGGCTCGACCACCCCACTCTCATCGCCCTGCTGCTTCTCGCGGGCGTCGCGGGCAAGTCCGCGCAGTTCCCCCTGCACACCTGGCTGCCCGACGCGATGGCCGGCCCGACCCCGGTCTCCGCGCTGATCCACGCCGCGACGATGGTCGCCGCCGGCATCTACTTCGTGGCCCGGCTCCTCCCCGTCTTCGCCGAATCCGGCGCCGCCCTCGTCGTCCTCGCCGTCATGGCGGCGGTCACGATGATCGGGTCGGGACTCGCCGCGCTCGCCCAGGACGACATCAAGCGGGTCCTCGCCTACTCGACCATCGGCCAGCTCGGCTACATGTCCGGCGCCCTGGCCGTCGGTGACCGCGGCGCCGCCGTCTTCCATCTCCTCTCGCACGGCGCCTTCAAAGCCGTCCTCTTCCTCGCGGCCGGCGTGGTCATCCACGCCGCCGGGACCAACTCGCTCACCGCCATGTCCCGCATGGGCGGCCTGGCGAAGCGCATCCCGGACGCCTACTGGACGATGACCGTCGCCCTCCTTGCGCTCGCCGCCATCCCGCCGTTTGCCGGCTTCTTCTCCAAGGAAGCCATCCTCGTCGCCGCCGAACACACCGCCCTGGGCGAACGCCACGTCGCCCCGGTCGCCGCCGGCTGGACCGTCCTCGTCGCCGGACTGCTCGCCGCCGTCCTCACCGCCGCGTACGCCACCCGCCTCTGGCTCCTCGCCTTCCGCGGCCGCGGTGCCGAGGCCCCCGACCACGGCAGGCAGCCCGTCGCGATGACCGCCGTCCTCTGGGTCCTCGCCATCCCCACCTTCGGCTTCGGACTCACCGTCGGCGTGATCACCGACTGGTTCGACGGCCACAGCCTTACCCCGTCCGTGACCACCGCCGTCCTCTCCACCGGCGTCGGCCTCGTCGGCGGCCTCGTCACCTACGGCGCCTGGCGCCACACCACGGCCCTCGCCGCCCGCCCCCCCGCCGGTGCCGTCGTCGCCCACCCCGACGCCGAACCCGCACTCATCGAGGCCGAGGCCATGACCCACCACACCGCCGGATACGGCGACACCCCGGGCACCCCCGACCCGGCCGACCCCGGACGGCTCCTGCTCGGCCGGCTCCACCGCCACGCCGCCACCGGCTTCCACCTGGACGCCCTCTACGCGACGCTGTTCGTCCGCCCCGTCCAGGCCGCGGCGAGCCTCGTCAGCTTCCTGGACCGCGAGGTCGTCGACACCTACGTACGCGGCGCCGGCACCGGCACACGCTGGCTCGGCGCCGCCGTCCGCCGCGCCCAGACCGGCAACGTGCAGACCTACCTCAGCGCACTGCTCGCCGGTTCCCTTGTCCTGGCGATCGCCGCCGTCGTTTTTGCCAACATCAACGCCGGGTCGTGAGCCGTGATCGATATCAGCGAATCCGTGATGCAGTTCCTTCTCGCGTTCATCGTCGTCGGCCCGCTCATCGGCGCCGTCGCCGCTCTGCTGCCCGCCCCGCCCGGGCTGAAGGGAAAGAGCCCCGACCAGGCCGTGCTCCGCCACGGCGTGACCGTCACCGGCGCGATCCTCATCGCCGCGATCGTCCTGGCCCTCGGCTTCGACCGCGCCCACCCGTCGAAAATGCAGGCCACCACCGACATCAGCTGGATCCCGGCGCTCGACGTCCGCATCCACCTTGGCATCGATGGCATCTCGCTCCCCCTTCTCGTCATGACCGCGCTGCTGACCTTCCTCTGCGCGCTCTACAGCTACTTCAAAATGCCCGAGGGCCCCTCCCCGAAGGCCTTCGTCGCACTCGTCCTCGTCCTCGAGTCCGGCACCCTCGCGACCTTCGCCGTCCTCGACCTGCTGCTGTTCTTCCTGGCATTCGAGATGGTCCTCATCCCGATGTACTTCCTCATCGCCCGCTGGGGCGGCGCACAGAAGCAGGCCGCCGCCTGGAAGTTCATCCTCTACACACTGCTCGGCTCAGTGATCATGCTGCTGGGCCTGCTCCTCATCGGACTGACGAGCGGCACCTTCGACATGGTGGCACTCGCCACTGACAACGGCCGTGGGCTCACCTCGTCCGTGCAGGTCATCGCCGTTCTCGCCATCGGCATCGGACTCGCGGTCAAGACCCCCATGTGGCCGCTGCACAGCTGGCTCCCGGACGCCCACACCGCCGCCCCGACCGTCGGCTCGGTGCTCCTCGCGGGGGTCCTGCTGAAGATGGGCACGTACGGATTCATCCGCATCCTTCTCCCCATCACCCCCGACGGGATGCAGACCTTCGCGCCGTACCTCGCCGCCTTCGCCGTCGTCGGCATCGTCTACGGATCCCTCGCCTGCCTCGCTCTCGCCCGCCCCGGCTCCAAGGGCGACCTCAAGCGCCTGATCGCGTACTCCTCCGTCGGCCACATGGGCTTCGTACTCCTCGGCATCGCGAGCATGACCCCCACCGGCGTCAACGGCGCGCTCTTCGCCAACATCGCCCACGGCCTCATCACCGGCCTGCTGTTCTTCCTGGTCGGCGCAGTCAAGGACCGCTACGGCACCGCCGACCTCGACACCCTCTCCGGCGCCACCGGGGGCGCCCTCTACGGCCGCGCCCCCCGCCTCGGCGGTCTCCTCGCCTTCGCCGCGGTCGCCTCGCTCGGCCTGCCCGGCCTCGCCGGATTCTGGGGCGAGATGCTCGCCCTGTTCGGCGCCTTCGACCCGGCCGGCGGCCTCAGCCGCCCCGCCTTCCTCACCTTCATGTCGATCGGCGCGTTCGGTACCCTGCTCACCGCCGCGTACATGCTCATCGTCGTGCGCCGCGTCTGCATGGGCGAGAAGCGCGAGGAACCGCACCGCATCGCTGACATCCAGGCCTACGAATTCGCCGCCTGGACCCCGCTCGCCGCCCTCACCGTCCTCGCCGGCCTGTGGCCCGCCGTCCTCCTCGGCCTCACCGACCCGGCCGTGCAGAAGCTCCTCGCAGGAGGCAAGTCGTGACCACAGCGGCCGAGACCACCAGCCTCGTCCAGTCCGTCGACTGGCTCGCCATCGCACCCCCCGCCATCGTCGCGACGGTCGCCCTGATCATCCTCGTCGCCGACCTCTTCCTCCCCCGGGAGCGCAAGCCGCTGCTCGGCTGGGCGACCATCGCCGGACTCGTCGCCGCACTCGCCTTCCTCGTCCCGCTGCGCGACGGCGACCACTCCACCTTCTGCCTCACCACCGGCACCGGCACGGCCTGCAGCTACACGGCCGACCACTTCACCCTGGTCATCCAGTTCCTCGTCCTCGGCGGCGCCCTTCTCACCGCACTGCTCTCCCTCGGCGACACCCGCAAGCTCCCCGCGGGCGAGTTCTGGTTCCTGCTGCTGTCCTCCGCGGCCGGCGCCGCACTCCTGCCCGCCGCCCGCGACCTCGCCACCCTCGTCGTTGCCCTCGAAGTCACCTCCCTGCCCGCCTTCGCCCTCGTCGGCATCAAGCGCGGCGACCGGCGCTCCTCCGAGTCAGCCCTGAAGTTCTTCCTCTCCTCAGTCGTCGCGACCGCCGTGACGCTCCTCGGCGTCAGCTTCGTGTACGCGACAACCGGCACCCTCCACCTCACGGAACTCGCCACCCGACTCGACCACGTCCCCGGTCAGCTCGACACCCTCGCCCAGGCGGGCGTCGCCCTCACCCTCGTCGGCTTCGGCTTCAAGACAGCCGCCGCACCCTTCCACTTCTGGGTCCCCGACACCTACATCGGCGCGCCGCTCCCCGTCGCCGCATACCTCTCGGTCGTCAGCAAGGCAGTCGGCTTCTCCGGGCTGATCCTCGTCACCGTGATCGGATTCCCGTCGTACGCCGACGTCTGGGGACCCGCACTCGCCGTCGTCGCCGCACTCACCATGACCATCGGCAACGTCGCCGCCCTCCGCCAGACCGCCACCCGCGCCCGCAGCGCCGTACGCCTGCTCGCCTGGTCGTCCGTCGCCCAGGCCGGCTACCTCCTGGTGCCGATCGCCTCCGCCGCGTACTCCAGCGACGCCCAGATCGGCTCCACCGTCGCCTACGCCCTCATGTACGCCGTCGTGAACCTCGGCGCCTTCGCAGTGGTCGCCCTCGTCTCCCGCACCAGCCCGGACAACCGTCTCTCCGACTACCGCGGCCTGTACGCCACCCGCCCCCTCGCCGCCCTCGCCATGGCCTTCTTCCTGCTCTGCCTCGCCGGACTGCCACCAGGCATTGTCGGCCTCTTCGCCAAGGTCACGGTCTTCTCCGCCGCCGTCGACGCAGGCCTCGGCTGGCTCGCGGTCGTCATGGCCGTCAACGTCGTGATCGCGCTCTACTACTACCTCCAGTGGACAGCGGTACTCTTCCGCGGACCGGAAGAGCCCGAGGCGGCGGCGGCCCCGGCAGGCACAGCGGGCAAGGCACCCACCCTGCGCGTGACCACACCGGCGTCCCTCACCGCCGCGATCGCCCTCACCGCAGCCGTCGGCATCGTGCTCTCCGGAGCCCCGCAACTCGTGCTCAGGTTCGCCGCGGTCAACCTCTTCTGACCACGCACCGACCCTGCCCAAGATCGGTTTGCCCCGGCCGGACCGCGCAGGGCAGGGTCATGCCCGCACACCACGCATACGTACACACAAAAGAGGAGCCAGGGCAGTGCTGAACGGGTTCAAGGACTTCATCCTGCGCGGAAACGTGATCTCCATGGCGGTCGGACTCGCCGTCGGAGCCGCGTTCACCGCAGTCGTCACAGGATTCAGCAACGCATTCATCGTGCCGCTGATCGGAGTCATCACCCGAGGCACCGGAGACTTCAGCAAGGCCACCTTCCAGGTCGAGGGCGTGAAGTTCCCCTACGGCCTGTTCGTCAGCGCCTCCATCGCCTTCCTGATCACCGCCGCGGTCCTCTACTTCTGCGTCGTCGTCCCCATGGCGAAGGTCCAGAGCCGCTTCACAGCCAAGGCCGAGGAGAAGGTCGACATCAAGGCCGCCCTGCGCGACTGCCCCCGCTGCTACACGGCCATCCCTGCCATCGCCTCCCGCTGCGCCCACTGCACCAGCGAGATCAAGCCCGACCCCGAGGCCCTCGCGCTCGCCGGCATCCCCGCCCAGCGCTGACCCGCTCCTGCGGCCGCCCGCACCGACACCCGTACGGCCCAGTGCCCGCTCCGGCCCGAACAGCCGGACAGGCCCCGCCCTCCGGCCGCACGCACAAGGGAACTAGCTCTCCTCGCCTGGCGTTGACCAGTACGGGAGGCTCCACTGGGGAGTGGAGCACCACCCAGCAAGGGTTCCCCTGCTGCACCACTTGGAGGGCGTACCGTGCACCGCCGGCACAACGGGCTGAGGACCGCCGTACTCCTCGGGGGCCTGTCCGCACTCATCATCGTCATCGGCAGTTTCTTCGGACGTACGGGCCTGATCGTCGCGCTCTTCGTAGCCGTCGGCACCAATGCCTACGCCTACTGGAACAGCGACAAACTCGCACTACGGGCCATGCGGGCCCGCCCGGTCAGCGAATTCGAGGCGCCACAGCTCTACCGCATGGTCCGCGAACTCTCCACCACGGCCCGCCAACCCATGCCACGGCTCTACATCTCCCCGACCCAGGCACCCAACGCCTTCGCCACCGGCCGCAACCCGCGCAACGCGGCAGTGTGCTGCACCGAAGGCATCCTGCAGATCCTGGACCAACGCGAGCTGCGAGGCGTCATCGGCCATGAACTCAGCCATGTCTACAACCGCGACATCCTGATCTCGTCAGTCGCCGGAGCACTCGCCTCCGTCGTCATGTTCCTGGTCAACTTCGCATGGCTGATTCCGGGCGGCCGGTCCAACGACGACGAAGGCCCCGGCATCCTCGGCATGCTGCTGATCATGATCCTCGGCCCGCTCGCCGCCAGCGTCATCCAACTCGCCGTCAGCCGCTCCCGCGAATACGAGGCAGACGCCTCGGGCGCCCAGCTGACCGGCGACCCCCTGGCCCTCGCCAGCGCCTTGCGCAAGCTGGACGCAGGAACGAAACAGCTCCCCCTGCCCCCCGAGCCGAGGATCGAGACCGCGAGCCACATGATGATCGCGAACCCCTTCCGCCCCGGTCAGGGCATGGCCAAGATGTTCTCCACGCACCCGCCGATGGCGGAGCGCATTGCCCGACTTGAGCAGATGGCAGGTCATCGCCCATGAAGACAATCCTGAACGTCATATGGCTGGTCCTGTGCGGATTCTGGATGTTCCTCGGCTACATGCTCGCCGGCGTCCTGCTGTGCATCACCATCATCGGCATCCCGTTCGGCCTCGCAGCCTTCCGTATCGGCATCTACGCGCTGTGGCCCTTCGGCTACACCGTCGTCGACCGCCGCGACGCCGGCGCACCCTCCTGCGTGGGCAACATCCTCTGGCTGATCCTCGCAGGCTGGTGGCTGGCCCTCGGCCACATCACCACCGGAATCGCCCTCTGCATCACGATCATCGGCATCCCGCTCGGCATCGCGAACTTCAAGATGATCCCGGTCTCCCTCCTGCCCCTCGGCAAGGAAATCGTCCGAACGGACCAGCCGTTCGCCACCCGATAGAACACCAGCACGGCCAGGGGGGCGGCGGGGAGCCGGGCGGCCCGTCCGTCGAAACGCCCCCGTCACACAGGAGGGCATCGGGCCACCCTCCGCCGATTGTCAGTGCCTTCCTCCACCATGAACCCATGAACGACACCGAGCAGTTGCTGACGGCCGTGGAGAAGACAGCGCACACCTCCCCACGGCGGGAGAAGTACCCCCTCCCGGCAGCTCTGTCCACCCAGGACATCGCCCAGGCCGAAGCGGCCCTCGGCTTCGCGCTGCCGCCACTGCTGACCGCCCTGTACACCCGGATCGCCAACGGCGGCTTCGGCCCGGAATACGGTCTGCTGCCTCTCACCGGCAGCCCCACCCCCGACGGCGAGCACTCCGCCGTCGAGCAGTACCTCGCCCACCGCGGATCCGCGAGCGAGGAAGGGCAGTGGCCGTGGCCGGAAGGCGTACTGCCGATATGCAGCCTGGGCTGCGGCATGTACAGCTGCGTGGACTGCCGCACCGACCGCACCACCGTCCTGCTGTTCGAGCCGAACGCCGACGAACCACAGCACGCCTGGTACATCGACCAGCCCGATCTCGCCACCTGGCTGCGCACATGGCTGGACGGCGCGGGCTGGTACGGGGAGGACGCCGACGACGAAGCGATGGACCTGCAGCCCTGGCCGGACTACAACACCCGCATATGAACAGGCTGTGAGCCGCCGCTCATCCCGCTCAATCAGCAACCGTTCACGCCCACCCGACGTCTTGGATTCCACAGCCAAGCGAAGGGTAGGTGCGGCAGCATGACCATTATCGGTTGGATCATTCTCGGACTGCTCGCCGGAGTCATTGCCAAGGTGCTGCTCCCTGGCCGCGACCCGGGCGGGCTGGTCGGCACCACCCTCATCGGGGTCGCCGGCGCCTTCATCGGTGGCTGGATCTCCTCACGCTTCCTCGACCACCCCATATCCAAGAACTTCTACGACACCGCGACATGGATCTCGGCCATCGGCGGCTCGCTGGTCCTGCTCATCGTCTACCGGCTGCTCTTCGGGAACTCACGGGACCGGCACTGACATCCCGTCCGCGCCTCAGACGCCCAACCCGGTCTCGCGCAGGGTCAGATTGAGCCGGCCCCTGCTCATGCCTGTCGCGGGATCGGCCGTCCCCGGACAGACTTTCGGCACACCGTGGAACGCGAAGCGTGACTTGCCACCGAAGACGAACAGGTCACCGGAAGCCAACTCCACATCCGTATAAGGCCGTCCACGGTCCTCCGTGTTGCCGAAGCGGAAGACGCACGTATCACCGATGCTGAGCGAGACCACCGGCGCACCGGACCGCTCCTCCTTGTCCTGGTGCATGCCCATCCTCGCCGCGCCGTCATAAAAGTTGATCAGTGCGGCGTCCGGCGCGTACGTCCCGGCCGGACTCTCCTCCCCGTAGGCCTCGACCAGCGCCGCCCGCCCCAACTCCGCCAGCCAGTCCGGAAAATCGGCGACCCGCGCCCCGTTCACATCATCCGCGGTCCGTGAATACCGGTACGGCTGCCAGTGCCACCCCACACAGACCGTCTGGACGGACATCACCCCACCGCCCGGCAACACCGTGTGCCGCAGGGGCACCGGCCCCCGCGCCCACTCCCGGCAGGCCTCGACCAGCGTCCGCTGGCGCTCTACCGGCAACCACTCCGGCACATGCACGGCACCCGGCGCCACGACAGCCCGCGGCCTCGGGAAGAGACCCGCCATTTCGCCCACCGCCCGTCCGTACGCAGTCGCTCAGCGCGTCACGCTCGGCACACAGGCCGCTCAGCGCGCCGTGAGAGCGCCTTCCAGCCCCAGAAGCCGCTTCTTGCGCTCCAGCCCGCCCGCGTAACCCCGCAGGGCCCCGTCCGCACCGATCACCCGGTGGCACGGGCGCACGACCAGCAGCGGATTGCGGCCGATCGCCGTCCCCACGGCCCGCACACCCGCCCCGGGCGTGCCGATCCGCTCGGCGATCTGCCCGTAGGACACCGTCTCCCCGTACGGGACGGTGTCCAGCGCGCTCCACACCCGCCGCTGGAACTCCGTGCCCCGCTCCTCCGCGTACGCGATGTCGAAGCGGGTCAGTCGCCCTTCGAAATACGCCCTCAGCTGCGCGGCGATCCCGGCGAAGGCCTCCGGCGCATGGATCCACCCGTCCTGGACGACCTCGGCGCCCTTCTGGCCCGGCAGGGAGAGCGAGGCGAGCGCCACACCGCCGGCGACGGCTGGTGATTCCTTGCCGGCCAGCAGCAGTTCGCCCAGCGGGCTGTCGACGGTCGCGTACATGATCATGGCCGGTCCCTCTCTTCTCCGTACAGGGCGACGAATCACCTGCATCGCCGTTCCATACGGACAAGTCTGCGACCGCCCGCCACCCGCGACCGGCGGTATTCGGACATCACGTCCGATGGGGTGCGTGGCGGGCCGGTGCGTACTTCCCGGCCTGCCCCACCCGCGCCCGGACGGACGACCGGAAGACGGACCTACCGGTAGTTCACGAACTGCACGGCGAAGTCGAAGTCCTGGCCCTTCAGCAGCGCCTGCACGGCCTGCAGGTCGTCCCGGCTCTTCGAGCTGACCCGCAGCTCGTCGCCCTGGACCTGCGCCTTGACGCCCTTCGGACCTTCATCGCGAATGATCTTCGCCACCTTCTTGGCGTTCTCCTGGGAGATGCCTTCCTCGATCGTGGCGAAGATCTTGTACTCCTTGCCGGACAGCTGCGGCTCGCCCGCGTCCAGCGACTTGAGCGAGATGCCCCGCTTGATCAGCTTGGACTGGAAGATGTCGAGGATCGCCTTGACCCGCTCCTCGCCGTTCGCCTCCATCAGGATCTTCTCGCCGGACCAGGAGATCGAGGCGCCCGTGCCCTTGAAATCGTAGCGCTGCGAGATCTCCTTGGCGGCCTGGTTGAGGGCGTTGTCGACCTCCTGCCGCTCGACCTTCGAGACGATGTCGAAACTGGAGTCGGCCATGACGTGTGGCTCCTTGCGTCGAATGCTTGTGGGGTACGACGTAAAGCCTAGCCATCGCCCACCGCCGCGAGTACTGATCAATCAGGTGGCGGAGCACCCCACGTCATCAGGTATCGTTTACGTCGTCGCCAAGGAGCCCCGCTCAACGGAGTTCCAACGCGTCGTTCGAGGCGGTGTGCCCGAGTGGCCAAAGGGAGCAGACTGTAAATCTGCCGGCTCAGCCTACCCAGGTTCGAACCCTGGCGCCGCCACTCGAACAGAGCCCCTGACCAGCGCAAATGGTCGGGGGCTCAGTCATTTTCTGCCCCCTTCGCGAGCCTTCCCACCATGGTTGGAACCGCTGCTTGCAGCTACGACCGGGGTTGCCCCAGTCGTCGCCTGCCGGCCTGGTGGAACTCAAGCCCGGGACCGGCACCCGCCGAACGGTGTCCTTCGCCCCGGCGCACAGCCGGGGGAAGGGGAAGTGCGGCCGGGCCCCACGGTCGGCGGCAGGCGGTGCAGCCCTGGGCGGTCAGTTTTTTTGCCGCTGGGGGTCTCGTCCGTGGCGAGCGCCGCCAGTGGCGTCCGGTCCCGGTGCGCGTCGATCGTCGCCGGTCCGATGTCGGCGACGAGGCGGCTCAGCCGGCCCGCCCGTTGCGCGAGTTGGCGTCCGGTCAGCTGTTCGCCGGAGTCCTCGCAAAGGCCGCGTGCGACACGGCAGGGGCTGTGCGGATCAGGGCTGTCGAGCGGCGCATGGGGCTTCCTCCCGGCGGGACTTACGAGCCGTCGGGAGGATCAACGACGCGGGCGGCCGGTGGTCGCCCGTTCGGCCGAAGAAACTTCGCACGAGGGAGAGCGGGGGAGAGGGCGTCCGGGTTCTCTGCTCCTTCCCCGTCGCCCCGCTCAGTTCCCCGCGACGTCCTTCATCGCCACCGACAACGGCACGTGCCCCGAGATCAGTTCCAAGGTCAGTCCCGCTGTCGCCGGGGTGTCCAGCAGTTCCAGCAGCGTCGCCGCCACGTCGTCGCGCGGTACCGTTCCGCGCCCCGTCGAGGCTGCCAGCAGTACTTGCCCCTTGCCCGCGTCGTCGGTGAGCATTCCGGGGCGCAGGATCGTCCAGTCGAGTGCGGTCCTGGAGCGTACGTAAGCGTCGGCGGCGCCCTTGGCCCGCAGGTACACGTCGAAGACCTCGTCGCCCGGGTGGTCCGGATCGGCCCCCATGGAGGAGACCACGATGCAGCGTCGTACGCCCGCCCGTTCCGCCGCGTCCGCGAACAGCACTGCCGCACCGCGGTCCACCGTGTCCTTGCGGGCCGCACCGCTGTTCGGGCCCGCGCCGGCTGCGAAGACCGCCGCGTCGGCGCCGCGCAGCACCTCGGCCACTTCGTCCACGGAGGCCGATTCGAGGTCCAGGACGACTGGTTCGGCGCCTGCTGACCGGAGGTCCTCGCCCTGTCCCGGGTTGCGGATGATGCCGATCGCTTCATCTCCGCGCGCAGCGAGCAGCCGCTCCAGCCGCAGCGCGATCTGACCATGTCCACCTGCGATGACAATGCGCATAGTCATGACCGTACGCCGCGGTGCGCCGCCCCGCTCAGGACCCGCCGCCCGGCCCGGGTCCAGGGCGGGCCTGGCGGGGCAGATCGAGTGCGACGACGGTCTCGGAGTCGCAGTACTCGCGGACCGCACTGGTGCGGGCCACCACGCGTCCGCGGTGCACGACGATCCGGCTGTACGCGAGCGAGAGCGCGCCGGAGAGCTGTTCGCCGCGTACGGCGAGGAGTTCGGCGGGGAAGCCCGCCTCGACTCGGATCTCGGGCAGCCCCATGGCCTTCCTGGCGGCCGTGGAGACGGCGTCGTACGCGTCCTCGGGGCGTAGGCCGCTCTGTGAGGCGAGCAGGTAGGCGGCCTCCAGCGGGTCTCCGCGGCCCACGGGGTTCGCGAAGTCGCGCAGTGCCCCGCTGCCTGCCGCTGTGCGTACGCCGGCGGCACGCAGCAGGCGTACGGGCGCGGTGCCCCTGCGTTCGGTGCCGCAGCAGCCGCCCTGGGGGAGACAGATCACGGTCACTTCGGCGGCGGCGAGCCGATCGGCGGTGCGGGTCGCGGTTTCCGGGGGGAGCCGGTCGAGGCCGGCGCAGGGGCCTATGGAGACGCCGGGCCGGTGTCCGGCGGCCATGGCGGCGAGCCGGGCGAGGCGGGTGGGGTCGTCGCCGTCCATGTGCAGGTCGACGGGGCAGTGGTGTTCGGCGGCGATCTCCAGGACGGCTTCGGTGTATCCGGCCGGGTCGGGGTCGAGCTCGGGGCAGCCGCCGATCACTCCGGCTCCTGTTTTCACCGCGTCGCGCAGCATGGCGAGGCTGTCGGCGCCTGCGATTCCGGTGAGCAGACGGGGTACGGCGACCGGGGTCAGTTCGGTGAGTCCGTGCAGGGAGCGGCGTGCCTGGAGTACTGCTTCGAGGCCGGTGAGTCCGGTGACGTCCCCGATCCGTACGTGTGAGCGCAGGGCGGTGGCGCCGTGGCCGAGTTGCAACAGGGCGGCTTCGGTGGCGCGGCGCTGGATGTCCTTGGGGTGGTGCGAGGCGGGGCCGGTGCTGTCGGGGCCGGTGGTGTCGGCGGTGAGGGCGGTGTCGCTGTGGGCGTGGGGTTCCGCGGGGGCGGGGAGCAGGAGGTAGCCGCGCAGGTCGACGCGGGGGCCGGGGGCGGTCAGGCTGCCCGTGGTGCCGACGGCCTCGATGCGGCCGCGGCCGAGCCGTACGTCGACGATGCGGCCGTCGGTGAGCCGGGCGCCGCACAGGATCAGGGCGTTGGCTTCGGTGGCGGCGTCGTCAGCGTCGTCGTCGGGCTGCCGCGGCCGGCTGTCGGGCATTGCGCTCCTGGGAGGGTTACAAGATCACGCAGAGTGAATCGAGCCTAGGGGCGCGTTCGTCCCGGTTCGAGGAGGAGGGAAATAGTCGTACCGGTGTGGCCTCGTGAGGTGTGCGCGGCGGGTGGGAGGGGCCGGCGCGGTGGCTGCTCCGAGGCCGGCCGGGCGTGGCTCGCGGCGCTGGCCGGGTTGCCGGTCACGTGCTGATCAGGCGGCCTTTCCGGCCGCCGGCCGGGCTCCCGGCCGGGTCGTCCGACGGTCGTGGATCGGGGGGCGGCCGGGGGATCGGGGCAGGGCCGGTCATCGCTGCGGCGGGGGGCTCCGAAACGGATTTGGGCGATCGGCGGAGGACCGTGTAATGTCTTCATCGCTCGCCCCAATAGCTCAGTCGGTAGAGCGTCTCCATGGTAAGGAGAAGGTCTACGGTTCGATTCCGTATTGGGGCTCTGGTGATCGGAGAACCCCGCCTCACGGCGGGGGGATCCGTCATCAAAGCGGTGTAGCTCAGTCGGTAGAGCAAGCGGCTCATAATCGCTGTGTCACCGGTTCAAGTCCGGTCACCGCTACATACGGTAGCCGATTGTGGGGTCGGTCCTTCGATCGGCTACTCTTTTTTTTGCGTTCATCCGTTCATCCGTCCGTCCAAGGAGCACTCACGTGGCTGCCACCGACGTCCGCCCGAAGATCACGCTGGCCTGCGTGGAGTGCAAGGAGCGGAACTACATCACCAAGAAGAACCGGCGTAACAACCCGGACCGTCTTGAGATGAAGAAGCACTGCCCGCGCTGCAACTCGCACACTGCGCACCGCGAAACGCGCTGAATCAGGCTCGTACACGAGGCCGTCCCCACTGGGGGCGGCCTCGTGTCGTTGTATAGGACTGTCCCGTACAGGGTTGTTCATCGGCCTTTTCGTCTTTCATCAGGAGGTAGCGAGCCCATGGCGCTCGACCAGTCCTTCGTCGGGCGGACCTATCCGCCCACCGCGCCGTACGAGGTCGGCCGGGAGAAGATCCGTGAGTTCGCCGAGGCGGTGGGAGACACCAATCCCGCGTACGTCGATCCGGCGGCCGCCCGGGCGCTCGGGCATCCCGATGTGATCGCGCCGCCCACTTTTGTCTTCTCGATCACTTTCAAGGCTGCGGGGCAGGTGGTGCAGGACCCGCAGCTGGGCCTGGACTACAGCCGTGTGGTGCATGGTGACCAGAAGTTCGTGTACGTGCGTCCGGTGCGGGCGGGGGACCGGCTGACGGTCACTTCGACGATCGAGGGCGTCAAGTCCATGGCGGGCAACGACATTCTCGACATCCGTGGTGAGGTCCATGACGAGGCCGGCGAGCATGTCGTGACCGCGTGGACGAAGCTGGTGGCGCGCGCCGCCGAGGAGGCGTGATGACGGCGAAGGTGAGTTACGAATCGGTCGAGGTCGGTACGGAGCTGCCGGCGCAGTCCTTCCGGGTGACCCGCGCGACGCTGGTGCAGTACGCGGGCGCCTCCGGTGACTTCAACCCGATCCACTGGAACGAGACGTTCGCCCTCGAGGTCGGGCTGCCGGATGTGATCGCGCACGGCATGTTCACCATGGCTGAGGCGATCCGGGTGGTCACGGACTGGGTCGGCGACCCGGGTGCGGTCGTGGAGTACGGGGTGCGGTTCACCAAGCCGGTCGTCGTGCCGAACGACGACAAGGGTGCGCTGATCGAGGTCGCTGCCAAGGTGGCGGCCCTGCTGGACGACAAGCAGGTCCGGGTGGACCTGACGGTGATGAGCGAGGGCAAGAAGGTGCTGGGGATGTCCCGCGCCGTTGTGCGGCTCGCCTGACAGGCCCTGAGCCGTTGTCGAGCCACGTTTATCAGTGAGGGGCACTCTCCGCCGGGGGTGCCCCTCGCCCGTACCCGTACGCGCGAGGCCCTCGCGTCATGTTTCGGAGCAGCTGTCCCGTACTGCTTGACCAAGTTAGTGATTGAGTACTAACTTAGCTGCATGGTCAGGATGAGTGCTGAGGAGCGGCGCGAGAGCGTCATCCGCGCGGCGATCACCGAGTTCGCCCGCGGTGGGTACAACGCCACCTCCACGGAGGCGATCGCCAAGCGGGTCGGCGTCTCGCAGCCGTATCTCTTCCGTCTCTTCCCCAGTAAGCAGGCCATGTTCCTCGCCGCCTCCGACCGCTGCTTGGCGGACACCCGGAGGGTCTTCTCCGAGGCCGCTGAGGGCCTGGAGGGGCAGGAGGCGCTCCACGCCATGGCGGCGGCGTATCAGCGCCTCATCGTCGACGACCCCGACAAACTGCTGATGCAGATGCAGATGTATGCGGCGATTGCGGCGGCCGAGGCCTCCGGGGACCACGAGTTCGGCGAGTCGGCGCGGGCCGGATGGCTGCAGTTGTGGGACGAGATCCACCTCGCGCTCGGCGCCGATCTCGGCGGGGTCACGACCTTCCTCGCGTACGGCATGCTCGCCAACACCCTGACTTCGCTCGGCTTCCCGGTCGGTCATCGCGTCTGGTCCGGTTTCTACCCCTCGGCGCAGCCGGGGGCCTGAGCGCGGCCGGCTGTCCGGACAGTGCGACCCGGGTTCAGCCCGGTTTTCTGCCAAGGAAAGTTAGTCATTAATAACTAACCCTCTGGGGGAGCAGTGAATCAGCACACGACAGGCCGCTCAGGAGCGGTCTGGGCCCTCGTCATCACCAGCGTGGCCGGCTTCATGGCGGCGCTCGACAATCTCGTCGTCACCACCGCACTGCCCTCCATCCGAAAGAGTCTCGGCGGCGAGCTGCCGGAGCTCGAGTGGACGGTGAACGCGTACACCCTGACCTTCGCCGTTCTGCTGATGCTCGGTGCCGCTCTCGGCGACCGGTTCGGCCGGCGGCGGCTCTTCCTCGCCGGGCTCGCCGTCTTCACCGGCGCCTCCGCCGCGGCGGCCATGTCGTCCGGGATCAACGAGCTGATCGCCTTCCGAGCCGTCCAGGGCGTCGGCGCGGCGATCATGATGCCGCTGACACTCACCCTGCTCACGGCCGCCGTGCCGGCCGCCCGCCGCGGCATGGCCCTCGGGATCTTCAGCGCCGTCACCGGACTCGCCGTGGCCAGTGGTCCGCTGATCGGCGGCAGCCTGACCGAGCACATCTCCTGGCAGTGGATCTTCTGGCTGAACGTGCCGGTCGGCCTGGTCCTGCTGCCGCTGGCCCGGCTGCGCCTGGCGGAGTCGTACGCCCCGAACGCCCGGCTCGACATCCCCGGCACGCTTCTCGTCAGCGGAGGTCTCTTCGGCATCGTCTACGGGCTGGTCAACGCCAACGCGGACGGCTGGACCAGTGCCACGGTCCTGACCGGACTGATCGCGGGTTCCGCACTGATGGGCGGCTTCGTCCACCACGGCTTCCGGGCGAAGAACCCGATGCTGCCGATGCGGCTCTTCCGCAACCGCGGGTTCTTCGGGATCAACATGGCCGGCCTGCTGATGTTCCTCGGGATGTTCGGGTCGATCTTCCTGCTCAGCCAGTACCTCCAGGGCGTGCTGGGCTACTCGCCGACCGAGGCCGGGCTGCGGATGCTGCCCTGGACCGGCATGCCGATGCTGGTCGCTCCGATGGCCGGGTATCTCTCCGACCGGTTCGGCGGGCGCCCGGTCGTCGTGACCGGTCTCGCGCTCCAAGCCGTCGGGCTGGCCCTCTTCGCCATGGTCATCGCCCCCGACGCCTCGTACACCGCGCAACTGCCCGCCCTGATGATCGGCGGTGTCGGCATGGCGCTCTACTTCGCGCCGGCCGCCAGCCTCGTCATGTCGAGCGTCCGGCCCGCCGAGCAGGGCATCGCCTCCGGCGCCAACAACGCCCTGCGTGAGGTCGGCGGCGCCCTCGGGGTCGCGGTGCTCGCCTCGGTCTTCTCCGCGCAGGGCGGTTACGGCTCCGCGCAGTCCTTCACGGACGGGACCGTCCCGGCGGTCTGGATCGGTGCCGGTTTCGTGGCGCTCGCCGCGCTCGTGGCACTGCTGATCCCGGGCCGCCGCCCCGCGGCGGCGCCGGAGCCGGTCGAGGAGTGGTCCGCCGTCGCTGCCTGATCCGTGGCTCGCCGGCCCGACCCGGCTGCCCTGTGTGTGCGGTCCGTGGCCCCGCGCGAGCGGTGGTGCCGCGGACCGTACTCTTGTCCCCGTGCAGGAACTCCACGACGCCCCTCTCGCCCCCCTGACCACCTTCCGGCTCGGCGGCCCCGCGGCCCGCCTCCTCACGGCAACGACGGACGCCGAGGTGGTCGAAGCCGTGCGTGAGGCCGACGAGGACGGCACTCCGCTCCTCGTCGTCGGCGGCGGCAGCAACCTGGTCATCGGCGACAAGGGCTTCGACGGCACCGCCCTGCGCGTCGCGACCAAGGGCTTCGCGCTCTCCGGTACGACGCTGGAACTGGCCGCCGGCGAGATCTGGACGGACGCCGTCGCCCGCACGGTCGAAGCCGGTCTCGCGGGCATCGAGTGCCTGGCCGGAATTCCCGGCTCGGCGGGTGCGACGCCGATCCAGAACGTCGGCGCATACGGCCAGGAGGTCGCGTCGACCATCACGGAAGTCGTCGCCTACGACCGGTACACCCGTGAAACGGTCACCATCCCGAACGCCGAGTGCGCATTCTCGTACCGCCACAGCCGCTTCAAGGACGAACCCGACCGCTTCGTGGTGCTGCGTGTCCGTTTCGAGCTGGAAGACGCAGGCGGTCTCTCCGCGCCCCTCAAGTACCCCGAGACGGCCCGCGCCATGGGCGTCGAACAGGGTGACCGGGTGCCCGCGGCGGCGGCCCGTGAGACCGTGCTGCGGCTCCGGGCCGGCAAGGGCATGGTGCTCGACCCGGAGGACCACGACACCTGGTCGGCAGGGTCCTTCTTCACCAATCCGATCCTCGACGGTGCGCAGTACGAGGCGTTCCTCGCCCGTGCCAAGGACCGGCTCGGCCCCGAGGTGACGCCCCCCGCCTTCCCCGCGGACGGGGGACGCACCAAGACCTCGGCCGCCTGGCTCATCGACCGGGCCGGTTTCACCAAGGGGTACGGAACCGGGCCCGCCCGCATCTCCACCAAGCACACGCTCGCCCTCACCAACCGCGGCGCGGCGACCACCGAGGACCTGCTCGCACTCGCCCGCGAGGTCGTCGCGGGCGTTCACGACGCCTTCGGCGTCACGCTCGTCAACGAACCGGTGACGGTCGGCGTCACCCTCTGACGCGGGTGCGGCGTCAGTACGCCACACCCACGCCCTGCTTCACCGCCGCCGGATCGTCGATCAGCGCCAGCATCGCGTGCGCCACATCGGCCCGGGAAATGGACCGGCCGCTGCGCGGGTTGCCACCGTAGACCGTCCGGTACGTCCCGGTCAGCGGCCCGTTGGTGAGCTTCGGCGGCCGGACCGACGTCCAGTCCGTCGCGCTGCGGGCCAGTGCGGCCTCCATCAGCGTCAGGTCTGCATAGACCTCCTGGAGGATCGCCCCGATCGCCTTCAGCATCATCCGGTCCGGCAACGGAGCGTCCGCCGGCTTCGGCGCGACCGGAGCCGGGCTGACCACGAGCAGCCGCCGCGTCCCCTCCGCCTCCATCGCGCGCAACACCGAGCCGGTGAGCCGCTCGGCGATCCCGTCGGCCTTCCGGCCGCGCGAGCCGAGTCCGGGGAGCACCGCGTCCCGCCCGGCGACGGCTTCGCGCAGCGCCTCCGGATCGTCGATCGGCGCCGCTGCGTGGACCGTGAGGTCGGAGAGCGGGACCGGCAGCCGTGCCGGATCGCGGACCACTGCTGTCACGTCATGGCCCGCGGCCACCGCCTGGCGGACGATCTCCTGGCCGATGCCGCCTGCTCCGCAGCGAACAGTCCGTCGGGCGCGTCCGGCCCGGCTCCGACACCTATGCCGCCGCGTCGCTGCTGCTCGGCGCCTGCGTCCAGCGCGCGTTCGCCTACGACGCGACGGACGAGGGCCGCCCGCCGCAGTCACTCGACGAGTTCGCCGCGTCCGTGGCGCGGACAGTGCTGCACGGAATCGGGGCGTAGCCGGCCCGGTGCGGGCTCGCAGGTGGGCCCGGCTCCCGGCCGTCGCGCTGTCAGGCCGGCTTCGCCAGCCAGTCGTCGATCCCGGAGAGCAGCCGCTGCCGTACGTCGGACGGCGCCGCCGACCCCCGTACCGACTGCCGCGCCAGCTCCGCCAGCTCCGCGTCCGTGAACGCGTGATGGCGGCGTACGAGTTCGTACTGCGCGGCCAGCCGGGAGCCGAAGAGCAGCGGGTCGTCCGCGCCGAGCGCCATCGGCACCCCGGCCTCGAACAGAGTGCGCAAGGGGACGTCCGACGGCTTCTCGTAGACGCCCAGCGCCACGTTCGACGCCGGGCACACCTCGCAGGTCACCCCGCGCTCCGCCAGTCTGCGAAGCAGTCGCGGGTCCTCGGCGGCCCGTACGCCGTGTCCGATCCGGGCCGCGTCCAGATCGTCCAGACAGTCCCGCACGCTCGACGGGCCGGCCAGCTCCCCGCCGTGCGGGGCCGCCAGCAGACCACCGTCGCGGGCGATGGAGAAGGCCCGGTCGAAGTCCCGCGCCATCCCGCGCCGCTCGTCGTTGGAGAGCCCGAATCCGACGACGCCCCGGTCCGCGTACCGCACGGCGAGCCGTGCCAGCGTCCGCGCGTCCAGCGGATGCTTCACCCGGTTCGCGGCGATCACCACCCGCATCCCGAGCCCGGTCTCGCGGGCGGCGGCGTCCACCGCGTCCAGAATGATCTCGATCGCCGGGATCAGCCCGCCGAGCAGCGGGGCGTACGAGGTGGGGTCGACCTGGATCTCCAGCCAGCCGGAGCCGTCGGCGACGTCCTCCTGGGCCGCCTCGCGCACCAGCCGCTGGATGTCCTCGGGCGCCCGCAGACAGGACCGGGCGATGTCGTAGAGCCGCTGGAAGCGGAACCAGCCGCGCTCGTCGGTGGCCCGCAGCTGGGGCGGTTCGCCGCCGGTCAGTGCCTCCGGCAGGCGTACGCCGTACTTGTCGGCGAGTTCGAGCAGTGTCGTGGGCCGCATCGACCCGGTGAAATGCAGGTGCAGGTGAGCCTTGGGCAACAGGTGAAGGTTGCGAACGGCGTCCATTCACCCTCCGTAACTGTTACGCTCCGACCCGTGCCGCCAGGGCGCCGGCCAGGGCTTGTCCGTCATGAGGCCGCACAATAGGCCACGTGAGAAGCCCCCTGCTGAAGGGGGAGGAGTCACTCCAAGATCCTGCCGTAAAGATCTCGGACCAGGCAGCCCCATTCACCGAACGAGTGTTGCCTGAACGCATAAACGGGTCTCCGGATTTCACCGGAGACCCGTTCGCGTGTCCGAAGCCGATCAGGCCTTGGCCTCGCCCAGCAGCTTCTGGATCCGCGACACGCCCTCGACGAGGTCCTCGTCGCCCAGTGCGTACGACAGCCGCAGGTAGCCCGGCGTACCGAAGGCCTCGCCCGGAACGACCGCGACCTCGGCCTCGTCCAGGATCAGTGCCGCCAGCTCGACCGAGGTGGCCGGGCGCTTGCCGCGGATCTCCTTGCCGAGCAGCGCCTTCACCGACGGGTAGGCGTAGAACGCGCCCTCGGGCTCCGGGCACAGCACGCCGTCGATCTCGTTCAGCATCCGCACGATGGTCTGCCGACGGCGGTCGAAGGCGGTCCGCATCTCGGCGACCGCGTCCAGGTTCCCGGAGACGGCGGCCAGCGCGGCGACCTGAGCGACGTTGGAGACGTTGGAGGTGGCGTGCGACTGCAGGTTGGTCGCGGCCTTGACGACGTCCTTCGGGGCGACGAGCCAGCCCACGCGCCAGCCGGTCATCGCGTACGTCTTGGCGACACCGTTGACCACAATGCACTTGTCGCGCAGGGCGGGCACGAGCGCCGGCAGCGAGGTGAACGTCGCGGTGCCGTAGACCAGGTGCTCGTAGATCTCGTCGGTCAGCACCCACAGACCGTGCTCGACGGCCCACTCGCCGATCGCCTTGGCGTCGGCCTCGCTGTACACCGCACCGGTCGGGTTCGACGGGGAGACGAACAGGACGACCTTCGTACGCTCGGTGCGCGCCGCCTCCAGCTGCTCGACGGAGACCCGGTAGCCGGTGGTCTCGTCGGCCACGACCTCCACCGGGACACCGCCGGCGAGACGGATCGACTCGGGGTAGGTGGTCCAGTACGGCGCCGGGACGATGACCTCGTCGCCCGGGTCGAGGATCGCGGCGAACGCCTCGTAGATGGCCTGCTTACCGCCGTTGGTCACCAGGATCTGGGAGGCGTCGACCTCGTAACCGGAGTCGCGCAGCGTCTTCTCCGCAATGGCGACCTTGAGCTCGGGGAGCCCGCCGGCGGGGGTGTAGCGGTGGTACTTCGGGTTGCGGCAGGCCTCGACCGCGGCGTCGACGATGTAGCCGGGGGTCGGGAAGTCGGGCTCGCCGGCACCGAAGCCGATCACCGGACGGCCGGCGGCCTTGAGGGCCTTGGCCTTGGCGTCGACGGCGAGGGTGGCGGACTCGGAGATGGCACCGATGCGGGCGGAGACCCGGCGCTCGGAGGGGGGAGTTGCAGCGCTCATGTGCCCCATCGTCCCAGACCCCGATCCCTGTCGGCGCACGGGTTTCAGGGACCGGACAGGACTCGGACAGCATGTGGACAACATGCGGCTACGAGTTGTCGGGAGCTGTCTGTTCGACGCCGGGCCGATGAGCACGTACACTCACCTGTCGTTGGCCTTCACCAGCCACACCGTTGCTGCACCCGGGGTACCGGGAAAGATGCGGTAGGTTGGTGGAAACCACAAAGGGTCGTAGCTCAATTGGTAGAGCACTGGTCTCCAAAACCAGCGGTTGGGGGTTCAAGTCCCTCCGGCCCTGCTACACACTCCTTCGCCAGGATGTGTGCGCATGTACGTACTTCAATGCACCGCCGTGCGGCTCCACCGGGCGCGGCACGGCCATGACCCGGAATCAGGTGAGTAGCGTGACGGACGCCGTGGGCTCCATCGACATGCCTGATGCTGAGGATGAAGTACCCGAGTCGAAGAAGAAGACTCGGAAGGGCGGCAAGCGCGGCAAGAAGGGCCCCCTGGGCCGTCTCGCGCTGTTCTACCGCCAGATCATCGCCGAGTTGCGCAAGGTTGTCTGGCCGACTCGAAACCAGCTCACGACGTACACGTCCGTGGTGATTGTCTTCGTCGTCGTGATGATCGGTCTTGTGACCGTGATTGACTTCGGATTCCAGCGGGTCATCAAGTACGTCTTCGGCTGATCCCGCGGAGGGCGCCCCAAGGGCGCCCCTTTCGCATGTTCCACCCATTTGTATCCAGGAAGAAGCAGCCACCGTGTCTGACCCGAACCTGAACGACGCCGTCGACTCGACGGCGGGCGACGTCGAGTCCGCCGAGGACGAGTTCGAGATCGTCGAGGCGGCGGACGCTGTGGAGCCGGACCAGGCCGAAGCCGGCGACGCTGCCGCGGGCGAGCCCGCCGAGCAGGCCGCCCTGCACGCCGAGGACGAGGACGACTCCGAGGACGAGACCGACTCCGAGGACGAGGACAGCGCGTCCGAGGAGGCCGAGGAAGAGGCCGAGACGGCCGCTCCCGTCGACGCCGTCACCGCGCTTCGTGACGAGCTCCGCGGGCTCCCCGGCGAGTGGTACGTCATCCACACGTACGCCGGTTACGAGAAGCGTGTGAAGGCCAACCTGGAGCAGCGCGCCGTCTCGCTCAACGTCGAGGACTTCATCTACCAGGCCGAGGTGCCCGAGGAAGAGATCGTCCAGATCAAGAACGGCGAGCGGAAGAACGTCCGTCAAAACAAGCTCCCGGGTTACGTCCTGGTGCGCATGGACCTGACGAACGAGTCCTGGGGCGTCGTCCGCAACACGCCCGGCGTCACCGGCTTCGTGGGCAACGCCTACGACCCGTACCCGCTGACCCTGGACGAGATCGTCAAGATGCTCGCCCCGGAGGCCGAGGAGAAGGCCGCCCGCGAGGCCGCGGAGGCCGAGGGCAAGCCGGTTCCGTCCCGCAAGGTCGAGGTCCAGGTGCTGGACTTCGAGGTGGGCGACTCGGTCACGGTCACCGACGGCCCGTTCGCGACACTGCAGGCGACGATCAACGAGATCAACGCCGACTCGAAGAAGGTCAAGGGTCTCGTCGAGATCTTCGGCCGCGAGACCCCGGTCGAGCTCAGCTTCGACCAGATCCAGAAGAACTAGTAGCCTTCCCGACGCGCTTTGCCTCGTCGGGCAAAGCGCGCCGGTCACGGCGCCGGCGGTTTCCGCCGACTTCTGGACACATGCCTACCGAGCAGGTCAGAGAGGCTTCGCAGCTCCTCTGACCTGCTCGGTTTTTGGTCGCGCAGCTATACCCGTTATCGTTGTGCGGTATGCCTGCATCCGGATGACCGGATGACGGCGAAAAACTCTCACTAGGACCCGGAGAGAGCAATGCCTCCCAAGAAGAAGAAGGTCACGGGGCTTATCAAGCTCCAGATCAACGCCGGTGCGGCCAACCCGGCCCCGCCGGTCGGCCCCGCGCTCGGCCAGCACGGCGTCAACATCATGGAGTTCTGCAAGGCCTACAACGCCGCGACCGAGTCGCAGCGTGGCATGGTCGTGCCGGTGGAGATCACGGTCTACGAGGACCGTTCCTTCACCTTCGTGACGAAGACCCCGCCGGCCGCCAAGCTCATCCTCAAGGCCGCAGGTGTGGACAAGGGCTCCGGCGAGCCGCACAAGACCAAGGTCGCGAAGCTCACGAGCGCCCAGGTCCGCGAGATCGCCACGGTCAAGCTGCCCGACCTGAACGCCAACGACCTGGACGCCGCGGAGAAGATCATCGCCGGCACCGCCCGTTCGATGGGCGTCACGGTCGAGGGCTGATCAGCCCCCGTAGTCCTTCAGTGGCAGGGCCAAGCGCTGGCCCGTACCACGCCTCCACACCTGAAACCACAGGAGCAGAAGTGAAGCGCAGCAAGAACCTCCGCGCTGCGGACGCCAAGGTCGACCGGGAGCGGAACTACGCCCCCCTCGAGGCCGTCCGTCTCGCCAAGGAAACCGCCACCACCAAGTTCGACGGCACCGTCGAGGTCGCGTTCTGCCTGGGTGTAGACCCTCGCAAGGCCGACCAGATGGTCCGTGGCACCGTGAACCTCCCGCACGGCACCGGCAAGACCGCCCGGGTCCTGGTCTTCGCGACCGGTGACCGTGCTGCGGCCGCGGAAGCCGCGGGCGCCGACATCGTCGGCGCCGACGAGCTCATCGACGAGGTGGCGAAGGGCCGTCTGGACTTCGACGCCGTCGTCGCCACTCCGGACCTCATGGGCAAGGTCGGCCGTCTCGGCCGCGTGCTCGGTCCGCGTGGTCTGATGCCGAACCCGAAGACCGGTACGGTCACCCCCGATGTCGCGAAGGCTGTCAACGACATCAAGGGCGGCAAGATCGAGTTCCGCGTCGACAAGCACTCGAACCTGCACTTCATCATCGGCAAGGTCTCCTTCGATGACACGAAGCTGGTCGAGAACTACGCCGCGGCGCTGGAGGAGATCCTCCGTCTGAAGCCGTCCGCCGCCAAGGGCCGCTACATCAAGAAGGCCACCCTGGCCACCACGATGGGCCCCGGCATCCCGCTGGACGCGAACCGCACCCGTAACCTCCTCGTCGAGGAGGACCCGGCCGCCGTCTGAGCCACCGCGCTCGTACGAAAGCCGTGTCACGTGTGACATTGACGGGCCCCGCAACCTTTCGAGGTGCGGGGCCCGTCCTCGTGTCCGCCAGGAGCACGCACGGGGCGGCGCCACCACGCACTACTCCGGGACGGCCGACGTCCACAGGCCGACCGCGAGGAACTCCCGGCTCGACGCAGGTACGGCCCCCGGGTCACGGTCGAGGAGCCTCCTGCCGCCGGCACGGTGGACTTCCGGAAGCTCGTGGAGCAGCAGCAGGGCAGCACCGCGGGCGTGTCCTGAACCTCCCGCACCGCCCGAACCGGGACGGATTTGCTTGGCGCGACCCCGGTCGCGTAGTCTCCTCCAGAAGCCAAAGACCGCTGGTCGTTGCTGCGCTCTCGCAAGAGGGGGCAGTGACCGAAGGATCCGTTGAGTACGGGCGACCTGCGCAGGTGACTGTGGAAAGCTCCTGGACTCTGTCCGGTCGAGCTGCGCCCTGGCACTTGTGCCGGGGCGTTTCGTCTTTCCCGGCCCCTTCTGAGCGGTCCTCATCACCCGGAAGGAGGCCGACGCTCATGGCAAGGCCCGACAAGGCTGCCGCGGTAGCCGAGCTCGCGGACCAGTTCCGCGGCTCGAACGCCGCCGTGCTGACCGAGTACCGGGGTCTCACCGTGGCACAGCTCAAGCAGCTGCGCCGTTCGCTCGGTGAGAACGCCCAGTACGCCGTGGTGAAGAACACGCTGACCAAGATTGCGGCCAACGAGGCCGGGATCACTTCGCTGGACGACCACTTCACTGGTCCGACGGCGGTTGCCTTCATCACCGGTGACCCGGTGGAGTCGGCGAAGGGTCTTCGTGACTTCGCCAAGGAGAACCCGAACCTCATCATCAAGGGCGGTGTCCTTGATGGCAAGGCGCTGTCCGCCGATGAGATCAAGAAGCTTGCGGACCTCGAGTCCCGCGAGGTTCTGCTCGCCAAGCTGGCCGGTGCCTTCAAGGGCAAGCAGTCTCAGGCTGCTCAGCTCTTCCAGGCTCTGCCGTCGAAGTTCGTCCGCACTGCGGAAGCGCTTCGCGCCAAGAAGGCCGAGCAGGGCGGTGCCGAGTAATTCGGCTCGCGCATTGATCGCCGCCCGTTAGGGCGACGGTCGCAGCGGGCCGAACGTACGCCCGCCTACATGTACATCCGGCACCAGCCGAATTAGTGGAAGGACGCCATCATGGCGAAGCTGTCCCAGGACGACCTGCTCGCGCAGTTCGAAGAGATGACCCTCATCGAGCTCTCCGAGTTCGTGAAGGCCTTCGAGGAGAAGTTCGACGTCACCGCCGCCGCCGCGGTCGCCGTTGCCGCCCCGGGTGCCCCCGGTGCCGCCGCTGAGGCCGTCGAGGAGCAGGACGAGTTCGACGTCATCCTCACCGGCGCCGGCGAGAAGAAGATCCAGGTCATCAAGGTCGTGCGTGAGCTGACCTCGCTGGGTCTGAAGGAGGCCAAGGACCTCGTCGACGGCACCCCGAAGCCGGTTCTCGAGAAGGTCGCCAAGGAGGCCGCCGAGAAGGCTGCCGAGTCCCTCAAGGCCGCCGGCGCTTCCGTCGAGGTCAAGTGACTCAGGGAGTCTGCTGACTCCTTCTGACTGCCCGTGCCGCACGGCACGGACGTCACATCGCGGAGGGCGACCACCCGTTTGGGTGGTCGCCCTTCGGCGTACCCGAGGCGGTTGCCTTGCTCTTCCGCGGTTGACGAGTATGGTGATCTTCGCCGTACGCGTCTCTGGGCCGTCGGCCGATGCCGAGGGACGGCGGGTGACGGTCTCGGCGGCCTTGTCCTGGCAGGGGGGCCTTGACGAACCGCACGCGGCGCGCAATTCTCAGGACGCGTCGTCACATCGATCCGAATTCGAGGCATGGATCGATGACGAAGAGGGCAGTAAAGAAGAGCGCATCCCGCGCGAGGGCGATTCATAGGTGTTGAGAACAGCTGTTGCGAGCTACGAGGGTCTCTGAGAACCCGGACTGGACATCAGTGTGCCGTTTGGCTACACTGACCCTTTGCGCTGCCTGTTAGCTGCCTCCTGCCCGTCACCAGGGGCATGCCCACGCTTGAGCACCGATGACCGAACGTCTCTGACCTGGGATTTCTGTCTCCGTGTCCAACTTGGGACCGGTACGCGCGTAGTGAGTCCGAGCCCTCGGAAGGACCCCCTCTTGGCCGCCTCGCGCAACGCCTCGACCGCGAATACGAACAACGGTGCCAGCACCGCCCCGCTGCGCATCTCTTTTGCAAAGATCAAGGAGCCCCTCGAGGTTCCGAACCTCCTCGCGCTGCAGACCGAGAGCTTTGACTGGCTCCTCGGCAATGCCGCCTGGAAGGCTCGCGTCGAGGCTGCTCTGGACAGTGGACAAGACGTCCCCACCAAGTCCGGCCTGGAGGAAATCTTCGAGGAGATTTCACCGATCGAGGACTTCTCCGGGTCGATGTCGCTTACGTTCCGCGACCACCGCTTCGAGCCCCCGAAGAACTCGATCGACGAGTGCAAGGAGCGCGACTTCACGTTCGCCGCCCCGCTCTTCGTCACGGCCGAGTTCACCAACAACGAGACCGGCGAGATCAAGTCCCAGACGGTCTTCATGGGCGACTTCCCGCTCATGACCAACAAGGGCACCTTCGTCATCAACGGCACCGAGCGTGTCGTCGTGTCGCAGCTCGTCCGCTCGCCGGGTGTCTACTTCGACTCCTCCATCGACAAGACGTCCGACAAGGACATCTTCTCCGCCAAGATCATCCCGTCCCGGGGTGCCTGGCTCGAGATGGAGATCGACAAGCGCGACATGGTCGGTGTCCGCATCGACCGCAAGCGCAAGCAGTCCGTGACCGTTCTCCTGAAGGCTCTCGGTTGGACCACCGAGCAGATCCTCGAGGAGTTCGGCGAGTACGAGTCCATGCGCGCCACCCTGGAGAAGGACCACACCCAGGGCCAGGACGACGCGCTGCTCGACATCTACCGCAAGCTGCGCCCGGGCGAGCCGCCCACCCGGGAGGCTGCTCAGACGCTGCTCGAGAACCTCTACTTCAACCCGAAGCGCTACGACCTCGCGAAGGTCGGACGCTACAAGGTGAACAAGAAGCTCGGCGCCGATGAGCCGCTGGACGCCGGGGTGCTCACCACCGACGACGTCATCGCGACCATCAAGTACCTGGTCAAGCTGCACGCCGGGGAGACCGAGACGGTCGGCGAGTCCGGCCGGACGATCGTCGTCGAGACCGACGACATCGACCACTTCGGCAACCGTCGTCTGCGCAACGTCGGCGAGCTCATCCAGAACCAGGTCCGTACGGGTCTCGCCCGTATGGAGCGCGTCGTGCGTGAGCGCATGACGACCCAGGACGTCGAGGCGATCACGCCGCAGACCCTGATCAACATCCGGCCGGTCGTCGCCTCCATCAAGGAGTTCTTCGGCACCAGCCAGCTGTCTCAGTTCATGGACCAGAACAACCCGCTGTCGGGTCTCACCCACAAGCGCCGTCTGTCGGCACTTGGCCCGGGTGGTCTCTCCCGTGAGCGGGCCGGCTTCGAGGTCCGTGACGTGCACCCGTCCCACTACGGACGCATGTGCCCGATCGAGACCCCTGAAGGCCCGAACATCGGTCTGATCGGTTCGCTCGCCTCGTACGGACGTGTCAACGCGTTCGGCTTCATCGAGACGCCGTACCGCAAGGTCGTCGACGGCCAGGTCACCGACGAGGTCGACTACATCACCGCCGACGAGGAAGACCGCTTCGTCATCGCCCAGGCGAACGCGACCCTCTCCGAGGAGCTGCGCTTCACCGAGCCCCGCGTCCTGGTCCGCCGCCGTGGCGGAGAGGTCGACTACGTGCCGCCGGCCGAGGTCGACTACATGGACGTCTCGCCGCGCCAGATGGTGTCCGTCGCGACCGCGATGATCCCCTTCCTGGAGCACGACGACGCCAACCGTGCCCTCATGGGCGCGAACATGATGCGTCAGGCGGTGCCGCTGATTAAGTCGGAGGCCCCGCTCGTCGGCACGGGCATGGAGTACCGCTGCGCCACCGACGCCGGTGACGTCCTGAAGGCCGAGAAGGACGGTGTCGTCCAGGAAGTCTCCGCGGACTACGTCACCGTCACCAACGACGACGGCACGTACACCACGTACCGCATCGCCAAGTTCTCGCGCTCCAACCAGGGCACCTCGGTCAACCAGAAGGTCGTCGTCTCCGAGGGCGACCGGGTCATCGAGGGCCAGGTCCTCGCCGACGGGCCGGCCACCGAGAACGGTGAGATGGCGCTCGGCAAGAACCTGCTCGTGGCGTTCATGCCGTGGGAGGGTCACAACTACGAGGACGCGATCATCCTGTCGCAGCGCCTCGTGCAGGACGACGTCCTCTCCTCGATCCACATCGAGGAGCACGAGGTCGACGCCCGTGACACCAAGCTCGGCCCGGAGGAGATCACCCGGGACATCCCGAACGTCTCCGAAGAGGTCCTCGCCGACCTCGACGAGCGCGGCATCATCCGTATCGGTGCCGAGGTCGTCGCCGGTGACATCCTCGTCGGCAAGGTCACGCCCAAGGGTGAGACCGAGCTGACCCCCGAGGAGCGCCTGCTCCGCGCGATCTTCGGTGAGAAGGCGCGCGAGGTGCGCGACACCTCGCTGAAGGTGCCGCACGGTGAGATCGGCAAGGTCATCGGCGTCCGCGTCTTCGACCGCGAAGAGGGCGACGAGCTGCCGCCGGGCGTGAACCAGCTGGTCCGCGTCTACGTCGCGCAGAAGCGCAAGATCACCGATGGTGACAAGCTCGCCGGCCGTCACGGCAACAAGGGCGTCATCTCGAAGATCCTCCCGATCGAGGACATGCCGTTCCTGGAAGACGGCACCCCGGTCGACATCATCCTCAACCCGCTGGGTGTCCCGTCCCGAATGAACCCGGGACAGGTCCTGGAGATCCACCTCGGCTGGCTCGCCAGCCGCGGCTGGGACGTCTCCGGCCTCGGTGACGAGTGGGCCAAGCGCCTGCAGGCCATCGGCGCCGACCAGGTCGCCCCCGGCACCAACGTCGCCACCCCCGTCTTCGACGGTGCGCGCGAGGACGAGATCTCCGGTCTCTTCGAGGCCACGATCCCGAACCGCGACGGCGACCGCCTGGTCCAGCCCTCCGGCAAGGCCAAGCTGTTCGACGGCCGCTCCGGTGAGCCGTTCCCGGACCCGGTTTCGGTCGGGTACATGTACATCCTCAAGCTCCACCACCTCGTCGACGACAAGCTGCACGCTCGCTCGACGGGTCCGTACTCCATGATCACCCAGCAGCCGCTGGGTGGTAAGGCTCAGTTCGGTGGACAGCGCTTCGGTGAGATGGAGGTGTGGGCGCTGGAGGCATATGGCGCCGCTTACGCCCTCCAGGAGCTGCTGACGATCAAGTCCGACGACGTGACCGGCCGCGTGAAGGTCTACGAGGCCATCGTCAAGGGCGAGAACATCCCCGAGCCGGGCATCCCTGAGTCCTTCAAGGTGCTCATCAAGGAAATGCAGTCGCTCTGCCTCAACGTGGAGGTGCTCTCCTCGGACGGCATGTCCATCGAGATGCGCGACACGGACGAGGACGTCTTCCGCGCGGCGGAGGAGCTCGGTATCGACCTGTCCCGGCGCGAGCCGAGCAGCGTCGAAGAGGTCTGACGGGCTGGCCGGCCGCCCCGCTCCGGGGCGGCCGGCTCTCCCCGGACCCGTTCAGACCATTGATTGAGACTCGACCCCGAAAGAGGGATTGACGACAAGTGCTCGACGTCAACTTCTTCGACGAGCTGCGGATCGGCCTTGCCACCGCGGACGACATCCGGACCTGGTCGCACGGCGAAGTGAAGAAGCCGGAGACCATCAACTACCGCACGCTCAAGCCCGAAAAGGACGGACTCTTCTGCGAGAAGATCTTCGGTCCGACCCGGGACTGGGAGTGCTACTGCGGCAAGTACAAGCGTGTCCGCTTCAAGGGCATCATCTGTGAGCGCTGTGGCGTGGAGGTCACGCGCGCCAAGGTGCGTCGTGAGCGCATGGGCCACATCGAGCTTGCCGCTCCCGTCACCCACATCTGGTACTTCAAGGGCGTCCCGTCGCGCCTCGGCTACCTGCTCGATCTCGCGCCGAAGGACCTCGAGAAGGTCATCTACTTCGCCGCGTACATGATCACGTTCGTGGACGAGGAGCGCCGTACGCGTGACCTGCCCTCGCTGGAGGCGCACGTCTCCGTCGAGCGTCAGCAGGTCGAGAACCGTCGCGACTCCGACCTGGAGGCCCGCGCCAAGAAGCTCGAGGCCGACCTGGCCGAGCTCGAGGCGGAGGGTGCCAAGGCCGACGTACGCCGCAAGGTGCGCGAGGGTGCCGAGCGTGAGATGAAGCAGCTGCGCGACCGTGCGCAGCGCGAGATCGACCGTCTCGACGAGGTGTGGAACCGCTTCAAGAACCTCAAGGTCCAGGACCTCGAGGGCGACGAGCTGCTCTACCGCGAGCTGCGTGACCGCTTCGGCACGTACTTCGACGGCTCCATGGGTGCCGCTGCCCTGCAGAAGCGCCTGGAGTCCTTCGACCTCGACGAGGAGGCCGAGCGCCTCCGCGAGATCATCCGTACCGGCAAGGGCCAGAAGAAGACCCGTGCGCTCAAGCGCCTCAAGGTCGTCTCCGCGTTCCTGCAGACCAGCAACAGCCCCAAGGGCATGGTGCTCGACTGCGTGCCGGTCATCCCGCCGGACCTGCGTCCGATGGTGCAGCTGGACGGTGGCCGCTTCGCGACCTCCGACCTGAACGACCTGTACCGCCGTGTGATCAACCGCAACAACCGCCTCAAGCGTCTCCTTGACCTCGGTGCCCCCGAGATCATCGTGAACAACGAGAAGCGGATGCTGCAGGAGGCCGTCGACGCGCTGTTCGACAACGGCCGCCGTGGTCGCCCGGTCACCGGCCCGGGCAACCGCCCGCTGAAGTCCCTGAGCGACATGCTCAAGGGCAAGCAGGGTCGTTTCCGTCAGAACCTTCTCGGAAAGCGTGTGGACTACTCCGCGCGTTCCGTGATCGTCGTCGGTCCGCAGCTGAAGCTGCACCAGTGCGGTCTGCCGAAGGCGATGGCGCTGGAGCTCTTCAAGCCGTTCGTGATGAAGCGCCTGGTCGACCTGAACCACGCGCAGAACATCAAGTCGGCCAAGCGCATGGTCGAGCGCGGCCGCACCGTGGTGTACGACGTCCTCGAAGAGGTCATCGCCGAGCACCCGGTGCTGCTGAACCGTGCACCGACCCTGCACCGCCTCGGCATCCAGGCCTTCGAGCCGCAGCTGGTCGAGGGCAAGGCCATCCAGATCCACCCGCTCGTCTGCACCGCGTTCAACGCAGACTTCGACGGTGACCAGATGGCCGTGCACCTGCCGCTCTCCGCGGAGGCGCAGGCCGAGGCCCGCATCCTGATGCTGTCCTCGAACAACATCCTCAAGCCGGCCGACGGTCGTCCCGTCACCATGCCGACCCAGGACATGGTGCTGGGCCTGTTCTTCCTCACCACGGACGAGGAGGAGCGCAAGGTCATCGGCCAGGGCCGTTCCTTCGGTTCCACGGCCGAGGCGATCATGGCCTTCGACGCCGGCGAGCTGTCGCTCCAGGCGCAGGTCGACATCCGCTTCCCGGTGGGCACCATCCCGCCGCGTGGCTGGGTGCCGCCGGTCGCCGAGGAGGGCGAGCAGGAGTACCAGCAGGGCGACACGTTCCGGCTGCGTACGTCCCTGGGCCGCGCGCTCTTCAACGAGCTGCTGCCCGAGGACTACCCGTTCGTCGACTACTCGGTGGGCAAGAAGCAGCTCTCCGAGATCGTCAACGACCTGGCCGAGCGCTACCCCAAGGTCATCGTGGCGGCGACGCTCGACAACCTGAAGGCGGCCGGTTTCCACTGGGCGACCCGCTCGGGTGTCACCGTGGCCATCTCCGACGTCGTCGTGCCCGAGGCCAAGAAGGCCATCGTCGCGGGTTACGAGGCTCAGGACGAGAAGGTCCAGAAGCAGTACGAGCGCGGTCTGATCACCAAGGACGAGCGCACGCAGGAGCTCATCGCGATCTGGACCAAGGCGACCAACGAGGTTGCCGAGGCGATGAACGCGAACTTCCCCAAGACGAACCCCATCTTCATGATGGTTGACTCGGGCGCCCGAGGAAACATGATGCAGATGCGGCAGATCGCCGGTATGCGTGGTCTGGTGTCCAACGCCAAGAACGAGACCATCCCGCGTCCGATCAAGGCGTCCTTCCGTGAGGGCCTCACCGTTCTGGAGTACTTCATCTCCACGCACGGTGCCCGTAAGGGTCTGGCGGACACCGCCCTGCGTACCGCCGACTCGGGTTACCTGACCCGTCGTCTGGTGGACGTCTCGCAGGACGTGATCATCCGCGAGGAGGACTGCGGCACCGACCGTGGCCTCAAGCTGAAGATCGCCGTCAAGGGTGCGGACGGTGTGCTCCGCAAGACGGAGGACGTCGAGACCTCGGTCTACGCCCGCATGCTCGCCGAGGACGTCGTCGTCGACGGCAAGGTCATCGCGCCTGCCAACGTCGACCTCGGTGACGTCCTGATCGACGCCCTGGTGGGCGCCGGCGTCGAGGAGGTCAAGACCCGTTCGGTCCTGACCTGTGAGTCCGCGGTCGGCACCTGTGCCTTCTGCTACGGACGCTCGCTCGCCACCGGCAAGCTGGTCGACATCGGTGAGGCGGTCGGCATCATCGCCGCCCAGTCCATCGGTGAGCCCGGTACTCAGCTGACGATGCGTACCTTCCACACCGGTGGTGTGGCCGGTGACGACATCACCCAGGGTCTGCCCCGTGTCGTCGAGCTCTTCGAAGCCCGTACGCCCAAGGGTGTCGCCCCGATCTCGGAGGCGGCCGGCCGCATCCGTATCGAGGAGACCGAGAAGACCAAGAAGATCGTCGTCACCCCGGACGACGGCAGCGACGAGACGGCGTTCCCGATCTCGAAGCGTGCCCGTCTGCTCGTGGGCGAGGGCGACCACGTCGAGGTGGGCCAGAAGCTCACCGTGGGTGCCACCAACCCGCACGACGTGCTGCGCATCCTCGGTCAGCGCGCGGTCCAGGTCCACCTGGTCGGCGAAGTCCAGAAGGTGTACAACTCGCAGGGCGTGTCGATCCACGACAAGCACATCGAGATCATCATCCGGCAGATGCTGCGCCGCGTGACGATCATCGAGTCCGGCGACGCGGAGCTGCTGCCGGGCGAGCTGGTCGAGCGGTCGAAGTTCGAGACCGAGAACCGTCGTGTGGTCACCGAGGGCGGTCACCCCGCCTCCGGCCGTCCGCAGCTGATGGGTATCACCAAGGCCTCGCTCGCCACCGAGTCGTGGCTCTCGGCGGCGTCCTTCCAGGAGACGACCAGGGTTCTGACCGACGCGGCGATCAACGCCAAGTCGGACTCCCTGATCGGCCTCAAGGAGAACGTCATCATCGGTAAGCTCATCCCGGCCGGTACGGGCCTGTCCCGCTACCGCAACATCCGGGTCGAGCCGACCGAGGAGGCCAAGGCCGCGATGTACTCGGCCGTCGGCTACGACGACATCGACTACTCGCCGTTCGGCACGGGCTCCGGCCAGGCCGTTCCGCTGGAGGACTACGACTACGGTCCGTACAACCAGTAAGCGAGTCGTTCGAAGGTCTGAACGACTGAAGGGCGGTCACCCCGTTGCGTACGGGGTGGCCGCCCTTCGGCGTGTGCGGGGTCTGCGTCCGGGCTGAGGACAGGGCCGCAGGCGGTGCAGCCGGGTCGGGCAGGGTGGCTGAAGAGCAGCGGGGCCGGGGGTGCCCGGCGTGGCGGGTTCGGCACCCCGCGCCGCCGGCCGGGCGGGCTGCGGCCCGGAATACCGCGGCTTCCCGGACAGCGACGGGGCCGTGCGCCCGGTCCAGCCGGTCCCGTGCACGGCCCAGCCCGGGCGTCCAGCGGCAGCTGTGGCGTCGCGGGGTCCGGCTGGGGCCAAACCCGGGAAGCCGCTGGTTCGGAACGTCGCTCAGCGCCCGCAGAGCGAGCTTCTTCGGCCCCTCCCGCTCATAGCGCTCCGTCGCTGCCGAGCGACGGGCCGGCCGGGTCCATCTGGGCCTGCATCATGCGGAGTTGGCTCACACGCATGCTGTCCAGGGCGAGCCGGGAGTTTTTGGCGGTCAGCGAGGGGAGTGCCCCCCGGCGCGCCCCGCCGGGCGGTGGGGCGAGAGGCTGACGAAAGTGACCGTGGCATGTGCGGGGAACGACTGGTTTGTGCCAGGTGGTGAACGGGACGCAACGCTCTGTCCCGCGCATCCCGGCGGACAGCATTTGTTTTGACCGGAGTCCGTGAGGTAGGTACGCTCAGACCTTGTGCCTGGGGTGTGCCTGGGCTCGTGTGCGTGTCCTCAACCGCACGGCGAGCCCGTCAGTGGTCACCGCGATCTGTGCCCCTTCTGCCCTCGGGCGGGAGTCCGCAGCATTCGACACACCCGACCGCGTGGGTCGGTGACGTTCCAGGTTAGTTTCACGAACGGCACACAGAAACCGGAGAAGTAGTGCCTACGATCCAGCAGCTGGTCCGGAAGGGCCGGCAGGACAAGGTCGAGAAGAACAAGACGCCCGCACTTGAGGGTTCGCCCCAGCGCCGCGGCGTCTGCACGCGTGTGTTCACGACCACCCCGAAGAAGCCGAACTCGGCCCTCCGTAAGGTCGCGCGTGTGCGTCTGACCTCCGGTATCGAGGTCACGGCCTACATCCCGGGTGAGGGACACAACCTGCAGGAGCACTCCATCGTGCTCGTGCGTGGTGGCCGTGTGAAGGACCTGCCGGGTGTTCGTTACAAGATCATCCGCGGCTCCCTTGACACCCAGGGTGTCAAGAACCGCAAGCAGGCCCGCAGCCGCTACGGCGCCAAGAAGGAGAAGTAAGAATGCCTCGTAAGGGCCCCGCCCCGAAGCGCCCGGTCATCATCGACCCGGTCTACGGTTCTCCTCTTGTCACCTCGCTGATCAACAAGATCCTGCTCAACGGCAAGCGTTCCACCGCCGAGCGGATCGTGTACGGCGCCATGGAAGGCCTCCGCGAGAAGACCGGCAACGACCCGGTCATCACGCTGAAGCGCGCGCTTGAGAACGTCAAGCCCTCGCTCGAGGTCAAGTCCCGCCGTGTCGGTGGCGCCACCTACCAGGTGCCGATCGAGGTCAAGCCCGGTCGCGCCGCCACCCTCGCGCTGCGCTGGGTCGTGGGTTACTCCCGCGCCCGCCGCGAGAAGACGATGACCGAGCGCCTCATGAACGAGCTGCTCGACGCCTCCAACGGTCTTGGCGCTGCCGTCAAGAAGCGCGAGGACACCCACAAGATGGCCGAGTCCAACAAGGCCTTCGCGCACTACCGCTGGTAGTCGCTACCCACATCGAGACCGAGAGAAGATTGAGCCTTATGGCCACCACTTCGCTTGACCTGGCCAAGGTCCGCAACATTGGGATCATGGCCCACATCGACGCGGGCAAGACGACCACCACTGAGCGGATCCTCTTCTACACCGGCGTTTCGTACAAGATCGGTGAAGTCCACGACGGCGCTGCCACGATGGACTGGATGGAGCAGGAGCAGGAGCGCGGCATCACGATCACGTCCGCCGCGACGACCTGCCACTGGCCGCTCAATGATGTTGACCACACCATCAACATCATCGACACCCCGGGTCACGTCGACTTCACCGTCGAGGTGGAGCGTTCGCTCCGCGTCCTCGACGGCGCTGTCACCGTGTTCGACGGTGTCGCCGGCGTCGAGCCGCAGTCCGAGACCGTCTGGCGTCAGGCGGACCGCTACGGCGTGCCGCGTATCTGCTTCGTCAACAAGCTCGACCGCACCGGTGCCGACTTCTTCCGCTGTGTCGACATGATCACGGACCGCCTCGGCGCGACCCCGATCGTGATGCAGCTCCCGATCGGTGCCGAGGCCGACTTCACGGGTGTCGTCGACCTCGTGACGATGAAGGCGTTCATCTACCCGGTGGAAGCCACCAAGGGCGAGGCGTACGACATCGTCGACATCCCCGCGAACCTCGTGGAGAAGGCCGAGGAGTACCGCGCCAAGCTCCTCGAAGCCGCCGCGGAGAACGACGAGGCCCTCATGGAGCTCTACCTGGAGGGCGAAGAGCCTTCCGCGGAGCAGCTCTACGCGGGCATCCGTCGCATCACCATCAACTCGGGCAAGGGCGGCGAGACGACCGTCACCCCCGTGTTCTGCGGCACCGCGTTCAAGAACAAGGGCGTTCAGCCCCTGCTCGACGCCGTCGTGCGCTACCTCCCCTCCCCCCTGGACGTCGAGGCCATCGAGGGCCACAGCGTCAAGGACCCGGAGGAGGTCGTCAAGCGCAAGCCGTCCGAGGACGAGCCGCTCGCGGCCCTCGCGTTCAAGATCATGAGCGACCCGCACCTCGGCAAGCTCACCTTCGTCCGGGTCTACTCGGGCCGCCTGGAGTCCGGCACCTCGGTGCTGAACTCCGTCAAGGGCAAGAAGGAGCGCATCGGCAAGATCTACCGCATGCACGCGAACAAGCGTGAGGAGATCGAGTCGGTGGGCGCCGGCGACATCATCGCCGTCATGGGCCTGAAGCAGACCACCACTGGTGAGACGCTGTGCGACGACAAGAACCCGGTGATCCTGGAGTCCATGGACTTCCCGGCGCCGGTCATCCAGGTCGCCATCGAGCCCAAGTCCAAGGGTGACCAGGAGAAGCTGGGTGTCGCCATCCAGCGTCTCTCCGAGGAGGACCCGTCCTTCCAGGTGCACTCGGACGAGGAGACCGGCCAGACCATCATCGGTGGTATGGGCGAGCTTCACCTCGAGGTGCTCGTCGACCGGATGAAGCGCGAATTCCGCGTCGAGGCCAACGTTGGCAAGCCCCAGGTCGCGTACCGCGAGACGATCCGCAAGGCCGTCGAGCGCATCGACTACACCCACAAGAAGCAGACCGGTGGTACCGGTCAGTTCGCCAAGGTGCAGATCGCGATCGAGCCCATCGAGGGCGGCGAGGCCTCGTACGAGTTCGTCAACAAGGTCACCGGTGGCCGCATCCCCCGTGAGTACATCCCCTCGGTGGACGCGGGTGCTCAGGAAGCCATGCAGTTCGGCATCCTGGCCGGTTACGAGATGGTCGGCGTCCGCGTCATCCTTCTCGACGGTGGCTACCACGAGGTCGACTCCTCCGAGCTGGCGTTCAAGATCGCCGGTTCGCAGGCGTTCAAGGAGGGTGCCCGCAAGGCGTCCCCCGTGCTCCTCGAGCCGATGATGGCCATCGAGGTGACCACGCCCGAGGACTACATGGGCGATGTCATCGGTGACATCAACTCCCGCCGTGGCCAGATCCAGGCCATGGAGGAGCGCAGCGGCGCTCGCGTCGTGAAGGGCCTCGTGCCCCTTTCGGAGATGTTCGGCTACGTCGGAGACCTCCGCAGCAAGACCTCGGGTCGCGCAAGCTACTCGATGCAGTTCGACTCCTACGCCGAGGTTCCGCGGAACGTCGCCGAGGAGATCATCGCGAAGGCCAAGGGCGAGTAACTCTCCCGAGCTCACGCTTTAGGCTTGTCACCGGAGCCTGATGGGGCATTCGTCGCAGAGCGCAAGCAATGTGGTGAATGCCCCTGGCCCCGGCATCCCAGCAAAGATCACCTGGCGCCGATGAAGCAAGGCGTACAGAACCACTCCACAGGAGGACCCAGTGGCGAAGGCGAAGTTCGAGCGGACTAAGCCGCACGTCAACATCGGCACCATCGGTCACATTGACCACGGTAAGACGACCCTCACGGCCGCCATTACCAAGGTGCTGCACGACGCGTACCCGGACCTGAACGAGGCCTCGGCCTTCGACCAGATCGACAAGGCTCCTGAGGAGCGCCAGCGCGGTATCACGATCTCGATCGCGCACGTCGAGTACCAGACGGAGTCGCGTCACTACGCGCACGTCGACTGCCCGGGTCACGCGGACTACATCAAGAACATGATCACGGGTGCCGCGCAGATGGACGGCGCCATCCTCGTGGTCGCCGCCACCGACGGCCCGATGCCGCAGACCAAGGAGCACGTGCTCCTGGCCCGCCAGGTCGGCGTTCCGTACATCGTCGTCGCCCTGAACAAGGCCGACATGGTGGACGACGAGGAGATCCTGGAGCTCGTCGAGCTCGAGGTCCGTGAGCTCCTCTCCGAGTACGAGTTCCCGGGCGACGACCTGCCGGTCGTCAAGGTCTCGGCGCTCAAGGCTCTTGAGGGCGACAAGGAGTGGGGCCAGACCGTCCTCGACCTGATGAAGGCCGTCGACGAGTCGATCCCGCAGCCCGAGCGCGACGTCGACAAGCCGTTCCTGATGCCGATCGAGGACGTCTTCACGATCACCGGTCGTGGCACCGTCGTCACCGGTCGTATCGAGCGTGGTGTCCTGAAGGTCAACGAGACCGTCGACATCGTCGGTATCAAGCAGGAGAAGACCACCACCACGGTCACCGGCATCGAGATGTTCCGCAAGCTGCTCGACGAGGGCCAGGCCGGTGAGAACGTCGGTCTGCTCCTCCGTGGCATCAAGCGCGAGGACGTCGAGCGCGGCCAGGTCATCATCAAGCCCGGTTCGGTCACGCCGCACACCGAGTTCGAGGCCCAGGCCTACATCCTGTCGAAGGACGAGGGTGGCCGTCACACCCCGTTCTTCAACAACTACCGCCCGCAGTTCTACTTCCGTACCACGGACGTGACGGGCGTTGTGACCCTTCCCGAGGGCACCGAGATGGTCATGCCGGGCGACAACACCGTCATGAACGTCGTGCTGATCCAGCCGGTCGCCATGGAAGAGGGCCTGAAGTTCGCCATCCGTGAGGGTGGCCGGACCGTGGGCGCCGGCCAGGTCACCAAGATCGTCAAGTAATTACCTGACTGTCTGACCTGGTAGCTCCGCACAGAGCACCAAGAAGGGCCCCGGCCCGCCGCGCAAGCGGTGGACCGGGGCCCTTCGGCGTGTGACGACGTCGCGTGGGTCCCTGGTCAGCCCACGGCGTCCCGCTGCGGTGCGGGGCCTCGGGGCGTGTCCGGGTGCCGGGTCCGGCCCGCGGTCCGGCCACCGCTCGGCAGTGGCAGCCGGACCAGCAGGTGGAAGTGTCCCGGGTCCGGCCGCTCGGCGGTCAGGGTTCCGCCGAGTGCGGCCGCGCGGGCGGCGAGGTTGGTGAGGCCGGTGCCGGGAGCGGTCGTACCCGGGGAGCCGGGAGCGTCGTTGCTCACGGAGAATTCGACGGCCGGGTCGGTGGCTGCCTTGCGGATGATGCTCAGGGAGATCGAGCAGTGGGCGGCACGGGAGTGGCGCAGGACATTGGCGACGGCCTCCCGCGCGACCACGGCGAGACAGTGGTCGACAGCCCGGGGCAGATCATCGGCGGTGAACGGAGCGATGTCGCTGGCCGGTCGAGCACGGTCAGGATGAGCGTGCGGCATGAGGGCAGTCGCTCGGCGAGCTGACGGGTCGTGGTGATGCCGTCCTGGCCCGGCATGGCCACATCTAGTACCGCCACGTCGGGCCGGGCGGCCAGCGCGGCGGCGAGGACCTCGTCGCCGCGGGCGGTCTGGGCCACGACATCGATGCCGGGCTGGCGCGCCAGCACAGAGACCAGTCCCTCCCCTACGACCGTCATGTCCTCGGCGATCAGCACCTTGAGCATGATCAAAGGATGTCAGCCGCTGCCTTCGGGCAGGTGCCCACCTGCGTCGTCAGGCCTGCTGGGACGCCAGAACCAGGGGCGGGCATCCGGCCCCAGCCCCACCACCGCCGCGCGCACCCTGCCCCCCGCGTACAGCGCGGGACCGCCGAGCGCCACCGGTCCCCGGGTGCGTAGGGACAGCCCCGCGCCGGTACGGAGCTGGATCAGGCCCTTCTCGGTGCGGCCGAGCAGCACCTGTCCGAACGGCGAACCGGCCGCAGTCACCGGCCCGTACCCGTCGAAGTCGGTGCGTTCCTCCACCGCCCCCGCGCGGACGACCGTCAGTGCGGCCCGCGCCGCCGCCCGGTACAGCAGCTCCACGGACCCGTCCGCGACGATCTGCGCGGCCGGCCCGTCGCCCGGCACCGGCGCCCCGTCGATCTGCGGATGGGCGGTCAGTTCGGCTCCGGGTGCCTCCTGCGTCCAGTGGTGCACCGCGAGATGCCCGGCGGCGAACACATGGACGAGGCCCTGTCCGTCCACCACGGCGCTCAGTCCGTCCTGGACCTCCCCGCCGCCCAAGTCCCGCCAGTCGCCCCACCGCCCGGACCGTTCCCGCACCCGCGTGCTCACGCCGTTGGCGGCGTTCCGCACGAAGAGATGGACCCGCCCGTCGGGCGCCGTAATCGCCACCGGGACGCCGATCCTGCGGCCGCGGTCCTGGTCCCGCTCCGGGTTGCCCAGCCCCCGCCAGGCGCGGAAGGCGCCTGCCGGGGAGCCCTGTTCGAGGAGCACGATCTCCCGCTCGTCGGCCGCCCCGTGCCCGCCGAGCGCCGCGAAGCGCAGCCCGAACAGCAGTTGCCTGCCGTCCGCCGTCGTCGCCCCGCCGAGCACCGGTGCCAGCGGTCCGCCGCCGAGATCGTCGGGGTCGCCCCAGACCCCGCTGCCGGGTGCGCTCTCGCGCCACCGCACCGCCCGCAGTCCGAGAACTCCGTACGCGGTGAGCTGCCCGTCCGCTCCGGCGGCGAGGGTGGGGCGGGGGCCCGGGTAGCGGTAATGGGTGGAGCGGACCCAGCCCTTCCGGTTGGTCAGCGGCCTGTTGCCGCCCACGTTGTAGTCCCCGCAGCCCGCCACGTTCCCGCACCGCCAGTCGGCGTCGCCCCCGTACGGGACGAGGTGCGCCGCCTTCTCCTTCAGTACGCGGTACGGCAGGTTCTTCGGCCAGTGCCGGTTGTAGTAGCCGCGGTACGCCGTGGTGACGAACCGAGGCACGGGCCCACCGTCCCCGGTGGCGCGGGCCACCCACCGCATCAGCGCCGCCCAGGTGAACGAGGCGGTCGCGGTGTGATCCGGGTGGTCGGAGTAGCCGGGCTGCTCGCTGTCCCGGCGGCGGACGGCCTCGGTGCTGTGCTGGATGTCCGGGTCCGGATCCATGGTGTGGACGAGGGTCGGCCGGTAGTGGTCGAGGAGCCCGACGAGGACGTTGATCATCTTGTCGTACGTGTACGAGCCCACCCGCTTCAGCGGTGAACCCTCGGCGACGACGGTGCGCAGGTCGAGCTCCCGGTCGTGCCAGAGGCTGGGCAGCCCCAGGCGGCCGCGGCCGGTGTGCATCGCCGTATTGAGGAAGATCAGCTCGACCCGGCGCCCGCCGTGCGTCAGGGTGTTGATCTCGGCCCGGAGCCCGTCCGCCAGCGTGATGACGGACTTCTGCCAGGCGGTGAACATCGGCAGCCCGAGCTGCATCGCGTACGACTGGCGCAGCCCCTGGTGCCGGGCGGAGGAGTACGCCGCCTTGTCGGCGGCGGGCCGCGTCGCACCGGGAATCAGGTTGATGCCGACGGCCTCACCGGCGGTGAGGTACACACAGACCACCGGGGTCCCGGCGTCCAGAGCCTGCTGGGTGTCTGGGTTCATGAAGTACAGGTCGTCGTCCGGGTGGGCGAGGATCTGCATCAGCAGGGACTGTCGGGCGTCGCCGATCACCATTCCGGGCGTCGGATCCGCCATGGGGTCACTGCGCCGGGGGGCCGGTACGGAACAGGCGCCGACGCCCATCAGGGCGGCTGCGGCGGCGGCCGCCACGACGCTGCGCCGCCGCACACCGGGCGGGCCCGGTTCCAGGCCGAATCGATCCTTCACGCCCCGTGCTCCGTCCGCTCACTCCGTCGAAGCAGCCGGTCAGTGCCGCTTCCCGCGGCAGATTAGACGGGGATCGGAGCGGTCGCGCTGCTTGTCGCGGCTACACGCCGGACCGGCGCACCATCCCTCTTCTTGGGAGGGAATCCGATCCTGGGCCCGGAGGTGCGGAGCGCCGGAGTTCTCTGCCCCCTGTCGTGACGGTCAGGTAGGCCGCTTCTGGTTCTCGATGTTGTCCTTCACTACCTGGAGTGGTGCGCCGCCGCATGATCCGGCGAAGTAGGAGCCGGACCAGAAGCGGCCGTGCAGGGTTGCGCGGTTGACGCGGTCGGTGAACGATGGCCGCGCCGCACACCGGGGTTTGGTTCCCATCGCGGTGACATGCACCAAGCCTGTCTCGGGTCTCGGTCTCGCTCCAGGGTGAACCCGTGGCGCTCGTACAGCCGACGGGCGGCGCTGCCCTGGACGGCATTCAGGCGGACGCACCCCCCTGCGGCGTCGGCGCGTTCCACGCCGACTGTGCGTCCGGTACCCAGCGCACCTCGCCCGTGCCCAGCGCCACCGTCGCCCGTACCCGCATCGGCTCGTCGCCGCGGCGCGACAGCAGCGCCAGCTCCCCGACCCGGACCGGCATCGGATCGAGCCGCCAACCGCACTCGGCGGCCAGGGCGTGCGGGTCGGTGGTCCGGCCCAGGCTGAGGTGCGGGGTGAAGCCCCCGTGGTGGCCGCGGCAGGCGGGGAACCGCCGCACCAGCTCCTCCCACAGGCCGGCCCACGGCTCCTCGCCCCCGGCCGCCGGGTCCAGCCACACCGTGGCCCCCTCGCGGTGCCCGAACCACTGCACACCTGCCAGCCGCGCATCGAAGGGCGCACACGCGGCTGCTGCGGCGGCGAGCAACGGGGCCGCCTGCTCGAAGGTGTACTCGGGGACGAAGCCGAAGAGCAGATTGACGTGCGGCGGCCAGCGGCGGATCTGCGGGTCGTGGTCCCGCCGGATCGCCTGCAGCGGCGGCCAGAGCTCCTGCGGCGGGATCCATGCCAGTGCCGTACGGGCCGTGGGCGGTACGTCCAGGACCTCGGCGCTCTCCGTGACCACAGGGGCCAGTTCGGCCAGCACGCCGTAGTGGTCGGAGACGTACAGGCCCTCGGCCGTGGGGACGTCGCCGCGGAGTTCGGCGCGCCGCACCCGCAGCCCGTCCGCGCGCAGCAGCACCCGGTCCAGCCGGGACGCCCGCCCGCTCAGCGAGGAGACCGCGGCCAGCGGATTGACGCGCGGGTCGAACGTCGGCGTCGCATCGTCCGGGCCGTGGGCCTCGCTCCACGCGTCGCGCATCCCGAGCACCGTGCCCGGCGCCTCGGTGCCGTCGTTGAAGTCGCCCATGAGGACGAGGTCGCCGTCGAGGGTTGCCAGACCCTCGGCGATCCGGGTCAGTTCGGCGTCCCGCCGCTCTGCGCCGTTCTCCGAGTGGTTGCTGCTCAGATGGGTCGCGGCGACCGTGACCGGCTCGGCGCCGGTTTCCACGACGAGGGCGACCACCGCCTTGTGCGGCCCGAGCGCGTGGTGTCCGGCCTCCCGCACGGGCAGCCTGCTCAGCAGCAGCACACCGCACTCGTCGACGTCCCGCGAGGCCGGCTCCGTCCCCAGGGTGTACGTCTCACGCACCCACGGCTCCTGGAGCAGCAGCGTGAGCAGCGAGGGTTCCACCTCCTGGAGCGCGACGACGTCGGCGTCGGCCTGGCGCAGTGCGGTCATCAGCAGCGGTCTGCGCACGGCGGTGCCGATACGGTCGGCGTCGTAGCGGTCCCACAGGGTGTTCCAGGTCAGCACGCGCAGCCGTCCCGCGGGCCCGGCAGCCCGGGGCGTCCGCGCGGGGACCCAGTCGGCGCCGTCCCAGGCGTACGGTGTGCGGGCCGTGAAGAACGGCGCCCGCAGCCGGCGTGCCTCCCGCACCCGCCCGGCGTCCGTGTCGTCGATCCGGTCGACGCCCGTGGCCCGGTTCCACACGACCTCACCGTCGGCCTCGAAGAACAGCACCCGGTGCCAGGGGATGTCGCCGCCCGGCACGAACGCGGGCAGCGGGATGCGCTCGGGCGGGGCGCCGCGCTGGTTGATCCCGATGACGAAACGGGCGGGGTCGAAGCGCGCGTCCCACTGCACCCGGTGGTAGATCTCTTCGCTGGTGCGCACGGCTACGCCTCCTCCTCGATGATCCCACTCGCCCCGATGCGCCAGGTGCGGTGCGCCTGGTCCGGGTACGGCGGGCCGAAGGGGTGCGGCGGCGTTCCCGCGGATATTCCTCCTGCGCTTCTTGCGGCGTCCGGTCGCCGTGTCGCAGAGCTGGGTGAGGCGCGGTTTGACACGCAACACCCGCGGGGTAATCTCTTCGGCCGGATTGGCCAGGCTCCCGTCACGTATGGCACACTGACCAGGTTGCTCGGTTGAGTGTCAATGCTGCGCGCCTCCCGCCGGGAGGACCGGAAGCGAGTCCCACAGTACTCGTCGGCCCCATGTGGGCCGGACGTACGGGAATCTTTCGGGAAGCGTAAGTGGGGCGCCGGCCAGGCACCCGGTGGGTGTTCCACCCCCGACGCTCTTCATTGAGCACAGCGCGGTCCATGGCCCGCACCCCCTTGGTTGGGAAATCCTTCGGGAGATCTGCGTAGAGGGGATGCGACACGCCCGACCGCGTGGGTCGGAGGAGGAGTTACCAGAACCCCCGGGTTCCAGAGCGTTACGAGAGACAGGACTACTAGTAGCCATGGCGGGACAGAAGATCCGCATCCGGCTCAAGGCCTACGACCACGAGGTCATCGACTCCTCGGCGAAGAAGATCGTCGAGACGGTGACCCGCACTGGTGCGTCGGTCGCGGGCCCGGTGCCGCTGCCCACTGAGAAGAACGTGTACTGCGTCATCAAGTCGCCGCACAAGTACAAGGACTCGCGCGAGCACTTCGAGATGCGCACGCACAAGCGCCTCATCGACATCCTCGACCCCACGCCGAAGACGGTTGACTCGCTGATGCGTCTCGACCTGCCGGCCGGCGTCGACATCGAGATCAAGCTCTGAGGTGACGCGCGAGATGGCTAAGAACATTAAGGGCGTCCTGGGCGAGAAGCTCGGCATGACCCAGGTCTGGGACGAGAACAACCGGGTCGTCCCGGTGACCGTCGTCAAGGCCGGGCCCTGCGTCGTCACCCAGGTCCGCACCAACGACAGCGACGGTTACGAGTCGGTCCAGATCGCCTTCGGCGAGATCGACCCGCGCAAGGTGAACAAGCCCCTCAAGGGCCACTTCGCCAAGGCCGACGTCACCCCGCGCCGCCACCTGGTGGAGCTCCGCACCCCTGACGCCAGCGAGTACACGCTGGGCCAGGAGGTCACTGCCGCAGTGTTCGAGTCCGGCGTCAAGGTTGACGTCACGGGCAAGAGCAAGGGCAAGGGCTTCGCCGGTGTGATGAAGCGTCACAACTTCAAGGGTGGCAAGGCGTCCCACGGTGCCCACCGTGTGCACCGTATGCCCGGCTCCATCGGTGGCTGCGCCACCCCCGGCCGTGTCTTCAAGGGCATGCGCATGGCGGGTCGCATGGGCAACGAGCGTGTCACCACCCAGAACCTGACCATCCACGCGGTTGACGCGGAGAAGGGTCTGCTCCTCATCAAGGGCGCAGTCCCCGGTCCGAACGGCGGCCTCGTCCTGGTCCGTACCGCGGCCAAGGGGGCTTGAGGTAATGAGCACCATTGACATCCTTTCGCCGGCAGGCGACAAGGCCGGTACCGTCGAGCTCCCCGCGGAGATCTTCGACGCGAAGACCAGCGTTCCGCTGATCCACCAGGTCGTTGTCGCTCAGCTGGCTGCTGCCCGTCAGGGCACGCACAAGACCAAGCGCCGCGGCGAAGTCCGTGGTGGTGGCCGCAAGCCGTACCGCCAGAAGGGCACCGGCCGCGCCCGCCAGGGTTCGACCCGCGCACCGCAGTTCGTCGGCGGTGGCGTCGTCCACGGTCCGCAGCCGCGTGACTACTCGCAGCGCACCCCGAAGAAGATGAAGGCCGCCGCCCTGCGCGGTGCCCTCTCCGACCGGGCACGCCACTCCCGTATCCACGTCGTCACCGGCGTGGTCGACGGTGCAGTCTCCACGAAGGCCGCGAAGACGCTGCTCGGCAAGATCTCGGAGCGCAAGAACCTGCTCCTGGTCGTCGACCGCGCCGACGAGGCCGCGTGGCTGTCCGCCCGCAACCTGCCCCAGGTGCACATCCTGGAGCCGGGCCAGCTCAACACGTACGACGTGATCGTCTCCGACGACGTGGTCTTCACCCAGGCCGCTTTCGAGTCCTTCGTGTCTGGCCCCAAGGCCGATGAGACCGAAGGGAGCGACGCCTGATGAGCGAGGCGACCGTAACCAGCAAGACCTTCACGGACCCGCGCGACGTTCTCGTCAAGCCGGTCGTTTCCGAGAAGAGCTACGCGCTGCTCGACGAGAACAAGTACACGTTCATCGTCGCGCCCGGCTCCAACAAGACCCAGATCAAGCAGGCCGTGGAAGCGGTCTTCTCGGTCAAGGTCACCGGGGTCAACACGATCAACCGGCAGGGTAAGCGCAAGCGCACCAAGACCGGTTTCGGCAAGCGCGCTGACACCAAGCGCGCCATCGTGACCCTCGCCGAGGGCGACCGTATCGACATCTTCGGCGGTCCGACCGCCTAAGGGCGGTCTGGATCGTCCGGAATCGGACGAGGACTGAGAAATGGGTATCCGCAAGTACAAGCCGACGACCCCGGGCCGTCGTGGCTCCAGCGTCGCCGACTTTGTCGAGATCACGCGGTCCACGCCGGAGAAGTCGCTGGTCCGCCCCCTGCACAGCAAGGGCGGCCGTAACAACGCCGGTCGTGTGACCGTTCGCCACCAGGGCGGTGGCCACAAGCGCGCCTACCGAGTGATCGACTTCCGTCGTCACGACAAGGACGGCGTGCCGGCCAAGGTCGCGCACATCGAGTACGACCCCAACCGCACCGCGCGCATCGCGCTCCTGCACTACGCGGACGGCGAGAAGCGCTACATCATCGCGCCGCGTGGACTGACGCAGGGCGACCGGGTCGAGAACGGCCCGACGGCCGACATCAAGCCCGGTAACAACCTGGCGCTGCGCAACATCCCGGTCGGTACGACCATCCACGCCATCGAGCTGCGGCCCGGCGGCGGCGCGAAGTTCGCCCGTTCCGCGGGTGCCTCCGTGCAGCTGCTGGCGAAGGAGGGCACCATGGCCCACCTTCGTATGCCGTCGGGTGAGATCCGCCTGGTCGACGCCCGCTGCCGCGCCACGATCGGCGAGGTCGGCAACGCCGAGCAGTCGAACATCAACTGGGGCAAGGCCGGCCGTATGCGCTGGAAGGGCGTTCGCCCGACCGTCCGCGGTGTCGCGATGAACCCGGTTGACCACCCGCACGGTGGTGGTGAGGGCAAGACCTCCGGTGGTCGCCACCCGGTCTCGCCGTGGGGTCAGAAGGAGGGTCGTACTCGCTCGCCGAAGAAGGCATCGAGCAAGTACATCGTCCGCCGCCGCAAGACGAACAAGAAGCGCTAGGAGCGGGTTTAGATGCCGCGCAGTCTCAAGAAGGGGCCCTTCGTCGACGGCCACCTCATCAAGAAGGTGGACGCACAGAACGAGGCAGGCACCAAGAACGTCATCAAGACCTGGTCCCGTCGCTCGATGATCGTCCCGGCCATGCTGGGTCACACCATCGCGGTGCACAACGGCAAGATCCACGTCCCGGTGTTCGTCACCGAGTCGATGGTCGGCCACAAGCTCGGCGAGTTCTCGCCGACTCGCACCTTCCGCGGCCACGTCAAGGACGACCGGAAGTCGAAGCGCCGCTAACCGCGGAGTGGAACGACTATGACTTACACCGAAGGGACAACCATGGAAGCCAGGGCCCAGGCGCGGTACATCCGCGTCACGCCCATGAAGGCCCGCCGCGTGGTGGACCTCATCCGTGGCATGGATGCCACGGAGGCTCAGGCGGTCCTGCGTTTCGCCCCGCAGGCCGCGAGCGTGCCGGTTGGCAAGGTGCTGGACAGCGCCATTGCCAACGCTGCACACAACTACGACCACACCGACGCCTCTTCGCTGGTCATCAGCGAGGCGTACGTGGACGAGGGCCCGACCCTGAAGCGGTTCCGTCCGCGTGCTCAGGGCCGTGCCTACCGGATCCGTAAGCGGACCAGCCACATCACCGTGGTCGTCAGCAGCAAGGAAGGAACCCGGTAATGGGCCAGAAGGTAAACCCGCACGGGTTCCGACTCGGCATTACCACGGACTTCAAGTCCCGTTGGTACGCCGACAAGCTGTACAAGGACTACGTCAAGGAAGACGTCGCCATTCGTCGCATGATGACGAAGGGCATGGAGCGGGCCGGCATCTCGAAGGTCGAGATCGAGCGCACCCGCGACCGCGTCCGCGTTGACATTCACACCGCCCGCCCGGGCATCGTCATCGGTCGCCGTGGCGCCGAGGCCGACCGCATCCGTGGCGAGCTGGAGAAGCTGACCGGCAAGCAGGTCCAGCTGAACATCCTCGAGGTCAAGAACCCCGAGGTGGACGCTCAGCTGGTGGCCCAGGCCGTCGCCGAGCAGCTCTCCTCCCGCGTCTCCTTCCGTCGTGCGATGCGCAAGAGCATGCAGAGCTCGATGAAGGCCGGCGCCAAGGGCATCAAGATCCAGTGCGGTGGCCGCCTCGGCGGCGCCGAGATGTCCCGCTCGGAGTTCTACCGCGAGGGCCGCGTGCCCCTGCACACGCTCCGCGCGAACGTCGACTACGGCTTCTTCGAGGCCAAGACGACCTTCGGCCGCATCGGTGTGAAGGTCTGGATCTACAAGGGCGACGTCAAGAACATCGCCGAGGTCCGCGCCGAGAACGCTGCTGCCCGCGCAGGCAACCGCCCGGCCCGTGGCGGCGCTGACCGCCCGGCCGGCCGCGGTGGCCGCGGTGGCGAGCGTGGCGGTCGCGGTCGCAAGCCGCAGCAGTCCGCGCCGGCAGCCGAGGCCCCCAAGGCCGACGCTCCCGCCGCCGCTGCTCCGGCTGAGAGCACCGGAACGGAGGCCTGACCGAAATGCTGATCCCCCGTAGGGTCAAGCACCGCAAGCAGCACCACCCGAAGCGCAGCGGTATGTCCAAGGGTGGCACGCAGGTTGCGTTCGGCGAGTACGGCATCCAGGCGCTGACCCCGGCGTACGTGACGAACCGCCAGATCGAGGCAGCTCGTATCGCGATGACCCGCCACATCAAGCGTGGCGGCAAGGTCTGGATCAACATCTACCCGGACCGTCCCCTGACGAAGAAGCCCGCCGAGACCCGCATGGGTTCCGGTAAGGGTTCTCCCGAGTGGTGGATCGCGAACGTCAAGCCGGGTCGGGTGATGTTCGAGCTGTCCTACCCGAACGAGAAGATTGCTCGTGAGGCGCTTACCCGCGCTGCTCACAAGCTTCCGATGAAGTGCCGCATCGTTCGGCGCGAGGCAGGTGAGGCGTGATGTCGGCCGGAACCAAGGCGTCCGAGCTGCGCGAGCTGGGCAACGAGGAGCTGCTCAACAAGCTCCGCGAGGCCAAGGAAGAGCTGTTCAACCTCCGCTTCCAGGCGGCGACCGGACAGCTCGAGAACCACGGTCGGCTCAAGTCCGTCCGTAAGGACATCGCCCGGATCTACACCCTGATGCGCGAGCGCGAGCTGGGCATCGAGACGGTGGAGAGCGTCTGATGAGCGAGAAGACTGTGACTGAGACGAACACCGACCGCGGTTTCCGCAAGACCCGTGAGGGTCTCGTCGTCAGCGACAAGATGGACAAGACTGTCGTCGTCGCTGTCGAGGACCGCGTCAAGCACGCCCTGTACGGCAAGGTCATCCGCCGTACGAACAAGCTGAAGGCTCACGACGAGCAGAACGCTGCGGGCGTCGGCGACCGTGTTCTCCTGATGGAGACCCGGCCGCTGTCTGCGACGAAGCGCTGGCGCGTCGTCGAGATCCTCGAGAAGGCCAAGTAATTCCTGAGGGGCATTCCCCTCAGGCAAGTTCCGCCAGGCTCGGTGGGGTTCGACCCGTTCAGGGTTCGAACCCCGCCGGGAACCGGCAGACGATCAGGAGATAGACGTGATCCAGCAGGAGTCGCGACTTCGCGTCGCCGACAACACGGGTGCGAAGGAAATCCTCACCATCCGTGTTCTCGGTGGTTCGGGTCGCCGCTACGCGGGCATCGGTGACGTCATCGTCGCCACCGTCAAGGACGCGATCCCCGGTGGCAACGTGAAGAAGGGTGACGTCGTCAAGGCCGTCATCGTTCGCACCGTCAAGGAGCGTCGTCGTCAGGATGGCTCGTACATCCGCTTCGACGAGAACGCCGCCGTCATTCTGAAGAACGACGGCGACCCCCGCGGCACCCGTATCTTCGGCCCGGTGGGCCGTGAGCTGCGCGAGAAGAAGTTCATGAAGATCATCTCGCTCGCGCCGGAGGTGCTGTAAGCATGAAGATCAAGAAGGGCGACCTGGTTCAGGTCATCACCGGTAAGGACAAGGGCAAGCAGGGCAAGGTCATCGTGGCCTACCCCGCTCAGGACCGCGTCCTCGTCGAGGGTGTCAACCGGGTCAAGAAGCACACCAAGGCCGGTCAGACGGCTCGCGGTTCGCAGACCGGCGGCATCGTCACCACCGAGGCCCCGATTCACGTCAGCAACGTTCAGCTGGTTGTGGAGAAGGACGGCAACAAGGTCGTCACCCGCGTCGGCTACCGCTTTGACGACGAGGGCAACAAGATCCGCGTTGCCAAGCGGACCGGTGAGGACATCTGATGACTGCCACCACTGCGCCGCGTCTCAAGACGCGCTACCGCGAGGAAATCGCCGGCAAGCTGCGTGAGGAGTTCTCGTACGAGAACGTCATGCAGATCCCCGGCCTGGTCAAGATCGTGGTCAACATGGGTGTGGGCGACGCCGCCCGCGACTCCAAGCTGATCGATGGCGCCGTGCGCGACCTCACCACGATCACGGGCCAGAAGCCGGCTGTCACCAAGGCCCGCAAGTCCATCGCGCAGTTCAAGCTGCGCGAGGGTCAGCCGATCGGCTGCCACGTCACCCTCCGCGGTGACCGGATGTGGGAGTTCCTGGACCGTACGCTGTCGCTCGCGCTGCCGCGTATCCGTGACTTCCGTGGCCTGTCGCCGAAGCAGTTCGACGGCCGTGGCAACTACACCTTCGGTCTCACGGAGCAGGTCATGTTCCACGAGATCGACCAGGACAAGATCGACCGGGTCCGGGGCATGGACATCACCGTGGTCACCACGGCGACCAATGACGACGAGGGTCGTGCCCTCCTTCGTCACCTCGGCTTCCCGTTCAAGGAGAACTGACCGTGGCGAAGAAGGCTCTGATCGCTAAGGCCGCCCGTAAGCCGAAGTTCGGCGTTCGCGGGTACACCCGCTGCCAGCGCTGCGGCCGGCCCCACTCCGTCTACCGCAAGTTCGGCCTGTGCCGTGTGTGCCTTCGTGAGATGGCTCACCGTGGCGAGCTGCCGGGCGTGACCAAGAGTTCCTGGTAAATCTCCTTCGCCCTTTGGGCGTTGGAACTACCCGGAAGCTCTCGGTAAGCATCTGGTCGGCAGGAGCCCGGCTCTTCATGCCGTAAGCTTGAAGGGTTGGGCGCCTGCCGCCCTGGACCGACTTACTACGCCGTAGGTCCCCGCACCGCACCCGTCCCGCCACTGAGTGGGGAGAGGGATGGCGCATACAGGAAACCCCGGCGAGAGAGGCCGAAGGCCAATTCATGACCATGACTGATCCCATCGCAGACATGCTCACGCGTCTGCGTAACGCGAACTCGGCATACCACGACTCCGTCGTGATGCCGCACAGCAAGATCAAGTCGCACATCGCGGAGATCCTCCAGCAGGAGGGCTTCATCACCGGCTGGAAGGTCGAGGACGCCGAGGTCGGCAAGAACCTCGTCCTCGAGCTGAAGTTCGGCCCGAACCGCGAGCGCTCGATCGCTGGCATCAAGCGAATCTCGAAGCCGGGTCTGCGTGTATACGCAAAGTCCACCAACCTGCCGAAGGTCCTCGGCGGCCTGGGCGTGGCGATCATCTCCACGTCCCACGGTCTCCTGACCGGCCAGCAGGCGCAGAAGAAGGGCGTAGGTGGGGAAGTCCTCGCCTACGTCTGGTAGTCGGGAACGGAGGAATAGCTCATGTCGCGAATCGGCAAGCTCCCCATCCAGGTTCCCGCCGGTGTGGACGTCACCATCGATGGCCGTACGGTCGCGGTGAAGGGCCCCAAGGGCACCCTCACGCACACCGTTGCCGCGCCGATCGAGGTCACCAAGGGTGAGGACGGCGTCCTGAACGTCGTCCGCCCGAACGACGAGCGTCAGAACAAGGCCCTTCACGGCCTGTCCCGCACGCTGGTGGCGAACATGATCACCGGTGTGACCCAGGGATACATCAAGGCGCTCGAGATCAGTGGTGTCGGTTACCGCGTCCAGGCGAAGGGCTCCAACCTGGAGTTCGCCCTGGGCTACAGCCACCCGATCCTGATCGAGGCCCCGGAGGGCATCACCTTCAAGGTGGAGTCCCCCACGAAGTTCAGTGTCGAGGGCATCGACAAGCAGAAGGTCGGCGAGACCGCGGCCAAGATCCGCAAGCTGCGGAAGCCTGACCCGTACAAGGCCAAGGGCGTCAAGTACGCCGGCGAGGTCATCCGCCGCAAGGTCGGAAAGGCTGGTAAGTAGCCATGGCATACGGCGTAAAGATCGCCAAGGGCGACGCGTACAAGCGTGCCGCCCTCAAGCGTCGCCACATCCGCGTCCGCAAGCACATCTCCGGTTCGCCGGAGCGTCCGCGCTTGGTCGTGACGCGTTCCAACCGCCACATGGTCGCCCAGGTCATCGACGACATCGCGGGCCACACGCTCGCGTCGGCGTCGACCCTGGACGTGTCCATCCGTGGTGGCGAGGGTGACAAGAGCGCCCAGGCCAAGCAGGTCGGCGCCCTGGTCGCTGAGCGTGCCAAGGCCGCAGGCGTCGAGGCCGTCGTGTTTGACCGCGGTGGTAACCAGTACGCCGGGCGGATTGCCGCTCTGGCTGACGCCGCCCGTGAAGCCGGGCTGAAGTTCTAAGCCCCGGTTCCTACGCACAGCGGACGTAACAGAGAGAGGTAAATCCAATGGCTGGACCCCAGCGCCGCGGAAGCGGTGCCGGTGGCGGCGAGCGGCGGGACCGGAAGGGCCGTGACGGCGGCGCAGCTGCCGCCGAGAAGACCGCGTACGTTGAGCGCGTTGTCGCGATCAACCGCGTCGCCAAGGTTGTGAAGGGTGGTCGTCGCTTCAGCTTCACCGCGCTGGTCGTGGTGGGCGATGGTGACGGCACCGTCGGTGTCGGTTACGGCAAGGCCAAGGAAGTTCCCGCGGCCATTGCCAAGGGCGTGGAAGAAGCCAAGAAGAACTTCTTCAAGGTTCCGCGTATCCAGGGCACCATTCCTCACCCGATCCAGGGCGAGAAGGCTGCGGGCGTCGTCCTGCTGAAGCCTGCTTCCCCCGGTACCGGTGTTATCGCCGGTGGCCCGGTGCGCGCCGTTCTGGAGTGCGCCGGCGTTCACGACATCCTGTCGAAGTCGCTCGGCTCCGACAACGCGATCAACATCGTGCACGCGACCGTGGAGGCCCTCAAGGGCCTGCAGCGTCCCGAGGAGATCGCGGCTCGCCGTGGTCTGCCGCTCGAGGACGTCGCCCCCGCGGCTCTGCTTCGTGCACGTGCGGGAGCGGGTGCGTAATGGCTCGCCTCAAGATCACGCAGACGAAGTCGTACATCGGCAGCAAGCAGAACCACCGCGACACCCTGCGTTCGCTCGGGCTCAAGCGCCTGAACGACGTGGTTGTCAAGGAGGACCGTCCCGAGTTCCGCGGCATGGCTCACACCGTCCGCCACCTCGTGACGGTTGAGGAGGTCGACTGACATGGCGGAGAACAACCCGCTGAAGGCCCACGACCTCCGGCCTGCCCCGGGCGCCAAGACCGCCAAGACCCGTGTGGGTCGTGGTGAGGCGTCCAAGGGTAAGACCGCTGGTCGTGGCACCAAGGGCACGAAGGCCCGCTACCAGGTTCCGGAGCGCTTCGAGGGTGGCCAGATGCCCCTCCACATGCGTCTCCCGAAGCTCAAGGGCTTCAAGAACCCGTTCCGCACCGAGTACCAGGTCGTGAACCTGGACAAGCTCGCGACGCTCTACCCCGAGGGTGGAGAGGTCACCGTGGCCGACCTGGTCGCCAAGGGTGCGGTGCGCAACAACCACCTCGTCAAGGTCCTCGGACAGGGCGAGATCTCCGTGGCGCTGCAGGTTTCGGTTGACGCCGTCTCCGGCTCCGCCAAGGAGAAGATTGCCGCCGCCGGCGGCACCGTCACTGAGCTCGTCTGAGACAACTCGGACAACTCGATGGCTTGAACATCCGACCGGGGATGCCTCTTATTTGGGGCATCCCCGGTTGGTCGTTCCTAGGTGGGCATGGTCGCCGGTAAGGTGGCGTGCATTGTTGCTGTGGTAACCCCTGGGCGCATGCCCGGGAATCTTTGACTCTTTCGTATTTGTCGATCCTCAAGACCGTCACCTCTCGCTCTGCGCGGGGGTCGCAGGAGGCACCGTGCTCACCGCGTTCGCCCGGGCGTTCAAGACGCCCGACCTGCGCAAGAAGCTGCTCTTCACGCTCGGCATCATCGTGCTCTACCGGCTCGGGGCGCACATCCCGGTACCGGGAGTGAGCTACGAGAACGTCCAGACCTGTGTTGACCAGGCAAGCAAGGGCAACAACAGCCTCTTCGGCCTGGTGAACATGTTCAGCGGTGGTGCACTGCTGCAGATCACGATCTTCGCGCTCGGCATCATGCCGTACATCACGGCCAGCATCATCCTTCAGCTGCTGACCGTGGTCATTCCCCGACTCGAGGCGCTCAAGAAGGAGGGGCAGTCCGGCCAGGCCAAGATCACGCAGTACACGCGTTATCTGACCGTCGCGCTCGCCATCCTCCAGGGCACCGGGCTGGTGGCCACCGCCACCAGCGGCGCGCTGTTCAGCGGCTGCCCGGTCGCCGACCAGATCGTTCCGAACCACTCGATCTTCACGACCGTCGTCATGGTGATCACCATGACCGCGGGCACCGCTGCCGTCATGTGGCTCGGTGAGCTCATCACCGACCGCGGCATCGGCAACGGCATGTCGATCCTGATGTTCATCTCGATCGCTGCCAGCTTCCCCGGCTCCCTGTGGGCCATCAAGCAGAGCGGCAAGCTGGCGGACGGCTGGATCGAGTTCGGCACCGTCATCCTGGTCGGCTTCGTCATGGTGGCCCTCGTGGTCTTCGTCGAGCAGGCCCAGCGCCGGATCCCGGTGCAGTACGCGAAGCGCATGATCGGCCGCAGGTCGTACGGCGGTACGTCCACGTACATCCCGCTGAAGGTGAATCAGGCGGGTGTGATTCCCGTCATCTTCGCTTCTTCGCTGCTCTACATTCCGGCCCTGATCGTCCAGTTCTCCAACTCCACTGCGGGCTGGGCCACATGGATCAAGGACAACTTCGTCAAGGGCGACCACCCGTACTACATCACGACGTACTTCCTGCTGATCGTCTTCTTCGCCTTCTTCTATGTGGCGATTTCGTTCAACCCCGAGGAAGTCGCCGACAACATGAAGAAGTATGGTGGGTTCATCCCGGGTATCCGGGCTGGTCGACCTACTGCCGAGTACCTGAGCTACGTGCTCAACAGGATCACTTGGCCGGGCTCGCTGTACCTGGGTCTGATCGCTCTCGTGCCGACGATGGCGTTGGCAGGCTTCGGTGGCGCTAACCAGAACTTCCCGTTCGGCGGGACGAGCATCCTCATCATCGTGGGTGTGGGTCTGGAGACCGTGAAGCAGATTGAGAGTCAGCTCCAGCAGCGCAATTACGAAGGGTTCCTCCGCTGATGCGAATCGTCCTCGTCGGGCCGCCCGGTGCCGGCAAGGGAACGCAGGCTGCGTACCTTGCCAAGAACCTGTCGATTCCGCACATCTCCACGGGCGATCTCTTCCGCGCCAACATCAGCCAGGGCACTGACCTTGGCAAGCGGGCCCGCGCCTACATGGACGCGGGCCAGCTGGTGCCGGACGAGGTCACCATTGCGATGGCCAAGGACCGCATGTCCCAGCCGGACGCCGTGAACGGCTTCCTGCTCGACGGCTTCCCGCGCAACGTGGGCCAGGCCGAGGCGCTCGACGAGATGCTCAAGAGCGAGGGCGTGACGCTGGACGCGGTTCTCGACCTGGAGGTCCCCGAGGACGAGGTCGTCAAGCGCATCGCGGGCCGGCGTATCTGCCGCAACGACAGCGCGCACGTCTTCCACGTGACGTACAACCCGCCGAAGACCGAGGGTGTCTGCGACACCTGCGGCGGCGAGCTGTACCAGCGCGACGACGACACCGAGGACACGGTCCGGACCCGGCTCGAGGTCTACCACACCCAGACCGAGCCGATCATCGACTACTACCGGGCCCAGGGCCTGGTGGTGACGATCTCGGCGCTCGGCAAGGTCGAGGACGTGACCAAGCGGTCGATGGAAGCCCTCAAGAAGGTCCGCGAGGACTGACGAACACCTGTAACACCTGTACAGACGGCCGCGGCGTCCTTGGGCGCCGCGGCCGACTGTTTGCGCCGTATCGTGGAGTACGCCGCACACCCGTTCCCGTTCGATGCAGAGAGGCGCCGCGCAATGGTGCAGATCAAGACCCCCGAGCAGATCGCGAAGATGCGTGAGGCGGGGCTGGTGGTCGCTGCCATTCACGCCGCCACCCGCGAGGCGGCGGTGCCCGGCGCCACCACTCACGACCTGGACCAGGTTGCACGCAAGGTGATCGCCGACCACGGTGCGAAGTCGAACTTCCTCGGGTACGGCGGGTTCCCCGCGACCATCTGCGCCTCGGTCAACGAGGTCGTCGTGCACGGAATCCCGGACGAGAAGACCGTCCTCAAGGACGGCGACATCATCTCCATCGACGCCGGCGCGATCGTGGACGGCTGGCACGGCGACGCGGCGTACACGGCGTTCGTCGGCACCGGTCACGCTCCGGAGCTCATCGAGCTGTCCCGGGTGACCGAGGAGTCCATGTGGGCCGGGATCGCGGCGATGAAGGTGAACAACCGTCTCGTCGACATCTCGAAGGCGATCGAGTCCTACATCCGCCGCCAGCCGCGTCCGGCCACCGGCAAGTACGGGATCATCGAGGACTACGGCGGCCACGGCATCGGTACCGAGATGCACATGGACCCGCACCTGCTGAACTACGTTGCACGCAAGCGCGGCAAGGGCATCAAGCTGGTTCCCGGTGTCTGCCTGGCCATCGAGCCGATGGTCTCGCTCGGTACGCCGCGGACCGAGGTGCTCGAGGACAACTGGACGGTCATCACGACCGACGGCACCTGGTCCTCGCACTGGGAGCACTCGATCGCCCTGACCGAGCAGGGCCCCCTGGTCCTGACGGCCCCCGACTGCGGCCGCGCGAAGCTGGCGGAGTACGGGATCCAGGCCGCGCCGGACCCGCTGGGCTAACGGCCCCACCCGATGAGAACGCGCCCCCGGGCGGGTCTAAGGATCTCCTCCGGTGGGCAAACTTGACGGATTCGTCTTTTGGGGTCCGCTGACGTAGACTGACTCGTCGGCTCTTGTGCATCCGTGTGTCCGCATACGGAGCGGAGAGTTGATCAAGGTAGCCGATTCGAAAGGCGAAGCGTGGCCAAGAAGCAAGGTGCCATCGAAATTGAGGGCACCGTGATCGAGTCCCTCCCGAACGCCATGTTCAAGGTGGAACTCCAGAACGGTCACAAGGTCCTCGCGCACATCAGCGGCAAGATGCGGATGCACTACATCCGTATCCTCCCGGATGACCGGGTCGTGGTGGAGCTCTCTCCGTACGACCTGACGCGTGGCCGGATCGTCTACCGATACAAGTAGATCTTGCCCACCCCCTGCTGCGGCGGGGCGGTGGCACTGACCCGGAGAACCTGACATCCCATGAAGGTCAAGCCGAGCGTCAAGAAGATCTGCGACAAGTGCAAGGTGATCCGCCGTCACGGTCGGGTCATGGTCATCTGCGACAACCTGCGCCACAAGCAGCGCCAGGGCTGACGCACGACCCCCTGCATCTCGCAGCACTTCGCGCGACGCACGTAATACGTACATACGCAGTGCCCGTCCAAGCTTCGGCTGACGACACCTCCGGCGGGGGCCGGGGACCCGGACGTACCACCGCTTCCCTTTCGGGAGCGGTCGGCGGCCGGGAGTGGCATTGCGGAAGACCCCCGACATAACAACTGGAGCCATTCAATGGCACGCGTTTCAGGTGTTGACATCCCGCGCGAAAAGCGCGTGGAGGTTGCCCTCACCTACGTCTTCGGTATCGGGCGCACCCGGTCCAAGGAGATCCTCGCCACCACGGGTGTGAACCCGAACACGCGCGTTCGCGACCTGGCCGAAGAGGACCTGGTCAAGATCCGCGAGTACGTGGACGCCAACCTCCGCACCGAGGGTGACCTCCGTCGCGAGATTCAGGCCGACATCCGCCGCAAGGTCGAGATCGGCTGCTACCAGGGTCTGCGTCACCGCCGCGGCCTGCCGGTCCACGGCCAGCGCACCAGCACGAACGCTCGTACCCGCAAGGGTCCGCGTCGCGCGATCGCCGGTAAGAAGAAGCCGGGCAAGAAGTAGTCCTCAGCGGACGCACTGCGGCAGTCCGGATCCCCGGGCCGTTGCAGCATCCAGCGGTCTTCGCTGTAGGACCGATCACCTCCCCTCTCCATCTGGAGTAAAGACATGCCCCCCAAGGGACGTCAGGGCGCAGCCAAGAAGGTGCGTCGCAAGGAAAAGAAGAACGTTGCTCACGGCCACGCGCACATCAAGAGCACGTTCAACAACACGATCGTTTCGATCACGGACCCCTCGGGCAACGTGATCTCCTGGGCCTCCGCCGGCCACGTCGGCTTCAAGGGCTCGCGCAAGTCCACCCCCTTCGCCGCGCAGATGGCCGCCGAGTCGGCCGCCCGCCGCGCGCAGGAGCACGGCATGCGCAAGGTTGACGTTTTCGTCAAGGGTCCCGGCTCCGGCCGCGAGACCGCGATCCGCTCCCTCCAGGCCACTGGCCTCGAGGTCGGTTCGATCCAGGACGTCACCCCCACTCCGCACAACGGATGCCGGCCGCCCAAGCGCCGTCGCGTCTGACGCACTGAAGCAACGGAGACAACTGGAAAATGGCGCGATACACCGGGGCCGACTGCAAGCGTTGCCGTCGGGAGAAGCAGAAGCTGTTCCTTAAGGGCAGCAAGTGCGAGAGCGCGAAGTGCCCGATCGAGATCCGTCCTTACCCCCCGGGTGAGCACGGACGCGGGCGCACCAAGGACAGCGAGTACCTTCTTCAGCTTCGTGAGAAGCAGAAGTGCTCGCGGATCTACGGTGTCCTTGAGAAGCAGTTCGTGAACTACTACAAGGAAGCGAACCAGAAGACCGGCAAGACCGGTGAGAACCTTCTGCGCATCCTTGAGACCCGCCTCGACAACGTGGTCTACCGGGCCGGCTTTGCCAAGTCCCGCGACCATGCCCGTCAGCTGGTGCGTCACGGACACATTGCTGTGAACGGCACGAAGACCGACATTCCGTCGGCCCGCGTCGCCGTGAACGACGTCATCGAGGTCCGCCAGAAGTCCAAGGCCCTGACCCCCTTCCAGGTGGCCCAGGCCGAGGCCGGCGAGCGCACCGTCCCGGCATGGCTCGAAGCCGTGCCGTCGACGCTGCGGATCCTCGTGCACTCCCTGCCCGAGCGCCAGGTGATCGACACCCAGGTGCAGGAGCAGCTGATCGTCGAGCTCTACTCCAAGTAGGAGAGCTCGCGGGTCCGGGCGGTACGGCTCTTTCGGGTCGTGCCGCCCGTACCCTTGTCAGTATCTGGGGGCGTCAAATAGTGGGCGCCCACGACTGAAGGACCACAGCATGCTTATCGCTCAGCGTCCGTCGCTGACCGAAGAGGTCGTCGACGAGTTCCGCTCCCGGTTCGTGATCGAGCCGCTGGAGCCGGGCTTCGGCTACACCCTCGGTAACTCTCTCCGCCGCACGCTCCTCTCCTCGATCCCCGGCGCTGCTGTCACCAGCATCCGGATCGACGGTGTCCTGCACGAGTTCACCACCGTGCCGGGTGTCAAGGAGGACGTCACCGACCTCATCCTCAACATCAAGCAGCTGGTCGTCTCCTCGGAGCACGACGAGCCGGTCGTGATGTACCTGCGCAAGCAGGGCCCCGGCCTGGTGACCGCTGCTGACATCGCCCCGCCGGCCGGTGTCGAGGTCCACAACCCGGACCTGGTCCTCGCCACCCTGAACGGCAAGGGCAAGCTGGAGATGGAGCTGACCGTCGAGCGCGGTCGCGGCTACGTCTCCGCCGTCCAGAACAAGCAGGCGGGCCAGGAGATCGGCCGTATCCCGGTCGACTCCATCTACTCGCCCGTGCTCAAGGTCACGTACAAGGTCGAGGCGACCCGTGTCGAGCAGCGCACCGACTTCGACAAGCTGATCGTCGACGTCGAGACCAAGCAGGCCATGCGTCCGCGTGACGCCATGGCGTCGGCCGGTAAGACCCTGGTCGAGCTGTTCGGTCTGGCCCGCGAGCTCAACATCGACGCCGAGGGCATCGACATGGGCCCGTCGCCGACGGACGCCGCGCTCGCTGCCGATCTGGCGCTGCCGATCGAGGAGCTGGAGCTCACGGTCCGCTCGTACAACTGCCTCAAGCGTGAGGGCATCCACTCCGTGGGTGAGCTCGTGGCGCGCTCGGAGGCTGACCTGCTCGACATCCGCAACTTCGGTGCGAAGTCGATCGACGAGGTCAAGGCGAAGCTGGCCGGTATGGGCCTGGCGCTCAAGGACAGCCCGCCCGGATTCGACCCGACCGCTGCCGCCGACGCCTTCGGCGCCGACGACGACGCGGACGCGGGCTTCGTCGAGACCGAGCAGTACTAGGACGCCTCCGGCTGGGGTGCCTGGTTTTTCGGGCGCCCCGGACCGGGGCGAGGATTTTGTCCTCAATCCCCCCATAGCCTCAAGGGCATGGGGGGACCCCCTCGATGGGCTTGATTTTTCGGGCCTGAGGTGAGGGCTTTGTCCTCAATCGCCGGACGGGCTTGATTTTGGCCGATGACTGATCTCATCGGCCTGGTCGGTGTCCGGATGGCCCATGATCTTCCGTGAGGCGGCCGCTTCACGGGAACTGACACCGGTACCTGATACGGCCGGTGCAGCACACAAGGAGAAACACCATGCCGCGTCCCGCAAAGGGTGCCCGTCTGGGCGGCAGCGCCGCGCACGAGCGTCTGCTTCTCGCGAACCTCGCGAAGTCGCTGTTTGAGCACGGCCGCATCACGACGACCGAGGCCAAGGCCCGCCGCCTGCGTCCGGTCGCCGAGCGTCTGATCACCAAGGCGAAGAAGGGCGACATCCACAACCGTCGCCTCGTTCTGCAGACGATCACGGACAAGAGCATCGTGCACACGCTCTTCACCGAGATCGCCCCGCGCTACGAGAACCGCCCCGGTGGTTACACGCGCATCACCAAGATCGGCAACCGTCGTGGCGACAACGCCCCGATGGCCGTCATCGAGCTGGTCGAGGCGCTGACCGTGGCGCAGCAGGCCACCGGTGAGGCCGAGGCCGCGACGAAGCGTGCGGTCAAGGAGGACTCCCTCAAGAAGGACGAGTCCGCCGAGGTCGTCGAGGACACCAAGCCGGCCGAGGCCGACGCGGAGTCCAAGGACGCCTGAGCGTTCTGAGACCACTGGACGGGCCCGCATCACCCTTCGGGGCGGTGCGGGCCCGTTCCGTACGTTCAGGCTTGAGAGGATCGTTGGGTGAGTGACGAAGTAGAGCCCGGTTTCGTACGGGTGCGGCTGGACCTGGCGTACGACGGCAAGGACTTCTCCGGCTGGGCGAAGCAGACGGCGCGGCGCACGGTGCAGGGGGAGATCGAGGACGCGCTGCGTACCGTGACGCGGTCCGAGCGGACGTACGACCTGACGGTCGCCGGGCGCACCGATGCCGGGGTACATGCCCGCGGTCAGGTCGCGCACGTCGATCTGCCGGACGAGGTGTGGGCCGAGCACGGTGCGCTGCTGCTGCGTCGGATGGCCGGCCGGATGGCCCCCGATGTACGGATCTGGCGGGTGGCCGAGGCTCCGGCGGGGTTCAACGCGCGTTTCTCGGCGCTGTGGCGGCGGTATGCGTACCGGATCTCGGACCGGCCCGGCGGCGCGGATCCCCTGACTCGCGGGCATGTGCTCTGGCACGACCGGCCGTTGGACGTGGACGCGATGAACGCGGCTGCGGCCAGGATGGTCGGGGAGCACGATTTCGCCGCGTACTGCAGGAAGCGCGAGGGCGCGACGACCATCCGTACGCTGCAGAAGCTGAGTTGGGTACGGGACGAGGCGTCCGGAGTCATCACGGGGGCCGTGCAGGCCGATGCCTTCTGCCACAACATGGTGCGCGCGCTGGTCGGCGCCATGCTGTTCGTGGGGGACGGGCGCCGCCCCGACCCGTGGCCGGCCCAGGTGCTGGCGGCGGGGGTGCGGGACCCGGGGGTGCACGTGGTGCGGCCGCACGGACTGACGCTGGAGGAAGTCGCCTACCCGGCCGACGAGTTGCTCGCCGCGCGCAACAAGGCGGCACGCAACATGCGGACGCTGCCGGGGGGCGGCTGCTGCTGAGGGGCGGTGCCGTCCGCTGCTGAGGGGCGGTGCCGTCCGCTGCCTCCGGACCTCTTTGATGCGCGCGTCGCCGCCGTGCCTCGGCCCTGTCGGTGACGTTCCGGTGCGGCAACGCGTCAGAGCGAGGCCGGGGCGCGGCCGATGGGGGTGCCGGCTGTCCTGATGGGTTGGGACTGGTCGGCGAAGCCCGCGGCGGCCGCCGCCGACTCCTGCGGCCGTGTCAGTTGGTGGCCGCGGTCGCCGCCGCCGAGGCCTGGACCTCGCCGCGGTGGCGGATCTGACGGAACGTGAAGTCCGTCAGGTCGTCGCCGACCGCGAAGACATTCTTGTCGGCCGTGGTGACGTTCTTGCCGTTGGTGAAGCCCCCGACGGTGAAGTAGGCGTAGCGGCCGTACGAGTTGGCGGTGCGGCGGCAGATGGAACCGCCGCGGCAGAACGTCGGCACGCCCGCGCCGCTCAGCGACGCCAGACCGCCGGACGCCTGCTGCGCCGCCTTCTTGGCCTGTGCCTCCGTCTCGAAGACCGCGACGCCGACGGTGACGGCGACCCCCGCCTTGCTGTACGTGGCGCGGATGACCTGGTCGCAGCCGTTGTTCGTGAGGATCGAGCCGAGGGCGCCCTGGGTGGTCGCGGCGCAGTTCGTCGTGCGGTGCGTGGCGCCCTTGGCGTAGACGCGGTCGCCCATCGTCAGCTTCCTGCCGGGGTAGAAGGAGTCGATGGAGATCGGCGCCCTGTCCTTCTTCACATCGGATATGTAGTCCTTCGGGTCCGGCGGGGGCGGAGGCGCCACCGTGGAGAAGGACGGCTCGGGCTCCGCCGAGCCGGTCGGCAGATCGGCGGGTCCCGGCAACTGGCTCGCGTTCTTGTCCGAGCCGGTGGAGCCGCCGTTGTTGTTGGTCGAGATGACGGCTGTGGCGACGATCGCCGCTGTCGCGGCGGTGGCAAGGGCGCCGCCGCCGATCATCAGCCATTTCTTGCGACGGTTCCGCGCGGCGGATTCATCGGCCAGCGCTGCCCAGTCCGGAGTGTGATTGCCTCCGGGCCCCCAGGAGGGCCCCCCTTGCCCAAAGCTCATGCGGCGAATCCTAGTGCCCCCTCCCGGCAGGTTTTTGCCTCGTCGCGCTGCTCGGTACGCCCGCTCGCAGCGTTGGCCGAAAGTCCTTGTAGCGGAGCTACCAGGACGTCCGGCCGCCTTGCGATCGCACGCACTGGACGACGCTCCTCATGGGGCAGACATGGCCGGGCACGGCACCAGAGGAGGCGTAAATCGGTTGGGGCGGGGCTTCGCGGGCCGTGACAATGCTGTGCATGGGACATCTTGAAGCAGGCCATCTCGAGTACTACCTACCGGACGGGCGGGTGCTGCTCGGCGATGCTTCGTTCCGGGTCGCGGACGGGGCCGTCGTCGCCCTCGTGGGGGCGAACGGCGCCGGGAAGACGACGCTGCTGCGGCTGCTGTCCGGGGAGATCCAGCCGCATGGCGGCACGGTGTCGGTGAGCGGCGGGCTCGGCGTGATGCCGCAGTTCGTGGGCTCGGTGCGGGACGACCGTACGGTCCGGGACCTCCTTGTCTCCGTCGCCCAGCCGCGTATCCGGGAGGCGGCGCAGGCCGTCGACAAGGCCGAGGAGCTGATCCTCACCGTCGACGACGAGGCCGCGCAGATGACGTACGCGCAGGCCCTCAGCGACTGGGCGGAGGCCCGTGGGTACGAGGCCGAGACCGTCTGGGACATGTGCACCATGGCCGCGCTCGGCGTCCCGTACGAGAAGGCGCAGTGGCGCGAGGTCCGCACGCTCAGTGGTGGTGAGCAGAAGCGGCTGGTGCTCGAAGCGCTGCTGCGCGGGCCCGACGAGGTGCTGCTGCTCGACGAGCCGGACAACTATCTCGACGTGCCCGGCAAGCGGTGGCTGGAGGGGAAGCTCAAGGAGACCCGCAAGACGGTCCTCTTCGTCTCGCACGACCGGGAGCTGCTGTCCCGGGCCGCGGAGAAGATCGTCAGCGTGGAGCCCGGTCCGGCGGGCAGCGACGTGTGGGTGCACGGTGGCGGTTTCGACACGTACCACGAGGCCCGCAAGGACCGGTTCGCCCGGTTCGAGGAGCTGAAGCGACGCTGGGACGAGAAGCACGCCCAGCTGAAGAAGCTGGTGCTCAGCCTTCGGCAGGCGGCGTCCATCAGCCACGAGCTGGCCTCGCGTTACCAGGCGGCGCAGACCCGGCTGCGGAAGTTCGAGGAGGCCGGGCCCCCGCCGGAGCCGCCGCGCGAGCAGGACATCAAGATGCGGCTGCGCGGTGGCCGGACCGGGGTGCGGGCGGTGACCTGCAAGGGGCTGGAGCTGACCGGGCTGATGAAGCCGTTCGACCTGGAGATCTACTACGGGGAACGGGTGGCCGTCCTCGGCTCGAACGGCTCGGGCAAGTCGCACTTCCTGCGGCTGCTGGCCGGGGAACCGGTCGCGCACACGGGGGAGTGGAAGCTCGGTGCGCGGGTCGTGCCCGGGCATTTCGCGCAGACGCACGCCCATCCGGAGCTGATGGGGCACACGCTCGTCGAGATCCTGTGGACGGAGCACGCGAAGGACCGGGGCGGGGCGATGTCCGTACTGCGCCGGTACGAACTGGAGCGGCAGGGCGACCAGCCCTTCGAGAAGCTGTCCGGCGGGCAGCAGGCACGGTTCCAGATCCTGCTGCTGGAGCTGGCGGGAACCACGGCGCTGCTGCTGGACGAGCCGACGGACAACCTGGACCTGGAGTCGGCGGAGGCGCTGCAGGACGGGCTCGAGGCGTACGACGGGACGGTGATGACCGTCACGCATGACCGGTGGTTCGCGAAGTCCTTCGACCGGTACCTGGTGTTCGGGTCGGACGGGGTGGTGCGGGAGACGGCGGAGCCGGTGTGGGACGAGCGTCGGGTGGAGCGGGAGCGGTAGGGCCGGCGCGTTTTGACCCGTCCCGGGCGGGGCGGGTACTGTCGGGGGTTGTTATACGTATCGGCTTCGTCGTTCTCACGCGAAGAGCCCTTACGTAGGTTCTCTGGAGCAGTTACCAGTGGCTCGCATACGGGCAGCGTTCCCGGCATTGTGAGCCCCAGCTGCATGATCGCTTCAGGGGTGCCATGTGTCTGGACCTCATCCACTGAAGAAGCGAAGGCTACGAAGTGCGTACGTACAGCCCCAAGCCCGGCGATGTGACGCGCCAGTGGCACATCATTGACGCGCAGGACATCGTCCTGGGTCGTCTGGCCACCACGGCTGCGAACCTCCTCCGAGGCAAGCACAAGGCGATTTACGCCCCCCACATGGACATGGGCGACTTCGTCATCATCATCAACGCCGACAAGGTTCACCTGTCCGGCAACAAGAAGACCCAGAAGATGGCGTACCGCCACTCCGGGTTCCCGGGTGGTCTGCGCTCCGTGCGTTACGACGAGCTCCTCTCCAAGAACCCGGAGAAGGCCGTCGAGAAGGCCATCAAGGGCATGATCCCCAAGAACACCCTGGGCCGTCAGATGCTCTCGAAGCTCAAGGTCTACGCGGGCGACCAGCACCCGCACGCTGCGCAGCAGCCGGTCCCGTTCGAGATCACCCAGGTCGCGCAGTAGTTCCGGCCTCCCCCTAAGACGTAAAGAAAGATCTGAGGAGAATCGTGGCCGAGACCACTGTTGAGAACCCCATCGAGGGCACCGAGGGCGAAGAGGTCTACGCCGAGGTGACCACCTTCGAATCGGAGGTTCCCGTCGAGGGCGAGTACACCAGCGAGTCGCTGGCGTCCCGCTTCGGCGAGCCGCAGCCTGCCGCCGGCCTTGGCCGTCGCAAGAACGCCATTGCCCGCGTCCGGATCGTTCCGGGCACCGGCAAGTGGAAGATCAACGGTCGCACCCTTGAGGACTACTTCCCCAACAAGGTGCACCAGCAGGAAGTCAACGAGCCCTTCAAGGTGCTCGAGCTCGACAACCGCTACGACGTCATCGCCCGCATCGCGGGTGGCGGCGTCTCGGGTCAGGCCGGTGCCCTGCGCCTCGGTGTCGCCCGTGCGCTGAACGAGGCGGACGTGGACAACAACCGCGCCCCGCTGAAGAAGGCCGGCTTCCTCTCCCGCGACGACCGTGCGGTCGAGCGCAAGAAGGCCGGTCTCAAGAAGGCCCGTAAGGCCCCGCAGTACAGCAAGCGCTAATCCGCCTGCTCACCTGCTGTACACGTTCGCCCCGGAGGCACTCCCTGTGCCACCGGGGCGTTCGTTTATTGGCACCCACAGGCGTATAACGGCATCAGACGTTCATAGGCCCGCCATGCTTGGCATGGCTCTTTGTTGCCTTGCGTCGGTCTGGGTCATGCCTGTCATGACGTGTTTTGTTTTCGCAGTTCGGTTTCGGAGCATCTTCGGAGGAAACCAGTGGGACGACTCTTCGGCACCGACGGTGTGCGCGGCGTTGCCAATGCGGACCTGACGGCTGAGCTCGCGCTCGGTCTGTCGGTCGCTGCGGCGCATGTGCTCGCCGAGACGGGCACCCTTGAGGGGCATCGGCCGACCGCGGTGGTGGGCCGTGACCCCCGCGCGTCCGGAGAGTTCCTGGAGGCCGCTGTGGTGGCCGGTCTGGCGAGCGCGGGTGTGGACGTCCTGCGCGTCGGTGTGCTGCCCACCCCGGCGGTGGCGTACCTCACCGGCGCGCTGGGCGCCGACCTCGGCGTGATGCTCTCCGCCAGCCACAACGCCATGCCGGACAACGGTGTCAAGTTCTTCGCCCGTGGTGGTCACAAGCTCGCCGACGAGCTGGAGGACCGGATCGAGACGCTCTACGAGCAGCACCGCACCGGTGAGCCGTGGGCGCGTCCGACCGGTGCCGGTGTGGGACGGGTCACGGATTACACCGAGGGCTTCGACCGGTACGTGGCCCACCTCGTCGCGGTCCTGCCGAACCGGCTCGACGGGCTGAAGGTCGTCCTCGACGAGGCGCACGGCGCGGCCGCCCGGGTCTCGCCCGAGGCATTCGCCCGGGCCGGCGCCGAGGTCATCACCATCGGGGCCGATCCGAACGGCCTGAACATCAACGACGGTTGCGGCTCCACCCACCTGGAGCTGCTGAAGACCGCCGTCGTCGAGCACGGCGCGGACTTCGGCATCGCGCACGACGGCGACGCCGACCGCTGCCTCGCCGTGGACGCCTCGGGCGAGGAGGTCGACGGCGACCAGATCCTGGCCGTGCTGGCCCTCGCCATGCGCGAGGCCGGGCAGCTGCGCAAGGACACCGTGGTCGGCACGGTCATGTCCAACCTCGGCTTCAAGATGGCCATGGAGCGGGAGGGCATCCACCTCGTCCAGACCGCCGTCGGTGACCGATACGTCCTGGAGTCGATGAAGGCGGAGGGCTACGCGCTGGGCGGCGAGCAGTCCGGCCATGTCATCGTCCTCGACCACGCCACGACCGGTGACGGCACACTGACCGGCCTGATGCTGGCGGCCCGGGTCGTCGCCACCGGCCGTACGCTCGCCGACCTGGCCGGTGTCATGCAGCGGCTCCCGCAGATCCTGGTCAATGTCCGGGACGTCGACAAGTCCCGGGTCGGCACCTCCCCGGAGCTGGCTGCCGCGGTCGAGGAGGCCGAGCGCGAGCTGGGCGACACCGGGCGCGTACTGCTGCGCCAGTCGGGCACCGAGCCGCTGGTGCGGGTCATGGTCGAGGCGGCCGACATCGAGCAGGCACGGGCGGTGGCCGGGCGGCTGGCCGACGTGGTGAAGTCAGCCCTGGGGTGACCTTCGCCGTGCGAGGTTTCGCCGTACGAGGGTGAGGTGCCGCCCGGTGTTCCTCTTGGAGGGGCGCCGGGCGGTGTCGTGTGCGGCCGGTGCCGGGCGACAGCCGAAGGACGGTCGCCGGCCCCGGGCCGTCGCGTCAGGCAGCCCGGAGCCGACGGCGGTGCATCGCCCACAGCGCCTTGAGGACCAGCAGTGTCAGCGTGCCCGCGAGCACGATCCCGCAGAGGTTCGCCGCCAGCTGGCCCACCGAACCCCACGTCTGGGAAAGGTCCTGGTAGCTGAAGGCCACCGCCGCATTGGCGGCCGCGGGCACCGTCGTCACCGAGATCGCGACGCCGATCAGCGCCCCCGACTTCGCCGAGGTGAGGGAGAGCGTCCCGCCGATACCCGCGAGGAACGCCACCACGAACGACATCCAGTCAGGCTGCCAGATGAACGCCGTATTGGGCCGCTTCGCCTCGATCATCGCCTCCGTGAACAGCCCGAGGCTGTTCATCATCCAGGCGAACCCGGCCGTCAGTACCATCGCCACGGCGAACCCGCCGACCAGCGCCCACAGCGACCGCCACACCAGCCGCGGGGCGCGCTGCACCAGCGCCGTGGAAATGCCGGCCAGTGGCCCGAACTCCGGGCCCACCGCCATGGCGCCCACGATCAGGATCGCGTTGTCCAGCATCACACCGCAGGCCGCGAGCATCGTGGCGATCGCGAGGAACGCCAGGTAGGTGACGCTGAGCGTCGACTCCTCGTGGGTCGCGTCCGCCAGCTCCTCCCACAGCACCGCGTCCGCGCCCTCGCCCGGCGCCTCCTCCTCGGCCCGGTCGGCATGCGCGGAGAGCGTCAGGTCCGTTTCCTCGACGCTGATCGAGCCGGTCTCGTCGATGCCGAGCTCGCGCAGTGATGCGATCAGCTCGTCACCCGCCTCGCGCGCCACGTCGCACGTCACGACATCGCCCGCGGGGTCGAGGGCGACACCGGGCATGACCACCAGATGCGTGGCGCCGACGGTGTGCTGCACGATGTGCACCACCTCGTCCGTGCGGCCGTGAGGGACGATCAGGCGCAGATGCAGCACGCGGATACTCCCGGAGAGGTTCGGGGGACTCAGAGTTTGCGCAGCGAGAGACGCTGGACCTTGTGGTCCGGGCCCTTGCGCAGCACCAGAGTGGCACGGCCGCGTGTGGGTGCCACATTTTCCAGCAGATTGGGCTTGTTGATGGTCCGCCACATGGTGCGGGCGTACTCCATGGCCTCCTCCTCGGAGACCTGGGTGTACTTGCGGAAGTACGAGAACGGGTTCTGGAAGGCCGTCTCGCGCAGCTCGCGGAAGCGGTTGAGGTACCAGGTCTCGATGTCCTCGGCCCGCGCGTCCACGTACACACTGAAGTCGAAGTAGTCGGCGAGCCCGACCCTGGTGCGGCCGTCCTTGCCGGGGAGCGCGGGCTGCAGCACGTTGAGGCCTTCGACGATCAGGATGTCGGGGCGGCGTACGGTGAGCCGCTCGCCCGGCACGATGTCGTAGATCAGGTGCGAGTAGACGGGCGCCGTCACCTCGTCCTTGCCGGCCTTGATGTCGGCGACGAAACGGGTCAGGGCGCGCCGGTCGTACGACTCGGGGAACCCCTTGCGCGACATCAGCCCGCGCGCCCGGAGCTCCTTCATCGGCAGCAGGAACCCGTCCGTGGTGACGAGCTCCACCCGGGGGTGCTCCGGCCAGCGGGCGAGCAGCGCCTGGAGGATACGGGCACTGGTGGACTTGCCGACGGCGACGCTGCCGGCGACGCCGATGACGAACGGGGTGCCTCGCTGCTCACCGTGGCCGTTGCCCGCGTCCCCGAGGAAGGTGTTCAGGGCGCCGCGCAGGCCGGAGGTGGCCTGGACGTAGAGGTTGAGGAGGCGGGAGAGCGGCAGGTAGACGTCCCGCACCTCGTCGAGGTCGATGACGTCCCCGAGCCCGCGCAGCTGCTCCACCTCGTCGGCGGTCAGCGGCAGCGGCGTCTTGTCGCGCAGGGCGCTCCACTCGGCGCGCGACAGGTCGACGTACGGCGTCGAAGCGTGCTCGGCGCGTCGGTGGGTGCTCCGTGGCGGCGAAGTGATCACGGTTTCATTGTTGCGGGAGTTTTGACGCAGTGGGGGGTGGGTTCGGTCACGTGGAAGCGCTGCGGGCCGGTGTCCGCACCCCGCGGCGGACACCGGCCCGTTTCGTACCATCCTGTGGTCAGGACTGCCGGCCCTTGGCCTCGATGACGGCGGCCCTGATCCGCGCCTCGCCGGTTTCGGCCGGGCGCCCTCAGACCCCGACCTTCGCCGCGAGCTCCCGTCGGGCCCGGGCCGCGGCGCCGACCGGTACCGCGTCGGCAGCCAGGGCTGCCCTGACCAGCCGGACCGGGTGGCCGCTGACCGGCGGGTCGGCGGCCAGCGACTCCAGGATGAGGGGTTCCAGCAGGGGCCAGGCGCGGCTGACCCCACCGCCGACCACCACCGTGGTGATGTCCACGACGCCGGCCGTCATCACGATCGCCCGGGCGATTCCGGCACCGGCGGCCCGGTACACCGCGAGGGCGTCCTGGTCACCGCGGCCGGCGGCCTGTGCGACCTCGCGGGCGGTCAGCCGGCGGCCGGTGCGGTCCGCGTAACGGGCGCCGATGGAACGGCCGGAGGCCAGGGTCTCCAGATGGCCCCGGCCGCCGCACGAGCAGAGCAGATCACCGAAGCCGGGGATGTGCCCGATCTCGCCGGCCGCGCCGTGCGGCCCGGTGAACAGCGCGCCGCCGGTCCACAGCGCGCCGCCGACCCCGGTGCCCAGGGTCATCCCGAGGACGTCCGACTCGCCGCGCACGGCGGACCGCTTCGGCGTCCCGGCCGCCGTGGACAACGACGCCAACTGCATGGCGGTCGGCGAGCACACCGTACGGCCCGCCGGGCACCGGCAGACGATCATGGTGAAGATCGGCTCGGCGATCGGCGCCGGCGTCATCGCCGACGGACGTCTCTACCGGGGCGCCACCGGCGCGGCCGGTGACATCACCCACATCCGGATCGACGGCGGCGCCGACATCCCCTGTTCCTGCGGCAACACCGGCTGCCTGGAAACCGTGGCGTCCGGCGCCGCCCTGGTCCGTATCCTGCGCGAGCGCGGGGCCGACGTCAGCAGCACCGAGGACGTGGCCCGGCTGGCGATCGACGCGGACCCGGAGGCCACCCGCGCGGTCCGCAGGGCCGGCGACTACCTCGGCCAAGTGCTCGCCGCCAACGTCAACTTCTTCAACCCGAACGCCGTCTATCTCGGCGGCATCCTCTCCACCCTGGAGCCGTTCGTCGCCGCCGTGCGCAGCCAGCTCTACGAGAGCTGCCACCCGCTGGTCACCGAACACCTCACCATCGAGCGGGCCAGCCTGGGCGCCGACGCCGGACTGGTCGGCGCCGGGCAGTTCGCCCTGCAGCGCGCCCTGGCCCTCGCCCTGGGCGAGGTCGTCGGCACCGACCAATTCCGTGCCCCGGCGCCCCGCCACGCCTGACACCCCATCCCCTACGAGGAGCCATGCCGCAATCCCGCACCGCCGCAGCCCGTCCGGTCATCGCCATCGCCGGGCTCGGCATCGAGTCGTCCACCTTCTCTCCCGCCCGCACCCAGGCCCCCGCCTTCCACCCCTCGCGCGGCGCCGAGGTGCTGGACCGCTACCCCTTCCTGACGCCCGGTGAGGAACTGCGCGAGGCGGCCGACTGGCACGGCGCCCTGGTCGGCAAGTCGCTGCCGGGCGGCACCGTCACCGCCGCCGCCTGGGCCGAGCTGACCGACGAGCTGATCGAGCGGCTCGCCGCGCTGCCCAAGCCGGACGGCCTCTGGTACGACATCCACGGCGCCATGACCGTGGAGGGCATTGACGACGCCGAGGCGGTCCTGCTGGAGCGCATCCGCGCCACCGTCGGCCCCGACGTGATCATCTCCACCTCCATGGACCTGCACGGCAACGTCTCCCGCGAACTCGCCCACGGCAGCGATCTGATCACCTGTTACCGGATGGCCCCGCACGAGGACCACATGGAGACCAAGGAGCGGGCCGTCCGCAACCTGGTGGACCTGCTGGTCTCCGGTGCGCCCCGCCCGGTCAAGGCCTGGGTGCCGGTGCCGGTGCTGCTGGCCGGCGAGCAGACCTCCACCCGGATCGAGCCGGCCAGGAGCGTGTACGCGGCCGTGGACGAGGTCGAGGCCATGGACGGCGTGATCGACGCCGCGATATGGGTCGGCTACGCCTGGGCCGACGAGCCGCGCAACCGCGCCGTGGTGGTGGTTACCGGCACCGACCGGGCTGCCGTGTCGGCCGGTTCCGAGCGCCTGGCCCAGGGCTTCTGGAAGGCCCGCGACGACTTCGACTTCGTCGCCCCGACCGGCACCTTCGACGGCATCCTGGACGAGGCCCTGGCCTCCGACCAGCGCCCGTACTTCATCAGCGACACCGGGGACAACCCGACCGCAGGCGGCGCCGGCGACGTGACCTGGGGCCTGACCCGGCTGCTGAGCCGCCCGGAGTTCCAGAAGGACGACGGCCCGACCGTCATCTATGCCTCGGTGCCCGGACCGGCTGCCGTCGAGACCGCCGTCGCCGCCGGTGTCGGCGCCACCGTCACGGTCACCGCCGGTGCCGAGGTGGACGACCGGCACGCGGGCCCCGTCACCCTGACCGGTGTGGTGCACGCCATCCGGCACGGCGACCGCGACGCCGAGACCGAGGTCGTCATCCGGGTCGGCAGCGTGTACGCGATCCTCACCAAGCTGCGCAAGCCCTACCACCACGAGCATGACTTCACCGACCTGGACCTCGACCCGCGCGGCGCCGACATCGTGATCGTGAAGATCGGCTACCTGGAGCCCGAGCTCTTCGACATGTCGGTCGGCTGGAAGATGGCGCTCACCCCCGGCGGTGTGGACCAGGACCTGGTACGCCTGGGCCACCATCGCATCCGCCGCCCGATGTTCCCCTTCGACCGTGAGATGGCCGACCCGGACTTGTCGGCCCGCATCATCCCCGCCTCCGACCAGCCGCTGACCGGGGACGACGAGTGACCGCACGCCCCGCCCTGGAGATCGCCGTCACGTCACCGGCCGGCGCCCGCGTCGCCCGGGAGAACGGTGCCGACCGCGTCGAGCTCTGCGCCGCCCTGGAGCTGGGCGGCCTGACCCCGTCGGCAGCCCTGGTGGAGGCGGTCGCCGCGGCGGGGCTGCCGGTGCAGGTGCTGGTCAGGTGCCGGCCCGGCGACTTCGTCCATGACGCGGAGGAGATCGCGCTGATGGCCGCCGAGGTGCGGTCCGTCATCGCCTCCGGCGCCTCCGGTGTGGTGATCGGTGCGCTGACCGCCGACGGAGCCCTGGACACCGTGGCGGTCGCCCGGCTCGCCGAAGCGGCCCGCGCCTCGGGCCGCCCGGTGGACATCACCCTGCACCGCGCCATCGACCAGTCCGCCGACCCGGTGGCCACCGCCGGACTGCTGCCCTCGCTCGGCCTCACCCGGGTCCTCACCTCGGGCGGCGCGCCCACCGCGGCCGAGGGGCTGGAGGCGATCGCCGCGGTGGCCGCCGCTGCCCCCGGGGTGCAGGTGATGGCCGGCGGCGGGGTGCGCCCCGCCGACATCCCGGCCCTGATTTCCGCCGGAGTGGCCGCCGTCCATCTCTCCGCCAAGACCAGGGCGCTGCCCCGGCGTGGCGGCGGCTGGGTACCGCTCGGCGCCGGGGGTGCGTCGGCCGAGCAGGACACCCACTTCGTCACCGATCCCGACGTGGTGGCCGAGGCACGGCGGGCGGTGGGTGCGCAGGGCTGGTGTCCTGCGCCGGGAGCGCCGGGTTCGGGGCCCATGGCCTGAGAGCCTGTCGGGGGGGGGGGGGGGGGGGGGGGGGGGGGGGGGGGGGGGGGGGGGGCCGCGGCCCCCCCCCCCCCCCCCCCCCCCCCCCCCCCCCCCCCGACAGGCTCTGAGCGGGCAGCGGTTCGCGGAGCCTCGGCGGTGGGCGCGAGAGCGGGAAGCGGACCCGGAGCCACCGCTCGTACCGGTTCGCGACGACTCCGCCGACGAATGATCCCGGCCGCCCCGCGCCCCTTCTGCGACGATGCCAAGCGAGGGGAGGGCGACCGCGAAAGGATCGTTATGTGTGGAATCGTCGGGTATGTCGGTGGGCAGTCCGCGCTTGATGTTGTCGTCGCAGGGCTGAAGCGCCTCGAATACCGCGGGTACGACTCCGCGGGTGTCGCCGTTCTCGCGGACCGCGGGCTGGCCTCCATGAAGAAGGCCGGCAAGCTCGTCAATCTGGAGAAGGCGCTGGTCGAACAGCCTCTTCCGGCCGGGACCACCGCGATCGGGCACACCCGGTGGGCCACCCACGGCGGGCCCACCGATGCCAACGCCCACCCGCACCTCGACAACGCGGGCCGCGTCGCCGTCGTGCACAACGGAATCATCGAGAACTTCGCCGGGCTGCGCGCCGAACTCGCCGAGCGCGGGCATGATCTGGCGTCCGAGACCGACACCGAGGTCGTCGCCCATCTGCTCGCCGAGGCGTACTCGTCGACCGGTGATCCGGCAGAGGCGATGCGACAGGTCTGCCGGCAGCTCGAAGGGGCGTTCACCCTGGTCGCCGTGCATGCCGATGAGCCGGATGTGGTGGTGGGAGCCCGGCGGAACTCACCGCTCGTGGTCGGGGTGGGGGATGGGGAGGCGTTCCTGGCGTCCGATGTGGCCGCGTTCATCGCGCACACCCGGTCAGCGATCGAGCTGGGGCAGGATCAGGTCGTCGAGCTGCGCCGGGAGTCCGTCACGGTCACCGACTTCGACGGGCAGCCCGCCGAGGTCCGTAAGTACCACGTGGACTGGGACGCCTCCGCCGCCGAGAAGGGCGGCTACGACTACTTCATGCTCAAGGAGATCGCCGAGCAGCCGAAGGCCGTGGCCGACACGCTCCTCGGGCGGATCGACCGCTCGGGTTCGCTCCACCTCGACGAGGTGCGCATCGCGCCGAGCGTGCTCCGGGAGGTCGACAAGGTCGTCGTCGTGGCCTGCGGGACCGCGTACCACGCCGGGATGATCGCCAAGTACGCCATCGAACACTGGACCAGGCTGCCCTGCGAGACGGAGCTCGCCAGCGAGTTCCGGTACCGTGACCCGATCCTGGACCAGCGCACCCTCGTCATCGCGATCTCCCAGTCCGGCGAGACCATGGACACGCTGATGGCGCTGCGGCACGCCCGCGAGCAGGGGGCGAAGGTCCTCGCCATCTGCAATACGAACGGGTCGACCATTCCGCGTGAGTCCGACGCGGTGCTGTACACGCACGCCGGGCCGGAGGTCGCCGTCGCCTCGACCAAGGCGTTCCTGACGCAGCTTGTCGCCTGCTACCTCGTCGCCCTGTATCTCGGCCAGACCCGCGGTACGAAGTGGGGCGACGAGATCCGGACCGTCGTCCGGCAGCTCTCCGAGGTCCCCGGGCAGGTCGAACGGGTCCTGGAGACCATGGAGCCGGTGCGCGCGCTGGCCCGTTCGCTCGCGCACAAGAACACCGTCCTCTTCCTGGGGCGCCACGTCGGTTATCCGGTCGCCCTCGAAGGCGCGCTGAAGCTCAAGGAACTCGCCTACATGCACGCCGAGGGCTTCGCCGCCGGCGAGCTCAAGCACGGGCCGATCGCGCTGATCGAGGACGATCTGCCGGTCGTCGTGGTGGTGCCGTCGCCGCGCGGGCGTTCGGTGCTCCACGAAAAGATCGTGTCGAACATCCAGGAGATCCGGGCCCGCGGCGCCCGCACCGTCGTCATCGCCGAGGAGGGCGACGAGGCGGTCGTTCCGTACGCCGATCATCTGATCTGGATCCCTGCTGCGCCTACGCTGCTTCAGCCGCTGGTGGCGACCGTGCCCTTGCAGGTCTTCGCCTGCGAACTGGCCACCGCCCGCGGCAACGAGGTGGACCAGCCGCGCAATCTGGCGAAGTCCGTGACCGTCGAGTGAGTCGAAGAATGAGTGAGTGAGCGCGTGATCATCGGGGTCGGGATCGATGTGGCGGAGATCGAGCGGTTCGGCGAGGCGCTGGAGCGTACGCCGCATCTGGCTCAGCGGCTCTTCCTGGAGCGGGAGTTGCTGCTGCCCAGCGGTGAGCGGCGCGGTATCGCCTCGCTGGCCGCCAGGTTCGCCGCCAAGGAAGCCGTCGCGAAGGCGCTCGGTGCGCCGGGCGGGCTGCTGTGGACGGACGCCGAGGTGTACGTCGAGGACAGCGGCCGGCCGAGGCTGCGGGTCCGGGGCAGCGTCGCCGCCTGCGCCGCCGAGCGGGGCGTACGGCACTGGCACGTCTCGCTGAGCCATGACGCGGGGGTGGCGTCGGCCGTGGTGATCGCGGAAGGTTGACCGTATGCGAACTGCGTACAGCGTGAAGACCGTACGGGCCGCCGAGCGTGCCCTGATGGCACGGCTGCCGGAGGGGGCCCTGATGCAGCGGGCCGCCGCGGGACTCGCCGTGGCCTGCGGCGATCTGCTGCGGCGCAATGGCCGCGTGTACGGGTCCCGGGTCGTCCTGCTCGTCGGCAGCGGCGACAACGGCGGCGACGCGCTGTACGCGGGCGCCCGGCTGGCCCGGCGCGGCGCGGGCGTCCGCGCGCTGCTGACCTCGCCGGGCCGCGCCCACGAGGGCGGGGTCGCGGCGCTCCGCGCGGCGGGCGGGCTGGCCCAGGACGCGGCGCAGGTGGGCACGGACCAGATCGGCCGTGTCGATCTGGTGGTCGACGGCATCACCGGCATCGGCGGGCGCGGCGGGCTGCGCCCGGACGCGGCCGCGCTGGTGCGCGCCTACGAGGCGACCGGGACGCCGATCCTCGCCGTCGACCTGCCCAGCGGCGTCGAGGCGGACACCGGGGAGGTGCTCGGCGACGCCGTGCGGGCGGATGCGACGGTCACCTTCGGTGCGTACAAGCCGGGGCTGCTCATCGACCCGGCCGCCGACCTGGCGGGTGCGCTGCACCTCGTCGACATCGGACTCGGCGACGAGCTGCCCGGCGTACCCGATCTGGAGGCGCTGCAGTACGCCGATGTCGCCGCGCTGCTGCCGCTCCCCGGCAGCGAGAGCGACAAGTACCGGCGTGGTGTCGTCGGCATCGTTGCCGGGTCCGCCCGGTATCCGGGCGCGGCGGTGCTCGCCGTCGGCGGGGCGCTGCGGGGCGGTGCGGGCGCGGTGCGGTACGTCGGTCCGGGCGCCGGTGCCGTGATCGCCCGGCATCCGGAGACCCTGGTCCACACGGGCCCGCCGTCGAAGGCGGGGCGGGTGCAGGCGTGGGTCGTCGGGCCCGGGCTCGGGGACGGTACGGACGCCGTCTCGGCGGTCGCCGACGTGCTGGACGCCGAGGTTCCGGTGCTTGTCGACGCGGACGGGCTGCGGCTGCTCGACGCCGCCGTCGTGCTGTCGCGCACCGCGCCGACGGTGCTCACCCCGCACGCCGGGGAGGCTGCCGCGCTGCTCGGTGTACCGCGCGAGGAGGTCGAGGCGGAGCGGCTCGCCGCCGTCCGGGAGCTCGCCGCCCGCTACCGCTCCACCGTGCTGCTCAAGGGGTCGACGACCTTGGTCGCCGACGGCACCGGACACGCTCCCGTACGGGTCAACCCGACCGGCACATCCTGGCTGGCCACGGCGGGGAGCGGCGACGTCCTCTCCGGGCTGACCGGTTCCCTGCTGGCCGCGGGTCTCGACCCGCGCGACGCCGCCTCCGCCGGCGCCTACCTGCACGGCCTCGCCGCCCGCCACGCCTCGGACGGCGGCCCGGTCTCCGCCCAGGACGTCGCGGACGCGGTTCCCGCGGCGTGGCGTGATGTGCGGGCCTGAGAGATCCTGGGCACCAGACACGGAACCGCGGAGGAGAGCCGGTGAGGAGTGGTCGACGGTGGGCAGCGACTCCGTACGCGTACGCCGGGTGTACGACCCGCAGGAGGACGGTGACGGGACCCGCGTCCTCGTCGACCGGCTCTGGCCCCGCGGCGTCGCCAAGGACCGGGCACGGATCGACCGGTGGCTGAAGGACCTCACCCCGTCGAACGAACTCCGCTCCTGGTACCACGAGGACCGCAGTGGCACCCGGTACGACGACTTCGTGGACCGCTACCGCGCCGAACTCGCCGACCCCTCCCACACGGCGGCGGTGCGGGAGCTGGTCGAGCTGGTCCGCGCGGGCGGGCCGGTGACCCTCGTCACAGCGGTGAAGGACGTCCCGCACAGCCATGTCCCGGTCCTCGTCGACCACGTGGAACATGAGCTGCGCCATCGGTGACATCGGCGGCCTCGCGACGGCTGCCGCCACCGATGCCGCACCCCGGGCCGCACGTCCGGACCGGACCGGACCCCGCGAGCCCGGCATGATCCGAAAGAAAGGCCCTGACCGCACCCCGCACCTGAGTGTCCTGGCGTACGCCTCTGAGAGACTGGGCGCGATGAACGAGACAGCGTCCTTGAGAGCCCGAGCCGAGATCGACCTCGCCGCACTGCGCGCCAACGTGCGTGTTCTGCGTGCCCGGGTGGCCGGCGCGCAACTCATGGCCGTCGTCAAATCCGATGCGTACGGGCACGGGGCGGTGCCCTGCGCCAGGGCCGCGCTCGAAGCCGGGGCGACCTGGCTCGGTACCGCGACCCCGCACGAGGCGCTCGCCCTGCGCGCCGCCGGGCTCGGCGGCCGGGTGATGTGCTGGCTGTGGACGCCGGGCGGCCCCTGGCGCGAGGCGATCGAGGCCGACATCGATGTGTCGGTCAGCGGCATGTGGGCGCTGCGCGAGGTCGTCGCCGCGGCCCGGGAGGCCGGACGGCCGGCCCGCATCCAGCTCAAGGCCGACACCGGACTGGGGCGCAACGGCTGCCAGCCGGCCGACTGGCCCGAACTGGTCTGTGCCGCCCGCACCGCCGAGGGCGAGGGCACGGTGAAGGTCACCGGACTGTGGTCGCACTTCGCCTGTGCCGACGAGCCCGGCCATCCGTCGATCGCCGCCCAGCTGGCGGCCTATCGCGACATGGTCGCGCACGCGGAGAAGGCGGGCGTCGAACCCGAGGTGCGGCACATGGCCAACTCCCCGGCGACGCTGACGATCCCCGAGTCGCACTTCGACCTCGTGCGGACCGGCATCGCCATGTACGGGATCTCGCCCAGCCCGGAGCTGGGCACCCCGGCCGACTTCGGGCTGCGCCCCGTGATGACGCTCGCCGCGTCGGTCGCCCTGGTCAAGCAGGTACCGGCCGGGCACGGCATCAGCTACGGGCACCACTACACGACGGCCGCCGAGACGACGCTCGGCCTGATCCCGCTCGGCTACGCGGACGGCATCCCGCGCCACGCCTCCGGGCGCGGCCCGGTCCTGGTCGGCGGCGTCCGGCGGCGGGTTGCCGGCCGGGTGGCCATGGACCAGTTCGTCGTCGATCTCGACGGGGACACCGTCGAGGTGGGCAGCGACGCAGTGCTCTTCGGCCCGGGGGACCGGGGCGAGCCGAGCGCCGAGGACTGGGCGGAGGCGGCCGGCACGATCGCGTACGAGATCGTCACCCGCATCAGCGGCCGCGTGCCGCGCGTCTATCTGAACGAGATCCCGGCCGGTTCTCTCTGATCCGCTCTGTCCTGCACGTCCTGACGGACAACGACCGACGAGGAGCACGGCACGGTGAGCGAGATCAGCGCGGGGGACGCGATGGCGACGGCCGCTTCGGCGGTCGGCTGGCGCCGGGCGGGCATCGCCGGAGCCGCCATAGGTGTGATCGCCGCCGGTGCGGCGGCCGGTGTCGCGGTCGAGCGGATGACCGTCGGCCGGGGCATGCGCAGGCGGGCCAGGCTGGCGCTGGACGCCTCGGGGCCGTACGGCTCGCTGCGCGGCATGCCCGGCCGGGCTGCCGCAGACGACGGCACCGAGCTGTACTACGAGACCGACGAGGTCGAACCCGACGGCAGTACGGGCGCGGGCGTCGGCCCGGGTGCGGGCTCCGGGCCCGCCGGTACCGGACCGCGCAGACGCCGGCTCTTCGGCCGCAAGGTCCCCGGGCCCGTCACTGTCGTCTTCAGCCACGGCTACTGCCTCAGCCAGGACTCCTGGCACTTCCAGCGGGCGGCGCTGCGCGGCCTGGTGCGCACCGTGCACTGGGACCAGCGCAGCCACGGCCGGTCCGAGCGCGGCCGGGCCCAGGCGCAGGGCGTGACGGTCGGGATCGACCAGCTCGGCCGCGATCTGAAGGCGGTCATCGACGCGGCGGCTCCCGAGGGGCGGCTGGTACTGGTCGGGCACTCGATGGGCGGCATGACGATCATGGCGCTCGCCGAGCAGTACCCGCAGCTGATCCGGGAACGGGTCGCCGCCGTCGCCTTCGTGGGCACGTCGAGCGGGAAGCTCGGCGAGGTCAGTTTCGGGCTGCCGGTCGCGGGTGTGAACGCCGTGCGGCGAGTGCTGCCCGGGGTGCTGAAGGCGCTCGGCTCGCAGGCGGAGCTGGTGGAGCGGGGACGGCGGGCGACCGCGGATCTCTTCGCCGGACTCATCAAGCGGTACTCGTTCGGTTCGCGGGACGTGGACCCGGCGGTCGAGCGGTTCGCCGAGCGGCTCATCGAGTCCACACCGATCGACGTGGTCGCGGAGTTCTACCCGGCCTTCACCGAGCACGACAAGAGCACGGCGCTGCCCGCGTTCCGGGACGTGCCGGTGCTGATCCTGGCGGGCGACAAGGACCTGGTGACACCCAGTTCGCACAGCGAGGCGATCGCCGACCAGCTGCCGGACGCGGAGCTTGTCATCGTGCCGGACGGCGGGCACCTGGTGATGCTGGAGCACCCGGAGACGGTGACCGACCGGCTGGCCGACCTGCTGGTACGGATCGGAGCCGTACCGGCAGCGGCTAACGTTGGCGGGCATGGAAGCACCGCACAACAGCCCGGCAGCTGAAACCGCGCACACCCCGGCGGCCATGACCGCACAGGCCCAGGTCATCGCCCGTCTCGAGGTCACGTCCGCCGAACAGATGCAGGCGCTGGGCCGCCGTCTCGCCGGTCTGCTGCGCCCCGGCGACCTCGTGATGCTCAGCGGCGAGCTCGGCGCCGGGAAGACGACACTGACCCGGGGGCTCGGCGAGGGCCTCGGGGTGCGCGGCGCCGTCACCTCTCCCACCTTTGTGATCGCCCGCGTCCACCCGTCCCTGAGCGGGGGTCCGGCGCTCGTCCATGTCGACGCCTACCGGCTGGGCGGCGGCCTCGACGAGATGGAGGACCTGGACCTCGATGTGTCGCTGCCGGAGTCGGTGGTGGTCGTGGAGTGGGGCGACGGCAAGGTCGAGGAGCTCTCGGACGACCGGCTGCAGGTGCTGATCCACCGCGCGGTCGGTGACACGGACGACGAACGGCGCTCGGTCACGCTGGTCGGGATCGGAGAGCGCTGGTCAGGACTGGGGGCGGCGCTGGAAGCCGACAGGCTCTGAGAGCACCGACACGTTTCCGACAGGCTGTCGGCAAATTGTTGCGCGGGGCGGGCCGGGCGTGGTCACATGGATGCCGAGAGCTGGTTAGGCCTGCCTAACCATGCCTTCCACCGCAGCCCAGGAGGCATCCATGCCGACGCCCGAGCGTGAAGCGCAGCCGCAGCCGCCAGAGACGTCCGCGGTGTCGATGAAGGATCTGCTGGCGGCCTGCGCCGCGGCGACCGCGGTCTCGACGCCGCCCTCGGAGGAACGGCAGGAGTGCCAGGAGCGGCACGAGCCCGGGGAGCAGCAGGCGTCCCAGGGGTGTGACGGGGAGCGCGACGCCGCCTGAGGTCTTTCGTGCGGACCGGGCCGGATCGGGGAGCGGTTCGCCGCGGGGCGGCCGGTGCCGCCGTGGTGTGTGCAGCCGCAAGGCGGCGGAAGAAGCTCATGCGAAGGGCGTCACCCAGGTCTTGGAGACACCGTGAAGGCCAGGGGGCGGCGTCGACGGCATCGCCGCAGATGTGCGTGTCGAACCCGGCACGATCCGAGCGAGAGGCCCCGGGCTGCACATCCCCGGCGCCGTTACGGGACGACGACCACCTTGGCGCCGACCGTCGCGAACGCCCACATCGCGTCGCCGTCCGCGCGCTTCATCCGTACCCCGCCCGTCTTCAGCGTCGGGTCCGGGCTCGCCATCGAACCGTCCTGTGCCGCGCTGAACCCCACGGGCACATCCCCGTCGGCCATCGCGAACCGAACCACGTGCTCGATCAGCACGCCGTCCGAGCCCTTGATCGAGCCCGAGCGCGAACCCACTTTGTAGACCCCGGGCCGGGGGCTCAGGGCACTCGGCATGACGGCGAAGGTCCGGGTCACCTTCCCCTGCGCGTCGACCAGCCACACGCGCCGGTCGCCCAGTGCGTACACCACCCGCGCCCCGGTCCCGGATTCGGCGGGAAGCGCGGCTGGACGCTTTTTGTCCTTCGGCTTGTCGTGGCCGACGGCGGGGGCGCTGCTGGACGCCTCCGGCTTGGGGACGGCGACGGAGTCGGGGGCGTTCGCCGATGCCTGGTAGGCCAGGAAACCGACCGCGACGAGTGCCGCCGTGGTGAGCCCGGCCACGATTCCCGAGCTGCCCCTTGCCACCGTGCGCGCCCCTTTTGCCGATGTTCGTATGTCGTACAAGCGTTTACGTCGTACCCGCGTCTACCCGGTGACGGTAGCAGCAGGGGCCGGTGGGAACAGGATGCCGTACGGGGCGCCATGGAGCCGCCGGCGGAGCCGTAGGCTGTTTGCGTGCTCTTGCTCGCCGTGGATACCGCCACCCCCGCCGTCACCGTCGCCCTGCACGACGGGAAAACCGTCGTCGCCGAGTCGGGCCAGGTCGACGCCCGAAGGCACGGGGAGCTGCTGCTGCCCGCCGTCGACCGGGTCCTCGCCGAGGCCGGGGTGAAACTCGACGCCGTGACCGGTGTGGTCGTGGGCGTCGGCCCCGGCCCGTACACCGGTCTGCGGGTCGGTCTGGTGACGGCCGCGACGTTCGGCTCGGCGCTCTCCGTGCCGGTCCACGGGCTGTGCACGCTGGACGGTCTCGCGTACGCCGCCGGGCAGGGCGGACTGGAGGGCCCGTTCGCCGTGGCGACGGACGCCCGTCGCAAGGAGGTCTACTGGGCGCGGTACGAGGATCCCCGTACCCGCGTCGGCGAACCCGGCGTCGACCGGCCCGCCGACATCGCCGAGCAGCTCGCCGGGCTCCCGGTGGTCGGGGCGGGCGGGGCGCTCTACCCCGACGCGTTCCCGGACACCCGCGGTCCCGAGCACGTCAGCGCCGGGGCGCTCGCGGCGCTGGCCGCCGAGCGGCTCGCCGCCGGAGCGGAGCTGCTGCCGCCGCAGCCGCTGTATCTGCGTCGGCCCGACGCCCAGGTCCCGAAGAACTACAAGGTGGTCACCCCGAAGTGACGAGCCCGACTGCCGTGCTGCGTGAGATGCGCTGGTGGGACATCGACCCGGTGCTGCAGCTCGAACACGAGCTGTTCCCGGAGGACGCCTGGTCGGCCGGCATGTTCTGGTCCGAGCTGGCGCACGCCCGCGGGCCGCAGGCCACCCGCCGCTATGTCGTCGCCGAGGCCCCGGACACCGGACGTATCGTCGGATACGCGGGACTCGCCGCCGCCGGTGACCTCGCCGACGTCCAGACGATCGGCGTCACCCGCGACCACTGGGGCGGCGGGCTGGGCTCCGAACTCCTCACCGATCTGCTGAAGCACGCCACGGCGTTCGAGTGCGCGGAGGTGCTCCTCGAAGTCCGGGTCGACAACACGCGTGCGCAGAAGCTGTACGAACGCTTCGGCTTCGAACCGATCGGCTTCCGCCGCGGCTACTACCAGCCGGGCAACATCGACGCACTCGTCATGCGTCTCCACGTACAAGAACCCGCACCAGAGCACGTACAGGAAACTGGGACTGACTGATGGCTGACGAACCGCTCGTACTCGGTATCGAGACCTCCTGCGACGAGACCGGCGTCGGCATCGTCCGCGGTACGACGCTGCTCGCGGACGCCGTCGCGTCCAGCGTCGACACCCACGCCCGCTTCGGCGGCGTCGTCCCGGAGATCGCCTCCCGCGCGCACCTGGAGTCGATGGTCCCCACCATCGAACGCGCCCTGAAGGACGCGGGCATCAGTGCCCGCGACCTCGACGGCATCGCCGTCACCGCCGGTCCCGGGCTGGCGGGCGCGCTGCTCGTCGGCGTCTCGGCGGCGAAGGCGTACGCGTACGCCCTGAACAAGCCGCTGTACGGGGTGAACCACCTCGCCTCGCACATCTGCGTCGACCAGCTGGAGCACGGCCCGCTGCCCGAGCCGACGATGGCGCTGCTGGTCAGCGGCGGCCACTCCTCGCTGCTGCTCGCGCCGGACATCACCAACGACGTACGGCCGCTGGGCGCGACCATCGACGACGCGGCGGGCGAGGCGTTCGACAAGATCGCCCGAGTGCTGAACCTCGGCTTCCCCGGCGGCCCGGTCATCGACCGGCTGGCGAAGGAGGGCGATCCGAAGGCGATCGCGTTCCCGCGCGGCCTGAGCGGCTCGCGCGACCCCGCGTACGACTTCTCCTTCTCCGGTCTGAAGACGTCCGTCGCCCGCTGGATCGAGGCGAAGCAGGCCGCGGGCGAGGAGGTGCCGGTACGGGACGTGGCGGCGTCCTTCCAGGAGGCCGTCGTCGATGTGCTCACCCGGAAGGCCGTCCGGGCCTGCAAGGACGAGGGTGTCGACCACCTGATGATCGGCGGCGGCGTCGCGGCCAACTCGCGGCTGCGGGCGCTCGCCGAGGAGCGCTGCGAGCGGGCCGGCATCCGGCTGCGGGTGCCGCGGCCCGGACTGTGCACGGACAACGGGGCGATGGTCGCGGCGCTGGGCGCCGAGATGGTGGCGCGCAACCGTCCCGCGTCCGATCTGGAACTGTCGGCGGACTCGTCGCTGCCGGTGACGGACACGCATGTGCCGGGCAGCGCGCACGACCACGACCATGTGCATGAGATCAGCAAGGACAACCTCTACTCATGACCGTCGCCCTCATGTGGGAGGCCCGGGCCGTGGACGGCCGGGGCGCCGAACTGCTGGAGTGGGCCCGGGCACGCACCGGTGAGCTGGCGGACGAGCCGCTGCGGTACGAGCTGCTGCGCGCCCCGCAGGACCGGGTGCTCGTCATCACCTGGTGGGAGGCGGCATACGGCGCCGAGCTGCCCGAGCTGCCCGAACCTGCAGCCGAGTTGATCACCCGGGCGGTGCACCGATGGCGGTTCGAGGTGGCCGGCGGCTCCACCGGCGGAACATGAGAAAGCTCAGGGGATCCTGAGATATTTCTTCAACTTCTTCGGGGGAGGGTGTCGATTGCGGCGTCTCCCGTTCGACGCAAGGGTGAGAGGCGGGGAAAGCCCCCGCCCTCCCGTACCGAGGAGTCACCATGCCGCGCTTCCTGTCGATGGTCCGCATCGATGAGCAGAACCTCGCCTCCGAGGCCCCCGACCCCGACTTCGAGGTGCGCATGGGTGCGCTGTTCGAGGAGATCACCAAGGCCGGGGTCATGCTGGAGACGGCCGGGCTCACCCCCACCTCGCAGGGGACCCGGGTCACCTGGGAGGGCGGCAAGCTGAGCTGCACCGACGGGCCCTTCACCGAGACGAAGGAAGTCGTCGGCGGCTACGCCATCACCCAGTGCAAGGACATGGCCGAGGCGCTGGAGTGGACCAAGCGGTTCCTGGAGATCCACCCGAAGAACTGGACCGTCACCTCCGAGGTCCGTGAGATCGCCGAGAGCTAATTGTTCTGTCCCGGCAGGCTTTGCCCCGTCGGGCGGACATTGCCGGTCACAGCACCGGTAGAGCTTGCTGCGCCCCGGTACGGCTGCTCTGATGGGTGGCCGTGACGGAAGCAAGCGCGCCGCAGGCGGTCGAGGCGGTATTCAGGATCGAGTCCGCGCGGATCATCGCCGGTGTCACCCGCATCGTGCGGGACGTCGGCATCGCCGAGGAGCTCGCGCAGGACGCTCTGGTCGCCGCGCTTGAGCAGTGGCCGGAGTCGGGTGTCCCGGACAGACCGGGCGCCTGGCTCCTGGCCACCGCCAAGCACCGCGCGATCGATCTCGTACGCCGCAAGGAGACGTACGAGCGGAAGCTGGCCGAGGTCGGGCGGAGCCTGCAGGACGTGCCGCCGCCCGAGCCGGCGGACTTCCACAGCATCGAGGACCCCGACCGCATCGACGACGACCTGCTGCGGCTGATCTTCACCGCCTGCCACCCCGTGCTGTCGACCGAGGCTCGGATCGCGCTCACCCTGCGGCTGCTCGGCGGACTCACCACCGACGAGATCGCCCGGGCCTTCCTGGCGTCCGAACCGACCGTCGCCCAGCGCATCGTCCGCGCGAAACGCACCCTGGGCCGGGCGGGCGTCCCCTTCGAAGTGCCGTACGGACCCGAGCGTGCGGCCCGGCTCGAATCCGTTCTCGAAGTCATCTATCTGATCTTCAACGAGGGTTACTCGGCCACCGCGGGCGACGACTGGCTGCGCCCGGCGCTCTGCGAGGACGCGCTGCGGCTGGCCCGGGTGCTGGCCGGACTGATGGACAAGGAACCTGAAGTGCACGGCCTGGTGGCCCTGTTGGAGCTCCAGGCATCCCGCATCGCGGCCAGGACCGGACCGGACGGTGCGCCCGTGCTGCTCGCCGACCAGAACCGGTTCCGCTGGGACCGGCTGCTGATCCGGCGCGGGTATGCGGCCCTGGAGCGGGCGCACGCGGTGGGCGACGCCCCGGGTCCGTACGCCCTGCAGGCCGCGATCGCCGCATGCCACGCCCACGCGGTTACGTACGAGGAGACGGACTGGGCGGTCATCGCCACGCTCTACGGGCTACTGCTGAAGGCGGCTCCGTCGGCGGTCGTCGAGCTGAACCGGGCGGTCGCCGTCTCGATGGCGCAGGGGCCGGAGGCGGGGATCGCGCTGGTCGACGCCCTGGCCGGGGACCCGGCGCTGAGGGCGTACCACCTGCTGCCGAGCGTGCGCGGCGATCTGCTGGTGCGGCTGGGGCGCATGGACGAGGCACGGGCGGAGTTCCTGCGGGCGGCGGACCTGACCCGTAACGCGCGCGAGCGGGCGCTGCTGCTGGCCCGGGCGGAGAAGGAATCCGGCGCGGCGCGATGAGTTTCCGCGGCCCGCCCAAGCTTGACATCGAGGCGCAGCGCAACGCCTGACGGCGTCCGTGCAGCCCAGTGGGCCGGGTGTGCGACATGTGCCTCAAGGCCGCCCCGGTGAACGGAAACTGACGGGCCATGAGCGGGAATCGGTCAACCGGCCGACCGGGCTGTACGCCACTGAGGTGGCCCGGGTCGCGCGGGCGCATCGGCCGGTCCGGCAGCCTCGTTGAGCGCGTGACCGGGGCGCATCGGGCGCCCGTCGCGAGAGGAGCCATCATGTCCGACCAGTACGACTACAGCCCCGAGTCCGGGGCGGGCGACGACGGTGCCCACGACTCCGACGACTCCGAGTACGACAGCGCGGACGCCGGGTTCGACGACTACAGCGAGTACCCGGACGGCCGGTCGGACAGCTGAGAGACCGGACGGAACGGGCGGGAACCCCGTCGTCACCGGCCCCGCCCGTCCCGTACACCGTTCCGGCCGCACCTCATCGGAACAGCGCCGTCGCGATCTCGTCGGTCGCGGCGATCCGGACGTCGCCCGGGTGGGGGTACTACACCTTCAGCACCGCGGGACCCGTCGTGCCGCTGGGCGGGGACGATGATCCCGGCCCGGCCGTGCAGGACCGGTCCGGTGTCCACGGCTCAGTGCCAGCGCCGCAGCGGCTCGTCGACCAGCCCCGGCAGCGACTCCATCCGGGCCCGGCCGCGTGCGCCTTCCCGGCCGAGCGTGGTCCGCGCGAAGTCCGCGGGTGTCCCGATCATCCGGACAGCCTGCGGAGAGCCGCTAGCGGATCGCACTTGCCGTCCGGCGGTAGGTCGAGCGCCGGTCCGTGATATCCGCCCAGAGGTCCCCGTACACGTTCCTCCTGACTCCCGGCTCCCGCAGGAAGTCGTGCGGGAAGCCGAGCGGTACCTCGCTCGCTGCGTCGAGCCGGTGCACCGCGTCGGCGTCGAGCGTGACATCGACACCGGCGAGATTGTCGGCGAGCTGGCTCACCCTGGTGGCTGCGATGATCGGGATGATGTTCCCGGGCCGTCCGCGCAGCCACGCCAGCGCCACCTGCGCCGGGCTCCAGCCGTCCTGTTCGGCGACCTCCAGCACCGCGGTGAGGATCTCCTCCTCCCGGCGGTCGGCCCGGTTGTCGAAGGCGGGCGAGTCCAGCCGGCCCGTTTCGCCGCGGCGGTACTTCCCGGTGAGCTTGCCTGCGGCGAGCGGGCTCCACGCCAGCACGGCCTGGTCGAAGGCGCGGGCCTGCGGCAGCAGTTCGCGTTCCGGGGTGCGATCCAGCAGGTTGTACCGCAGCTGCGAACCGGCGAACGAGGTCCAGCCCCGCAGCTCGGCCATGGTGCTCGCCTGCGCGATCTCCCACGCCACCCAGTCCGACACCCCGAGATAGAGCACCTTGCCGGACCGTACGAGGTCGTCGAGGGCGCGCATGACCTCCTCGACCGGGGTGAAGTTGTCCCGTGCGTGCACCCACAGCACGTCGATGCGGTCGGTACGCAGCCGGGCGAGGCTCGACTCCACCGACTGGACCAGGTTCTTCCGGTGGTTGCCCGCCGCGTTCACATCGCCCGTGCGGGTGGCGCAGCTGTACTTCGTGGCGAGCACGAACCGGTCCCGGCGGCCTTCGAGCAGCTCGCCGAGGATCGTCTCCGAGCTGCCGTTGGTGTAGTTGTTGGCGGTGTCGATGAAGTTGCCGCCCGCGTCCGCGTACGTGTCGACGATCCGGGCGCTGGTCTCCTTGTCCGCGCCCCACCCCCAGTCCTCGCCGATGGTCATGGCGCCGAGGCTCAGCTCGCTCACCCGCAGGCCGGTCCGGCCGAACAGCGTGTACTGCACAGTGTTCTCCCTCGGTACGTGCGTGCTTCCGGTCAGCCGGTCGCATTCGGACGTTACGAGCTGGAGCGTGCTTCAACGCAAGCCACGCCGAACCGTGCCCGCACCCGGTCGGTAGGGTCGGCCCCATGTCCCGCCGCACGCTGCTGCCGCCGCCCCCTCCGCCCGTCGAGATACGTTCCTGGCCCGACAGGGAAGCCTTGCTCGCCGACCGGGCCGTCGTCCTCGGCGAGCTGGTCGCCCTGCATGTGGGGCGCGGCCGGCTGGTGCTGCTGTGGCTGTGGGGCATCCTGTGCGCGCTCGGCTGGTCGCTGGTGGGGACCGCGATCCTCACGTTCGAGGAGTCGTACGACATCGTCAGTGCCGTCCCCGGCGTCGTCCTCGCCGCCCTGGGCGCCTGCTGTGTCGTGCCGTCGGTGGTCTTCGTCGTCGTCGGCCTGCGCCGCGACCGGCAGATCCGCCGACTGCTCTACGCCTGGGGCGAGTTGGACCGCGATCCGGACGGTGACATGCGGCTGCGGGCCCCCGGTATGAGCCTCGCCTGGATGCTGCCGTCGTTCGCGCTGTGCGCGGTCGGGCTGTACGCCTGCGTGGCCGTCCCGGCGAGTGCGGAGGCGCCTGAGGACACCTACGGTGCGGTCGCCCTCGTCATGGGACTCGGGATGATCGGCTGGCTGCTCGGTCTGATCGGCGTCACCAAGGCGTTCGCACACCGCCGTTGGGTGCTGAGGGTGCTCGTCGAGGCGCCCGGGCCCGAGCCGCTGTTCTCCGTCGGCGGCGGTGCTCACCGCTGAAACCGTCTCTATCCTGGCCGCGTAACAGGACCCGCTCAGGGGGAGGGTGTCACATGGAGTGGTACTGGTGGGTGCTCATCATCTTCTGGACCGGCGGCTTCGGATGGGCGGTCGACAACGTCCGTACGGCGTTGCGCAACCGGCACACCCGCAGGCTGGAACTGCTGGAGGCGGGCAAGCAGGAACGCCTGGCCGTCGAGGCGGCGAACCGGCCGCCGGAGCCGGTCTGCGGCTGCACGCACCACCTTGCGAAGCATGACAAGCAGGGCAGGTGCCATGAGCGGGTCGAGGTGCCGACGGCCTGGGACGAGAGCAAGAAGCCGGTCCGCTTCGAAGCCGGGCAGTGCAACTGCCAGCAGTACGTGGGCCCGCAGCCGCTCTCCCAGGTGTATGCGGACGACCTGACCGACCTGGCCTGACGCCTTGCCCCACGACGGGGAGTGGGCTCCCCGTCGCGGGGGAGACCTAAGGCGTGTCGGGCCGCACGGGGTGGCCGATCAGCATGGTCGGCGCCCCGGCGACCCGGGTCAGGAACACGGTCGCCGCGTTGGGGCCCTGGAGCTTCATCTTCCTGCGCAGCTCCTCCGGTTCGACGGCCGAGCCCCGCTTCTTGACGGTCAGGACGCCGACCCTCCGCTCCCGCAGCAGCGCCTTCAGCTTCTTCATGTTGAAGGGCAGTTGGTCGGTGATCTCGTACGCGGAGGCGTAGAGGGAATCGTACGGCTCGTCGCTCGTGACGTACGCGATCGTCTCGTCGACCAGCCGGCCGCCCGACCGCTCCACGATGTCGGCGACCAGATGGGCGCGGATGACGGCCCCGTCCGGCTCGTACAGATAGCGGCCCACCGGTCCGACGGGCGGGGCGGGCAGCGCGGCCGGGGCCGACAGGGTCGCGCCCGCCGGGAGCAGTGTGGCGCGGTACGAGCCCGGGGCGAACCCTTCGCCGAACCAGAGCACCGCCTCCTTCACATCGCCGTGGTCCGAGATCCACTCCGCCTCCGCCTGTGCCGGGATCGCCTCGTGCGGGATGCCGGGGGCGATCTTCAGCGCGGCGCGGGGGGCCGCCAGCGCGGCGCCGGTCGCCCAGGAGAGCGGCGGCGAGTACGCCTCGGGGTCGAAGATCCTGCCGCGCCCGCCGCGCCGGGCCGGGTCGACGAAGACCGCGTCGTACGCAGACGTGTCGATCTCGGTGACATCGGCGCAGCGCACCTCGATCAGGGTGTCGAGGCCGAGTGCGGCGGCATTGGCGCGGGCCACCTCGGCGGTCAGCGGGTCGCGGTCCACGGCGAGGACGGAGATGCCCGCGCGGGCGAGGGCGATGGCGTCACCGCCGATCCCGCAGCAGAGGTCGGCGACGCTGCGCACGCCCGCGTCGGCGAAGCGCCGGGCGCGGTAGGTGGCGACCGAGGTACGGGTCGCCTGCTCGACGCCGTTCGGTGTGAAGAACATCCGGTACGCGTCCCCGGCGCCGAACTTCGCCACCGCCCGCTGCCGCAGCCGCGCCTGTCCCAGCGCCGCCGACACCAGCGGGGCCGGATGGCCGCGGCGCAGCCGGGTGGCGGTGGCGAGCTCCTGGGAGGGGTCGTAGGCCCGCAGCTCGGCGAGGAGTGCCTCGCCCTCGGGTGTGCGCAGGGCCATGAAGGCGGCGAGCGGGTCGGTCGGGCCGGTCGGATCGAAGGCGTTCACCGGCCCATTGTGAGCCAGCCGGGGGACCGCGCGGGCCCGGCGGAGGTGTCGGCCCCAGCGGCCGGGCAGCCACTGGCAGTATGCGAAACCATGCGGCTTGTACGACAAAAGGAAGATTTAACCGCACAGGGGCATGGTCCGGGCGTCATGCGGCGCGGACCGGGCCATGTGGTCCTGGCCGCACTCCTTGTCGCCGCAGCCGCGCCCGGCTGCGCCTCCGAGTCCGGCGGCGGCCCCGCCGCCGGGCATCCGGGCGGCTCCGCCCAGCGGACGCAGGCCGCACGCGACCTGCACCCGGGCGACATCATCCTCACGCACGTCAGGGGCCGTGAGGACTGGAGCGGCTCCATGGCCGACCTGGTCCGGGCGGTCATGAGGACCATCGCGGACAAGGGGTACGCCGTGGCCCGGCTGGAGAACCACGTATGAGAAGGGCGCACCGGATGCTCGCCGGACTGCTGGCAGCCGGTGCGTTCCTGACCGCCACCGCGGGGTGTGCGCAGTCGGTCGACCCGATCGAACGGCTGGGCCGGAAGGCCGCGCAGAAGGTGAGCCGGCCGCACCGGACGCCGGGGCCGGGACCGGTGGCGGAGCCGGAGCGCCGGCAGGGTGTGCGGGGTGATCAGGGGGAGGCGGGGCCGATGGTCGTCGGCTCCTGCGGCCGGCCGGGATGGCTGCAGGAGCCCGGGCCTCCATGGTTGTCTCCGCCGCTGAGACACTGGTGGCCCGACTGGTCGGGACCGTCCGGCGGAGCGGGCGCCGGGACGGGGTGCCTGCCGTACGGTCACGAGGCGCGGTGCGATCGCGGCGAAGGACCGGACCGGGCCCGCCCGGGGCCGGTTTGCGCGCAGCGGCGCGACGCCGGCCGCGGCTCCGCGAATCAACCGCCCTGCCCGCAGCCGACGTGCGCGCCGCCCACCAGCGCATCGGGCCATGGCAGCCCGCCCAAGGAGTCTGCTGTCGGCGATAACTGAAGTGGTCGGTCAGCAGAACGCCGTTGGGGTCCTCAAGGCCGACAGTGATGTGTTCGTGAACGCGGCGGCCCGGGAACGGGTTGCCGGACCGTCGTGCACAGCAGGAGGAATTGCGTCGGGCGCTGCCTGGGAGCCCACCCCGACGAGGGCCTCACCTCACCCGGGGGCATGAAGCTCCAGGGCTGAGCGACCCTGCGCAAGCGCCCGTCCCCGGCAGCACCGGAGGGACGGGCGCTTCGCGTCGCTCGGGACCGGCCGTGGGCGTTCATGGTCTCGGTTTCCCAGCCGTCGAGCAGGTCGGGCAACGCCTTGGGGTCGGGGCCGGGGTCGCGGTGCCGGCGGATGAAGGCGCGGGCGCCGACGGGGGGCCTGACGTCCGGCACCTCCTCACCGTCGTACGGAACGGTGCGGTTCGTCCCTTCGTTCCCCGTACGTCGTCCCGGGAGCAGTCCGGTGCGGTGACGCCACGACCGGACTGAATTGGCACTCCGCTTGACCGAGTGCTAATCGCGGTCATAGTCTCAGCTCTGGCACTCCCCACTGGAGAGTGCCAGCAGTACTGTGCGACCGGCAGGTCCGGCACCCGCGACGACGGACCCACCTGATCGCCACCCCAGACAGTTAACCCCGCAGTTAACCCCGAGATCTCCGAAGGGGGAGGCCGGATCGTGACGACCACCAGCTCCAAGGTTGCCATCAAGCCGCTTGAGGACCGCATTGTGGTCCAGCCGCTCGACGCCGAGCAGACCACGGCCTCTGGCCTGGTCATCCCGGACACCGCCAAGGAGAAGCCCCAGGAGGGCGTCGTCCTGGCCGTGGGCCCGGGCCGCTTCGAGAACGGCGAGCGTCTGCCGCTCGACGTCAAGACCGGTGACATCGTGCTGTACAGCAAGTACGGCGGCACCGAGGTGAAGTACAACGGCGAGGAGTACCTCGTCCTCTCGGCTCGCGACGTGCTCGCGATCATCGAGAAGTAATTCACACACGTTTGCTTCCGTTCTGCGCCCCTGGCCCCCTGCGAGATAACAAGCCGGGCGGTCAGGGGCGCAGTTCGTTCGAGAGGACAGTTCAGCTCCCATGGCGAAGATTCTGAAGTTCGACGAGGACGCCCGTCGCGCCCTTGAGCGCGGCGTCAACAAGCTTGCCGACACGGTCAAGGTGACGATCGGCCCCAAGGGCCGCAACGTCGTCATCGACAAGAAGTTCGGCGCTCCCACCATCACCAACGACGGTGTCACCATCGCGCGCGAGGTCGAGCTCGACGACCCGTACGAGAACCTCGGTGCCCAGCTGGTGAAGGAGGTGGCGACCAAGACCAACGACGTAGCGGGTGACGGCACCACCACCGCCACCGTGCTCGCCCAGGCGCTCGTCCGCGAGGGCCTGCGCAACGTTGCCGCGGGCGCTTCCCCGGCCGCCCTGAAGAAGGGCATCGACGCCGCGGTCAAGGCTGTGTCCGAGGAGCTCCTCGCGACCGCCCGCCCGATCGACGACAAGTCCGACATCGCCGCCGTGGCCGCGCTCTCCGCGCAGGACTCGCAGGTCGGCGAGCTCATCGCGGACGCGATGGACAAGGTCGGCAAGGACGGCGTCATCACCGTCGAGGAGTCCAACACCTTCGGCCTGGACCTCGAGTTCACCGAGGGCATGGCCTTCGACAAGGGTTACCTGTCCCCGTACATGGTGACCGACCAGGAGCGTATGGAGGCCGTCCTCGACGACCCGTACATCCTGATCCACCAGGGCAAGATCGGCTCGATCCAGGAGCTGCTCCCGCTGCTGGAGAAGGTCATCCAGGCCGGTGGCTCCAAGCCGCTGCTGATCATCGCCGAGGACGTCGAGGGCGAGGCCCTGTCGACCCTGGTCGTCAACAAGATCCGTGGCACCTTCAACGCCGTCGCGGTGAAGGCCCCGGGCTTCGGTGACCGCCGCAAGGCCATGCTCGGCGACATCGCCACCCTCACCGGTGCGACCGTCATCGCCGAGGAGGTCGGCCTCAAGCTCGACCAGGCCGGTCTGGACGTGCTGGGCACCGCCCGCCGTGTCACGGTCTCCAAGGACGACACGACCATCGTGGACGGCGGCGGCGAGCCCGGCGACGTCAAGGGCCGGGTCAACCAGATCAAGGCCGAGATCGACGCCACCGACTCCGACTGGGACCGCGAGAAGCTCCAGGAGCGCCTCGCGAAGCTGGCCGGCGGCGTGTGCGTGATCCGTGTCGGTGCCGCCACCGAGGTGGAGCTCAAGGAGAAGAAGCACCGTCTGGAGGACGCCATCTCCGCGACCCGCGCCGCGGTCGAGGAGGGCATCGTCTCCGGTGGTGGCTCCGCTCTGGTCCACGCCGTCAAGGTTCTCGAGGGCAACCTCGACAAGACCGGCGACGAGGCCACCGGTGTCGCGGTCGTGCGCCGCGCCGCGGTCGAGCCGCTGCGCTGGATCGCCGAGAACGCCGGCCTCGAGGGTTACGTCATCACCTCGAAGGTCGCCGAGCTCGACAAGGGCCAGGGCTTCAACGCCGCGACGGGCGAGTACGGCGACCTGGTGAAGGCCGGCGTCATCGACCCGGTCAAGGTCACCCGCTCCGCGCTGGAGAACGCCGCGTCCATCGCGTCGCTGCTGCTGACGACCGAGACCCTGGTCGTCGAGAAGCCGGCCGAGGAAGAGGCCGAAGCCGGTCACGGCGGCCACGGTCACTCGCACTGACGCGCTGCCACCTCGGCTCACCGCCGCACAAGGCCCCCGTTCGCCCCGCTGTTCAGCGAGGGGAACGGGGGCCTTCGGCCGTTCTTTGCCGTTGGATCAGTCGAGCGCGCCGAGCTGCCGCATCAGGCCGAGGAGATCCTCGTGCCACCAGCCTTCCTGGATCCTGCCGTCCTTGAACCGGAAGATCGTGGTGCCCGTCATGGTGCACTGCCTGCCCGTGGGGGCGATCCCCATGAAGTCGCCCTCGTGGGTGCCGGTCCAGGTCCACAGCGTCACGACGTCGTCACCCTCACAGACCTGCCGGTCCAGGCTGAAGGTGAAGTCGAAGGCCGCGCGCCATGCGATCACCTCGTTCTTCAGGGAGTCGGACCCGATCACCGTGTCCTGTTCCTTCGCGACGTCGTGGTCGATGTAGTCGGGCGCGAACACCTCGTCGATGGCTTCGAGGTTGCCCCCGACAGCGATCTCGTGGAAGAACCGGCGCGACAGTGTCTGGTTCAACTGTTCGTCACGGACCACATCGAGGTCGGTGAAGGTGGGCATCCCGTCGCAGAGCGCCACCAGCTCCTGGAAGATCTGGTCGGTCTCCGGCAGCTTCGAGTTCGCCATCGCATCTTCGTACGAAGGGAATTCGACGATCTCGACGTAGTGAGACCCGTCGGAGCGGTCCTTGCCGATGAGGCTGTGCGTAGCCGTCCGGGTGCCCTTGGTCTGTGCGACCCATTCGTCCATGAGGCGGTCCATGTCGTCGAACCGATCCGTCTTGCAGTCGATTACTTGTACGAATCTCATGGCGTCTCCCGGTCCTGAGGTCCGGATGGGATCCTTCCAGTTTAGTGAGACAGCGGGCTTTCGATGTTCGGGGCTCAGGCCGAGTGCCGCAGGCTTCCGGCGTGCACGGGGTCCGCGAAGGGCAGACCGGACGCGAACCGCTCCATCTCGTCGAGTGCCTGGTCGGCCATCCGGTGCAGCTCGTCGCCCAGCGAGCCCGCGATGTGCGGAGTGAGCAGCACATTCGGCAGCTCGTACAACGGCGAGAGCGCGGGCGGAAGTTCGGGATCCGTCACATCCAGCACCGCGTGCAGCCGCCCGCTCCGCAGCTGGGGAAGCAAGGCATCCTCGTCGATCAGCGACCCGCGAGCCGTGTTGATCAGCGTCGTGCCCGTCGCCATCGCCGCCAGCTGCGCCGCGCCGATCAGATGGTGCGTCTCCGGCAGCTGCGGCGCATGCACGGAGACGACGGAACTGCCTGCGCACAGCTCGTCCAGCGTCGCGAGCCGTACGCCCAGCCGGGCCGCCTCCGCCGCGTCCACGTACGGGTCGTACAGCAGGACGTCCAGGTCGAAGGGGTGCAGCAGCTCGATCACCCGTCGGCCGATGCGGGATGCGCCGATGATGCCGACGGTACGGCGGTAGTTGCCGGAGCCGGCGAGCTCCTGGAGCCAGTCGTGGTCGGTGCGGATGGCGGCGTAACGCTGCGCGGTCTGCAGCACCCGCTTGCCCGCGAACAGGATCGCGGCAAGGGTGAACTCGGCGACGGGCAGCGCATTGGCAGCGGCCGCCGAGGTGACGGCGATCCCGCGTGCCCAGCAGGCGTCCGTGATGTGGTGCTTCACGGAACCGGCCGCGTGCACCACCGCCCGCAGCCGCGGCGCGCCCTCCAGCACCTCGGCGGTCAGCGGTGTCGCACCCCAGCAGGTCAACAGCACGTCGGCCTCGGCGAGCGCGGCGGCCGTCTCCGGTGTCGGGTCGGCCAGGTCGTGGGCGACGAAGCGGGGATCCGTACGGGTGAGGGCGGCCAGTCGCGTGCGGTGGCGCTCGGCGAGGAGCCGGTCGGCGATGCCGGGGCCCATCGCCAGCAGGGCTTTCGGCCGGTTGTCAGTGGCGTGAGGCATGGTGGAACTCGTACTCCTCAAAGGGCGCTCGGCTCAAGGGTCGGGTGACGGTCACTTGACGCTTCCGGCGGTCAGTCCCGCCTTCCAGTGCCGCTGCAGGGAGACGAAGGCGACGATCAGGGGGATCACGGCGAGGAGGGATCCCGTGACGACGAGCGGATAGAAGCTCGGCTCGCCGTGGGTGTTGGTGTTCCAGGAGTACAGACCGAGGCTCAGCGGGAACAGTTTGCGGTCGGACAGCATCACGAGGGGGAGGAAGAAGTTGTTCCAGATCGCGGTGAACTGGAAGAGGAAGATGGTCACGAAGCCGGGCATGACCATCCGCAGCCCGATCGACCAGAAGACGCGCAACTCGCCCGCTCCGTCGATACGGGCGGCCTCCAGCGCCTCGTTCGGGATGTAACCGGCGGAGAAGACCCGGGCGAGGTAGACGCCGAACGGGTTGACGAGGACCGGGATCAGCACGGACCAGTAGGTGTTGACCAGACCGGTCCTGGACGCCAGGAGATACATCGGCAGGGCGAGCGCCGTGGTCGGGACCAGCACACCCATCAGCACAAGGCCGAACAGCGTCTCCTTGCCCCGGAATTCGTACGTGTTGAATGCGTACCCCGCGGCGACACAGATCAGCGAGCAGACGACGGCGCCGCCGCCCGCGTAGATGAGGCTGTTGAGGTACCAGCGGAAGTAGATGCCGTCGCCGTAGGCGGCGAGGTTCGACAGGTTCTCGCCGAGGTTGAAGCCGTCGAAGGAGAACGCGTTGCCCGCGAGCAGATCACCGGTGTCCTTGGTGGCGGCGGTGACCAGCCAGACGAGGGGGAAGAGCATGTAGACGACCGCGAGGACCAGGAAACCGTTGACCGCCGTCCTGGACATCCAACGGCTCTTCGGAGCTGAGGAGTTCATGCCTTCCTGCCCTTCCGGCCGGTGAAGCGGGTGACGACGAAGGACAGCAGCGCGGCTGTGAGGGCCAGCAGGAGGGAGGCCGCGGCCGCAAGGCCGTAGTCGTTGCGTTCGAAGGCCGCGGTGTACGCGTACATGTTCGGCGTCCAGGTGGAGGAAACGGCGGATCCGGTGCCCTTGTTGAGGATCAGCGGTTCGGTGAACAGCTGCAGCGAGCCGATGACCGTGAACAGGGCGACCATCACGACCGAGGCGCGGATCAGCGGCACCTTGATGCTCAGCGCGATGCGCCAGGCGCCCGCCCCGTCGACCGTGGCCGCTTCGAGCACGGACCGGTCAATGGCCTGCAGCGCCGCGTAGAAGATCACCATGTTGTAGCCGAGCCACTCCCACAGGGCGATGTTGACGACGGACGGGAGCGCGCCCTCGGGGGAGAAGAAGTCGAAGCCCATACCGCCGGACTCCATGGCGCTGATGACCGGGCTGAGCTGCGGCGTGTAGAGGTACACCCAGATCAGCGCGGCGATGATGCCCGGCACGGCATGCGGCAGGAAGAGCGCGAGCTGGAAGAACCGGCGGGCGCGGGCCAGCGTGGAGTCCAGCAGCAGGGCGAGGGCGAGGGCCCCGATGAGCAGCAGCGGAATGTAGAAGAGGCAGTATCCGAGGAGTACGCCGAAGCCCTCGCGGAACGCCCGGTCGCCCAGCGCCGCGGTGTAGTTGTCGAGTCCGCTGAAGACGGTCTCGGTGCCGCCGAAGCCCAGGCCGGACTGTTTCTCGGTGAACAGGCTGAGCCAGACCGCGTAGCCGATCGGCACCACCATCGCCAACGTGAACAGTACGAAGAAGGGCCCCAGCAGAATGCCGGCGGCTCCGGTCGTCCGGGCGCGCTTCATCAGCCTGCGTCCTCGACCTTCAGACCGCGCTTCTTGAGCTCGGCGACCGTGGCGTCATGGCCCGCCCTGACCGCGTCGGTGATCGTCGTGCCGCCAGCCGCGACCTTGCCGAACTGGTCCTTGATGGCGGTGTTCGTCGTGCCGGTCGTCGGCCCCCAGGTCCAGTCGGGGCCGATGGACGTCGCCGCGTCCTCGAACACCCGGTAGATGTCCTCGCCGCCGTAGAAGTCCGCGTCGAAGGCCTTCTTCGCCACCGGGCGCAGCTCGGCTGCGGCCGGGAAGGCGCTCGACGTGCCGGACGCGATCCGGGCCTTGATGCCGTCCTCGGTGGTCGACATCCACGTGGCGAACTCGACCGCGGCCTTCGCCTTCTTGCTGGTCTTCGTCACCGCGAAGGTGGAGCCGCCGAGCATGCCGCTGGCCGGCTTGCCGTCCCAGCTGGGCAACGGGGCGACCGCCCACTTGCCGCTCTGCTCGGGCAGGGTGCCCTTCAGGACGCCTGCGCCCCAGGCGGCGCCGAGATAGCCGACGGTGCCGCCGCTCTTCAGGGAGTTGGTCCACTCGGGGCTGAACGAGGCGTTGGCGCGGATCAGGTCGTCGTCGAGCAGACCCTGCCAGTAGTCGGCGACCTTGTTGGTGGCCGCGTCGGTCGTGGTGATCTTCCAGGTGTCGCCCTCGGCCTTGTACCACTGGGCGCCGGCCTGCCAGGCCATCGCCTGGAACGTGGTCGGGTCGTCGGGGAAGAACGTACCGATGCGGGCCTTCTTGTCGGCCTTCTTGACCTTCTCGGCCGCCTTGCGGAACTCGTCCCAGGTGGTGGGGACCTCGACGCCGTACTTCTCGAACAGGTCCTTGCGGTAGTAGAAGGACTGCGGTGAGGCGTCGAAGGGGACGGCCCAGTTCTTGCCGCCGAGCGTCGTCAGCTCCACCGCCTGCGGCAGCAGCTTCTTCCTGATGTCCTCGGTGAAGTACTGGCCGATGTCCTGGAGCGCGCCCTGACTGACGTACTCCGGGAGCTGCGGGTACTCGATGGAGACCAGGTCGGGGGCGTTGCCCGCCTTCACCGCGTTGGAGATCTTGGCGTAGCCGCCCGCGTTGCCGGACGGGATCTCCTCGTACACGACCTTGATGTTCTTGTGCGAGGCGTTGAACGCGTCAACGACCTCCTTGGACCCCTTGGCCCAGCCCCAGAAGGTGATGCTGACGGGCTTGCCGTCGCTCCCGGGGGCGGCGCTGTCGTCGCCGCTGCCGCCGCAGGCCGTGAGTACGGCCAGGGCGGTGGCGGCGCCGACGAGGGCGAGGGACGTTCTGCTCGAACTGCGGCTCACAGCGAGGCTCCTGAACAGGCGACGACATTGGCGTTGGCCGTGATCTTTGAACCAGTCGTGACCGAAGTCAAGAGCGAAAGATTGATTGATCGAAAAAAGATCACATAAGTTACGTGCAGAAGCGGGAGGTGGGAGCTGTGGGAGGGGGCGCGGGAGAACGGGTTACGGAAGGGGCGAACCGCACGAGTCGCGGACCCGCAGCTGCGGCAGCAGCGTCAGATGGCGCCGCGGCGCGCCCGCGCCCTCACCCAGCCGTTCCACCAGTAGATCGGTGGCATGCCGGCCCACATCGCGCTTGGGCGGCGCCACCGCCGTCAGCGGTGTGTCCGCGAGCGCCGCCACTTCGTCGTCGTACGCGATCAGCGCCAGGTCGTCCGGCACCCGCACACCCACCTCGGCCAGGCGCTGCACCACCTGGATCGCGTCCACATCGTTGTGGATCAGCGCCGCCGTGGCCACCCCCGAGACGACCGCTTCGCGCAGCGCCTGCACCGCCTCCTCGAAGGCGTCGGGAGCCAGCTCCGCCGGTACGGAATCGATCACGTCCTGCGGTGCGCGCAGCCCCAGCACGGCCAGTGCCTCCGTGTATCCGGACCGCACCGCAATCGCTGTCGGAGAGTCCGCACGGGCCATCAGCAGCGGCGCCCCGTGCCCCAGTTCCACCAGGTGGCGCATGGCGAGCAGTACCCCGTGGGCATGGTCCGAGCAGACCCGGTCCAGGCCGTCCAGCCGCGAGCCCGCGGCGGGCCGGCGCTCCAGCAGCACCGTGGGCACGGGCAGCGAGGCGATCCAGTCGCCGAACGCCGCCGGGTCGCCGGGATGCTGCCAGCCGGGCGCGATCAGCAGCCCCTCGGCGCCCGCCGAGAGCAGACCCTCGGTGCGCGCGTGGTCCTCCTCGGGCCGGTAGTCCGAGATCCGCAGGATGAGCCGGGCCCCGGCCCGGGCCGCCGCCTCGTGCGCCCCGCGGATGACCTCGGCGAAGTAGTACGTCGCGGAGGGCGCGAGCATGCCGAGGACCAGCCCGCTGCCCGCGCCGGAGGCGGCGCCGGTGGCCGCGTGGTCCTGCGGCCAGGAGACCGAGCCGTGCACCCGGTCCAGCAGGCCCCGGCCCGCCAGATCCTCCACGTCCCGGCGCACCGTGACAGGCGAGACGCCCAGCTGGGAGGCGAGATCGGAGACCCGGGCCGAGCCCCGTTCCCGTACCAGCCCCAGCAGCCGGTCATGACGTTCAGCAGCGGTTTCGCGCACGGCAGCAGTCCCCTCGCAGTGATCCGACTCCGGGATCGACCCTAGTCCAGCGTGATCGAACGATGGCAGTTTCGATCATTCAAACGTAATCCATTGACGCTCGATCAATCCGAGTCCAGGATTCCGGCGATGCCGACTCGACCCTGACTGTTCGTACGGAGGAATTGTGAGACATCGCGTCACCGCCGCAGCGCTCGCGGCCCTGACTGCTGCCGCGGGTGTGACCGTCGCGGGCCAGGGAGCCGCACAGGCCGCGCCCACCGGCCGCACCTTCCATGTCGACTGCTCGGCCGACCCGGCCGGTGCCACCGGCAGCAGGCAGCATCCGTGGACCACCCTGGCCGAGGCCGGCGCCCGCACCTACGGCCCCGGCGACCAGCTGCTCTTCAAGCGCGGCACCACCTGCACCGGCACCCTTGCCCCGCGGGGCACCGGCTCCGCCCGCGCCCCCTTCACCATTGCCGACTACGGCAGCGGCGAGGCCCGCGCGAAGCTCGACGGCGCGGGCGCCCACGACGTCGTCCTGCTCTCCAACATGCAGTACCCCACCGGCACATCGGGGGTGGGAGAAGGAGCGGGGCTGGGTGCGTGCAGCTGCAAGGCGGAGGATTGAGGCATGGCGGAGCCGTGGTGATTGACGACAACGCGGCAGATGTGCGTGCCCAGCCCCGCGACGCCGCCTCCCATGTGCCGGTCGGTCTCATCCGCTCACCGTCCGACCGCCCTACTGCGGACCGTACTTGCGGCCTGTCTTGGAGGTGACCCCTCCGAGCAGGCCGCGCGGCGCCACCTTCACCAGCCCCATCAGCGCCTTGTACCGCGCGTCCGGGATCGACACCGACTTCCCGCGCGCCAGATCCGCCAGTGCCGAGTCGACCAGCTTGTCCGCGTCGAGCCACATCCAGCCCGGGATGTTGCCGGTCCCCATCCCCGCGCGCTCATGGAACTCGGTCCGTACGAAGCCGGGGCACAGCGCCATCAGCCGCACCCCCGAACCGGCCAGGTCCTTCGCCGCGCCCTGGGTGAACTGAACGACCCACGCCTTGGACGCGCCGTACGTCCCGCGCGGTACGAACGCCGCCACCGAGGCCACATTGACCACCCCGCCCCGCCCGCGTTCCTTCATCCCCGCCGCGGCAGCCGAGGTCAGCCGCAGCACCGCCTCGCAGTGCACCTTCAGCATCTTCAGCTCGTCCGCCATCGACACATCCAGATAGCGGCCCTTGTTGCCGAACCCGGCATTGTTGATCAGCAGATCGACAGGCTGCCGGCGGTTCGTCAGCCGCGCCTCGACCGAGGCGATCCCGTCGTCCTCGGAGAGGTCGGCGGTCAGCACCTCGGCCTCGATGCCGTGCCGGTCGTGCAACTCGGTGGCCTGTTCCCGGAGCCGCTCGGTGCTGCGCGCCGCCAGCACCAGGTTGTGCCCGTCGGCCGCGAGGCGCCGCGCGAAGGCGGCCCCGATTCCCGCGGTCGCGCCCGTAATCAATGCAGTCGTCATACGCGGCACGTTAGTGCCCCGCACCCCGCACTGATCACTCGCCGGGTGCCTGCGACTCCACGTACTTCAGGGCGGCGCGCAGCGTCTCGGGATGCAGTGCGTCCCGGGCCGTGAGCAGCTCCGGCAGCAGGTCCCGTCGCGTCGTCGCCGCCAGGAACTGCATCCGTACGGTGACGTCGTGGTCCGGCCGGTGCACGATCTCGACCGGGTCCCCGGCGCGGATCTCGCCCGGCTCGATCACCCGCAGGTAGGCACCCGGAGCGGCCGCCTCCGTGAATCGCCTGACCCAGCGCTTCTCTCCGAGGTGACCGGCGAACGTGCGGCACGGAATGCGGCCCGACGTCACCTCCAGGACCAGATCGGGTCCGATCCGCCAGCGCTCGCCGATCCTCGCGCCGCTCACGTCCAGTCCGGCGGTCGTCAGGTTCTCGCCGAACGCGCCGTTGGCCAGCGGGCGGCCGAGCGAACGCTCCCAGGCGTCGAGATCCTCGCGGGCGACGGCGTACACGGCCTGGTCCGAGCCGCCGTGATGGCGCAGATCGCACACCGCGTCCCCGGCCACCCCACTGCCGCCGCTGCCCTTGGGACCGGGATCGGTGACCCGCACCGGGCCGTCGGCCGGCTGCTTGTTGATCCCGGTCGCACCGCCGGCAGCGTCGGTGTAGTCGACGGCCTCGGGCCGTCCCGCATTCACAGTCAGCAGTTTCATGCGGCGAACGCTAGTGCCCCTCCCGGCAGGCTTTGCCCCGTCGCGCCGTCCGGCAGGCCCGCTCGCTGCGTCGGCCACAAGCCCTGGCAGCTCCTTCCCCACGCTGTCAGCCCCGTTCGAGCTGGGGAGACCCCACCCCAGGACGCCCGGCCGCCTTGCGATCGCACGCACTGGACGACGCTCCTCACGGGGCAGACATGGCCGGTCACAGCACTAGCGATCCCACCCTCAAAGGCGTATGCGAACAATTCGCATGTGTCCCAAGCTGCCCTTATGGTTGAGGAGTGATCGAAGCCCGTCATCTCCGTGTCCTGCGCGCCGTGGCCGCCACCGGCTCGTTCTCCGCCGCCGCGCGCGAACTGGGCTGCACCCAGCCCGCGGTCAGCCAGCAGATGAAGGCCCTGGAGTCCTCGGCCGGCACCACGCTGCTGATCCGCACAGGCCGCGAGATGCGGCTCACCCAGGCGGGTGAGGCGCTGGTGCGTCACGCGTCAGGCATCCTCGCCGGGCTGACCGCCGCCGAGGAGGAGGTCGCCGCGATCGCCGGGCTGCGGGCCGGCCGGGTCCGGCTCGTCTCGTTCCCCAGTGGCAGTTCCACTCTGGTTCCCGGGGCCCTGGCCGCTCTGCGCGCCGCCCACCCGGGGACGAGGGTCTCCCTGGTCGACGCGGAGCCGCCACGCTCGGTCGAGATGCTCAGGGAGGGGGACTGCGACATCGCTCTGGCGTTCCGCTACGGCGCCTCGGGCGGCGAATGGGAGGACCTGGTCGTACGCCCGCTGCTCACCGACCGGCTGATCGGCCTGGTTCCCGATGGGCACCGGCTGGCGGGCGCGGACGCGGTGGGGATCGGTGAACTGGCCGATGAGTCCTGGATCGCGGGCTGCCCGCGCTGCCGCCGGCAACTGGTGGAGGTCTGCGAGAAGTCCGGCTTCATTCCCCGGATCGACTTCGCCACCGACGACTACCCCGCGGTGATCGGCCTGGTCGGCGCCGGTCTCGGAGTGGCCGTGCTGCCGGAGCTGGCGATCGAGTCGGTACGTCCCAAGGGGGCCCGCACGGTGACGGTGGAGCCGGCCATCGAACGCCAGATCGTCGCGCTGACTCTTCCCGATCTGGCCCACGTTCCCGCGGTGGCAGCCACCCTGGACCAGCTGTCCCTGGCGGCCGCCCGCTAGGCCGGGGCCGGGGCATGCCACTGGCCCGCCCGCAGACATGCGGTGCAGGAACGTTTCTTCTGCTGTTGTACAAGGCGCGGAAGGATCGATCAGCCGTGTCCGGAGGGGGCGGCCATCCCAGTAGGCGCCGCCGCGATCAGCCGGTTGCGGGCCCGTCCCATGAGCTCCTCGCGCTCGTCCTCGGTCAGTCCGCCCCACACTCCGTAGGGCTCGCGCACTGCCAGGGCATGCGCCGCGCACTCGGCGCGTACCGGGCATCGCATGCAGACCTCTTTCGCCGAGTTTTCGCGGGCGCTCCGTGCTGCTCCGCGCTCACCTTCCGGATGGAAGAACAGCGAGCTGTCGACCCCACGGCAGGCCGCCAGCAGCTGCCAGTCCCACAGATCGGCGTTGGGTCCGGGAAGGCGGGAGAAATCTGCCATTGCTTGTCCCCTCGAAACCATCGTGGGTCGGAAACGTCGTTGTCGTTCGTCGTTGGACCGGTGCCCATGACCGTACATCTACGGTGCTAGTAGATGTAAATATGACTGATTGCGAATCTAGCCACAGACACCAGCAAAAGGGAAGAAAAGTGACTAAATGGGGCATACGTTCAAGTGAAGTTCGGTTGACGGCTTGACGATCCGCGCCGCTCTCCTCTGTGCACGGTCCCTCACGTAGAGTGCCGAACCCGCCCTGCGGGCCCGTAACTCTTTCGAGTGACCATCGTTGAGAGTGCGGAGGCGGTTGGCAGAAAAAGCGATCGGGCAGATGTCCGAGAGCGTCAACCGCACAGGTGACGACTTGTAACAGCCTGGAGGCTCAAGGTGACGCGCATCAGCTGCGGAGGACGGTCATGACATCCGTCCTCGTCTGCGACGACTCCCCGCTTGCCCGAGAGGCGCTCCGTCGCGCGGTCGCGACCGTGCCCGGCGTCGAGCGTGTGACGACGGCGGCCAACGGCGAGGAAGTCCTCCGCCGCTGGGGAGCCGACCGTTCGGATCTGATTCTGATGGACGTACGCATGCCCGGTCTGGGAGGTGTGGAGACGGTCCGGCGGCTGCTCTCCGCCGACCCCGGGGCCCGGATCATCATGCTGACCGTCGCGGAGGACCTGGACGGTGTCGCGCTCGCGGTCGCCGCCGGTGCCCGCGGATATCTGCACAAGGACGCCTCCCGCGCGGAGCTGCGGGCGACCGTCACCCAGGCGCTGGCCGATCCGACGTGGCGGCTCGCCCCGCGTCGGCTGCGGTCCGCCGAGATGGGTGCGGCGCCCACGCTCACCGCGCGTGAGATCCAGGTGCTGGAAGGGATGAGCCATGGCCGTTCCAACGCGGAGATCGGGCGCGAGCTCTTTCTCTCCGAGGACACGGTGAAGACGCATGCCAGGCGGCTGTTCAAGAAGCTCGGCGCCTCGGACCGGGCGCACGCCGTCGCACTCGGCTTCCGCTGGGGCCTGGTCCGCTGATGACCGGCCATGACCGGTAGCCGGCCGCTTCCCCGTCCGCACTTCGGCGGACGGGGTGACGGGGGCGGCAGGACGTCGATCGGCTGCTCGGCGGCCTCGGTATGTGACGCTTCCCGGCCGATGACGCATCCTTGAGATGTGGAGTTCCTCGGGAACGATTCGGTCGAGCGGAAGGGGAGGGCGCAGGACATGACTTCCGGCGCACCCGCTCATAACGCTTCGGTGCACAACTACGGACGCGGTGCCGCGGATGAAGCGGCGTCAAGGCACCATGGTCCGATGCGCGACGACGAGACGACAGTGATCGGTGCTCTGGTGCACCGCGCCGTCGACGGAGACGCCCAGGCCACCCATGATCTGCTGGCCCATGTCCACCCCCTCGCGCTGCGCTACTGCAGGTCCAGGCTGAACCGGTTGCCCGGTGATGCTCGCCACTTTGTGGAGGACCTGGCGCAGGAGGTCTGTGTCGCGGTGCTGATGGCGTTGCCGCGCTACAAGGACACCGGCAGGCCCTTCGAGGCTTTTGTCTTCGCCATCGCCGGCCACAAGGTCGCCGATCTCCAGCGGGCCGCGATGCGGCACCCGGGGTCGACCGCCGTGCCCTCCGACGAGATGCCGGAGCGGCCGGACGATTCACTCGGGCCCGAGGAGCGTGCGCTGCTCAGCAGCGATGCGGCCTGGGCCAAGAAACTCCTCGCCAATCTTCCGGAGAACCAGCGCGAGCTGCTGGTTCTCCGGGTCGCGGTCGGTCTGACCGCCGAGGAGACCGGACAGATGCTCGGCATGTCGCCGGGTGCGGTCCGGGTTGCTCAGCACCGCGCGCTGAGCAGGCTGCGCGCCCTCGCCGAGCAGTAGAGCGGCGTCGGATTTCCTCGTACGCAGGTTCCGTACGAAGCTACAGAACCTCTAGGTGATCTTGATCGTGGAATGAGACACCCCCGGAGGCCGTTAGCATGGACATCCGCACCGATCAAGACCATTTGGGGAAGGTGTCATGACTGCAAACGTCGACGGAGTGCCCGAGAAATTCGCGACGCTCGGGCTGACATACGACGACGTGCTGCTGCTGCCCGGCGCGTCCGACATGGCGCCCGATCAGATCGACACCTCCTCGTACATCTCCAAGAACGTACGGGTGAACATCCCGCTGCTCTCCGCAGCGATGGACAAGGTCACCGAAGCCCGCATGGCGATCGCCATGGCCCGGCAGGGCGGCGCCGGCGTACTGCACCGCAATCTCTCCATCGCCGACCAGGCCAACCAGGTCGACCTGGTGAAGCGCTCCGAGTCCGGGATGGTCACCGACCCGATCACGGTGCACCCGGACGCGACCCTGCGTGACGCCGACGAGCTGTGCGCCAAGTTCCGTATCAGCGGCGTGCCGGTCACCGACGCCGCGGGCAAGCTGCTCGGCATCGTCACCAACCGTGACATGGCCTTCGAGTCCGACCGTTCGCGCCAGGTCCGCGAGGTCATGACGCCGATGCCGCTCGTCACCGGCAAGGTCGGCATCTCCGGCGTGGACGCCATGGAGCTGCTGCGCCGCCACAAGATCGAGAAGCTTCCGCTGGTCGACGACGGCGGGGTCCTCAAGGGCCTCATCACCGTCAAGGACTTCGTCAAGGCCGAGCAGTACCCGAACGCCGCCAAGGACAAGGAAGGCCGACTGCTGGTCGGCGCCGCCGTCGGTGTCGCGGGCGACGCGTACGAGCGGGCCCAGGCGCTCATCGAGGCGGGTGTCGACTTCATCGTCGTCGACACCGCGCACGGCCACTCCCGCCTCGTCTCCGACATGGTCGCCAAGATCAAGTCGAACTCCTCGGTCGATGTCATCGGCGGCAACGTCGCCACCCGTGACGGCGCCCAGGCGCTGATCGACGCGGGTGTCGACGGCATCAAGGTCGGCGTCGGCCCCGGTTCCATCTGCACCACCCGCGTGGTCGCCGGTATCGGCGTGCCGCAGGTCACGGCGATCTACGAGGCCTCGCTCGCTGCCAAGGCGGCCGGTGTCCCGGTCATCGGCGACGGCGGCCTGCAGTACTCCGGCGACATCGCCAAGGCTCTCGTGGCCGGCGCGGACACCGTGATGCTCGGCTCGCTGCTCGCGGGCTGCGAGGAGTCTCCGGGCGAGCTGCTCTTCATCAACGGCAAGCAGTTCAAGTCGTACCGCGGCATGGGTTCGCTCGCCGCGATGCAGTCCCGTGGCGACCGCAAGTCGTTCTCCAAGGACCGCTATTTCCAGGAGGGCGTCGCCTCCGACGAGAAGCTCGTCCCCGAGGGCATCGAGGGCCAGGTCCCGTACCGCGGCCCGCTCTCCGCGGTCGTCCACCAGCTCACCGGCGGTCTGCGTCAGTCGATGTTCTACGTCGGCGGCCGCACCGTCCCGGAGCTCCAGGCCAACGGCCGGTTCGTACGGATCACCTCGGCGGGGCTCAAGGAGAGCCACCCGCACGACATCCAGATGACGGTCGAGGCGCCGAACTACAGCAGGAAGTAACGCATCACCACAGGTGAGGGGCGGTCCGGGCGTACCGGGACCGCCCCTCAGCCGTGTGTCGGGGATACTGGACAACGCAGACGTAGAGGGAAAGGCCACACCATCGTGACTGAGATCGAGATCGGGCGCGGCAAGCGCGGCCGCAGGGCGTACGCATTCGACGACATCGCCGTCGTTCCGAGTCGTCGCACCCGCGACCCGAAGGAGGTCTCGATTGCCTGGCAGATCGACGCCTACCGGTTCGAGCTGCCGTTCCTGGCCGCACCCATGGATTCCGTGGTCTCCCCGCAGACCGCGATCAGGATCGGCGAGCTGGGCGGCCTGGGCGTCCTCAACCTCGAGGGCCTGTGGACCCGGCACGCCGACCCGCAGCCGCTCCTCGACGAGATCGCCGAGATGCCCGTGGAGTCGGCGACCCGCCGCCTCCAGGAGATCTACGCGGCCCCGATCCAGGAGGAGCTGATCGGGCAGCGCATCAAGGAGGTGCGCGACTCCGGTGTCGTCACCGCCGCCGCGCTCTCGCCGCAGCGCACCGCGCAGTTCTCCAAGGCCGTCGTCGACGCGGGCGTGGACATCTTCGTCATCCGCGGTACGACGGTCTCCGCCGAGCACGTCTCGGGCGCGGCCGAGCCGCTCAACCTCAAGCAGTTCATCTACGAGCTGGACGTCCCTGTCATCGTCGGCGGCTGCGCCACGTACACCGCGGCCCTGCACCTGATGCGGACCGGCGCGGCCGGTGTCCTCGTCGGTTTCGGCGGCGGCGCCGCGCACACCACGCGCAACGTCTTCGGCATCCAGGTCCCGATGGCGACCGCGGTCGCCGATGTGGCCGGGGCCCGCCGCGACTACATGGACGAGTCCGGCGGCCGGTACGTGCACGTGATCGCGGACGGCGGCGTCGGCTGGTCCGGCGACCTGCCGAAGGCCATCGCCTGCGGTGCGGACGCCGTGATGATGGGCTCCCCGCTGGCCCGCGCGACGGACGCGCCCGGCCGCGGCCGGCACTGGGGCATGGAGGCCGTCCACGAGGACGTGCCGCGCGGCAAGCTGGTCGACCTGGGCTCCGTCGGCACGACGGAGGAGGTCCTCACCGGCCCCTCGCACACCCCCGACGGTTCGATGAACATCTTCGGTGCGCTGCGCCGGGCGATGGCGACGACGGGATACAGCGACCTCAAGGAGTTCCAGCGCGTCGAGGTGACGGTGGCGGACTCGCAGCACCGCCGCTGATTGTTGACGGACATACGGGAGGGCCCGGACCGCTCGAGCGGTCCGGGCCCTCCCGTATGAGCCGGATCAGTCCGCGGCCTTCTTGGCGCTGGAGAACGCGGCGAACGCGGCGATCGCGATGAAGACGTAGGTGAGCGGGCCGGCGTCGGCCTTCCACGCCTCGTTCAGGAGGCCGAAGTGGTCGAAGAACAGCTCGGAGACGGTGACCGGGAGCTCCTTCGCGGCGATCATCGCCTCACCGAGCAGCTGCCCGAAGTAGACGGAGACCAGCGCGAGCACCGCGCTGAGGACCGGGAGCGCGGGGTTGCGGCCGCCGACCTTGCCCGCTGCGAAGCCGATGAGGAAGCCGACGCCCACGGCCGCGTAGCCGATCTGGTGCTTGGTGGCGCCGATGATCGCGCCGTAGACGCCCGCGGCGACGACCATCGCGACGACGGCGGCGAGCAGGCCGAGACCGATGTTGTTACGGACGGGACCGGCCGGTGCGAACGGCGCGCCGCCGAACTGGCCGGGCTGGCCCGGCTGACCGGCGAACGGGTTGCCGCTCGGAACGCCCGGCTGCCCCGGCTGCTGACCGGCGTACGGGTTGCCGCTCGGAATGCCGGGCTGACCCGGCTGACCGGCGTACGGGTTGCCGCTCGGAACGCCGGGCTGACCCGGCTGCCCGCCCCCGAACGGGTTGCCGCCGGGCTGGGCGTCGTACGGCTGCTACGACTGGTTTGGCGGCGGCACGGGCTGACTCATGGTGGTATCCCCCTGGGACAGAAGCGCACGACTGTGCGAGAAGTGACGCCGCAGGCTAGCAGCCGCCTGCGACATCGCCCACCGAAATCCTTGGGGGAACTGCGCTCACAGCCGGTGTGCGGCTCCGGCCGGGGTGGCGCCGCGGGTGTCCAGAAGGAGCTGGGCTTTCACGGCGAGGCCCTGGAGGTCGTACGTACGGTGGTGCTGCAGCAGCAGCGTCAGGTCCGCGCTCGCCGCCGCCTCGTACAGCGAGTCCGCGCGCGGGACGGGCAGTTCGCGTACGCGCCAGTCCAGGACGTGCGGGTCGTGGTAGCCGATCTGCGCGCCCATGTCCATCAGCCGCGTCGCGATCTCCCGGGCGGGGGACGCCTCCTGGTCGGCGAGGTCCGGCTTGTAGGTGACGCCGAGGAGCAGGACCCGCGCGCCGCGGACCGACTTGCCGTGTTCGTTCAGCAGGGTGGCGCAGCGCTGGATCACGTAACTCGGCATCCGGTCGTTGATCTCCTGGGCGAGCGAGACCATCCGCAGCGGGCGGCCGGGGGTGCGGCTGCTGTACGGGAGGTAGCCCGGGTCGACCGGGGCACAGTGGCCTCCGACGCCGGGGCCCGGACGGAACGGCTCGAAGCCGAACGGCTTGGTCTCGGCGCACCGGATGACGTCCCAGAGGTCGACACCGAGGTCGTGGCAGAGCACCGCCATCTCATTCACCAGGGCGATGTTGACGTGCCGGAAGTTGGTCTCCAGAACCTTCGTCATCTCGGCCTCGCGCGGCCCGCGGGCGCGTACCACCTTGTCGGTGAGCCGGCCGTAGAACGCGGCGGCCGATTCGGTGCAGGCGGGGGTGAGGCCGCCGATGACCTTGGGGGTGTTGGCGTAGACGTGGACGCGGTTGCCAGGGTCGAGACGGCTGGGGGAGCAGGCGAGATGGAAGTCGCGTCCGGCGCGCAGCCCTGAGCCCTCTTCGAGGAGAGGGCGCACGAAACTCTCGGTGGTGCCGGGGGGGACGGCCGATTCCAGCAGGACCGTGGTGTGCGGGCGGAGTCCGGCGGCGAGGGCGCGGGTGGCGTCGGCGACGGCGGTGAGGTCGATGGTGCGGTCGGCGCCGAGAGGGGTGGGCGCGCAGATCACGGCGGTACGGACCCGGCCCAGTTCGGCCGGGTCGGTGGTGGGCCGGAAGCCCCCCGAGAGCATCCGGCGGATCTCCGAGGCGGTGAGGGCGCCTTCGACGGGGGTGCGGCCGGCGGAGAGCTCGGCGAACGGGTGTGGGTCGGTGTCGTAGCCGACGGTGCGGATACCGGCGGCGACGGCGGCTTGGGCGAGAGGCAGGCCGAGGTGACCGAGTCCGATGACGGCGAGGTCTGCGGGCATAGAAGTGGCCGTCCTTCCCTAAGACCATGAGAGCAGAAAGCGCAACCGCTGAGGACAGCGCAATGTCACACTAGGCGTAAATATGACCTATATGTCGCATTGTGCGAGGCTCGTCGCCCGGGTGTTGTCCACAGGCGGTGGCTGAAGTCGCGGACCGCGGACAGAATCGAGAGGCGGCTACGGGCGCCCGACCCCCCGGTCGGACCTCAGCCCCGTGCCGGACCCACCCCGATCTACCGGGAGGCAGCGGTGAGGACAGCGACACTGGGACCCGCGGAGCGCGCCGAGGCGCTCGCCGCGATGGCCGAGCGCGAACTGGACGTGCTGGTCGTGGGGGCAGGCGTGGTCGGCGCCGGAACGGCGCTGGACGCGGCGACACGAGGGCTCTCGACCGGACTGGTCGAGGCGCGCGACTGGGCGTCCGGCACGTCGAGCAGATCGAGCAAGCTGATCCATGGAGGGCTGCGCTATCTGGAGATGCTCGACTTCGCGCTCGTGCGGGAGGCGCTGAAGGAGCGCGGGCTGCTGCTGGAGCGGCTGGCTCCGCATCTGGTGAAGCCGGTGCCGTTCCTCTATCCGTTGCAGCACAAGGGCTGGGAGCGGTTCTACGCGGGTTCGGGCGTTGCGCTGTACGACGCGATGTCGGTGTCGTCGGGGCACAGCCGAGGGCTGCCTGTGCACCGGCACCTCTCCCGCCGCCGGGCTCTGCGGGTCGCGCCCGCACTGAGGAAGGACGCGCTGGTCGGGGCGTTGCAGTACTACGACGCCCAGATGGACGACGCCCGCTACGTGGCGGCGCTGGTGCGGACGGCCGCCGGATACGGCGCGAAGGTGGCGAACCGGGCCCGGGTGATCGGCTTCCTGCGCGAGGGCGAACGGGTCGTCGGCGCGCGGGTGGAGGACGTCGAGGCGGGAGGGGAGTACGAGGTCAGGGCCAAGCAGGTGGTCAACGCGACCGGGGTGTGGACGGACGACACCCAGGCGCTGATCGGTGAGCGCGGACAGTTCCACGTCCGGGCGTCCAAGGGCATCCATCTGGTCGTCCCGAAGGACCGCATCCACTCCTCGACCGGACTCATCCTGCGGACCGAGAAGTCCGTGCTGTTCGTGATCCCGTGGGGCCGCCACTGGATCATCGGGACGACCGACACCGACTGGGACCTGGACAAGGCGCACCCGGCCGCGTCCAGCGCCGACATCGACTACCTCCTCGAGCACGTCAACTCGGTCCTGGCCACCCCGCTGACCAGGGATGACGTCGAGGGTGTCTATGCCGGGCTGCGGCCGCTGCTGGCCGGCGAGTCGGACGCGACCAGCAAGCTGTCGCGCGAGCACACGGTGGCCCACCCGGCCCCGGGGCTCGTCGTCGTCGCGGGCGGCAAGTACACGACGTACCGGGTGATGGCGAAGGACGCCGTGGACGAGGCGGTGCACGGCCTCGATCAGCGGGTGGCCGACTGCGTCACGGAGGACATCCCGCTGCTGGGCGCGGAGGGCTACCGGGCGCTGTGGAACGCACGGGCGAGGATCGCGGCCCGCACGGGGCTGCATGTTGCCCGGGTGGAGCATCTGCTGAACCGGTTCGGGTCGATGACCGAGGAGATCCTGGAGCTGATCGCCGCCGACCCTTCGCTGGGCGAGCCGCTGCCGGCGGCGGACGACTATCTGAAGGCCGAGATCGTCTACGCCGCCTCGCACGAGGGGGCCCGTCACCTCGACGACGTCCTGACGAGGCGGACCCGGATCTCGATCGAGACCTTCGACCGGGGCACTCGCTCCGCGCGGATATGCGCGGAGCTGATGGCTCCGGTGCTGGGCTGGGACGAGGGGCAGATCGAGCGGGAGGTGGAGCACTACGAGAAGCGTGTGCAGGCGGAGCGGGAGTCGCAGCGTCAGCCGGACGACCTGACGGCGGATGCGGCACGGCTCGGGGCGCCGGACATCGTGCCGATCTGACGGTCCGATCGTTGGTCCGAGCCGATCGGCGGCCCTTCAGGAGGTGGGGTGACGGTTCTGCCCCGCGGGGCAGAACTCCGCTTCGAGGAGCGCCGGTTCGAGGGTCGCTTCGGTCAGGGTGTCCGTGTTGATGCGGAACGTCAGGGTGTGTCGGCCGTCTCGGGTAGCTGCGGTACGGACGTAGCTGCCCGCGATATGGCCGTTGTGACCCCAGACCGTCGTCCCGCACGAGAGTTTCTGCGGATAGATGCCCATGCCGTAGATCCCGTGCGCCGTAGCGGTGTTCAGCAGGGTGCTCAGCTGGGCGGGCGGCAGCAGGCGGCCGCCCAGCAGGGCCGCGTAGAAGTGGTTCAGATCGGCGAGCGTGGAGATCAGCTCTCCGGCGGCGCCCGCGGTGCGCGGATCGAGGACGGTGACATCGCGGAGGGTGCCGTCGGCCGGGTCGCGGGAGTAGCCGCGCCCGTGCGGGGCCGGCAGGCCGGTGCGGGCGCCGGGGAGCGAGGTGCCGGTGAGACGGAGGGGTTCGATGATGCGGTGTCTGATCTCGGCGGCGTAACTGTGTCCGGTGACGCGTTGAACAACCAGGCCGAGCAGGACGTAGTTGGTGTTGGAGTAGGAGTAACCGCCGGTGGTGTTCGTGGGGCGGTGGGCCACGGCCGTATGGATCGCGGCGATGGCGGAAACGGGGTGCGTGCCCGGGACCGCGGTGTAGTCGTAGAGGCCGCTGGTGTGGGTGAGCAGGGCGTGCAGGGTGATGCGGCGGCCGTCGTTGCCCTGGCCGCGTACCAGCCCGGGCAGATGGCTGTCGACGGTGTCGGACAGCTGCAGTCTGTGCTCCCGGGCGAGTTGGAGGACGACCGTCGCGACGAACGTCTTGGTGATGCTGCCTGCCCGGAAATGGTCCGCCGAGCGGATGCCGGGACCCGTCGAGCGGTAGGTGGCGCGGCGGACGGAGGAAGCGTCCCAGGTGAGAAGCGCCGCGGCCGGGGCGCCGCCCTCGGCGACGAGCCGAGGGAGGTACGCGGCTGCGGGCGTGAGGTGTGGTTCGCTGGGCAGGCTCGTTGTTCCGAGGCAGAGCAGCGTGAGCACCACCAGGGTGGCGGGCAGCGCTCTGAGTGACGGCATGGCAGGGAGTCCCTTCCTCCGGCCACATCATGACGGACCCCGGACCCGGGACCATGACCGGTCCCGGGGTGAGGGACAATGAAGGCTCTGCCAGGGCGGGTTGATCGCAGAGGGGACGCATGTCGGAGGCGGAGCAGGCACGGGAGCCCCAACGGGACACGGATGGACGTCTCCTTGCGGGTAGGTACCGGCTCGGGGTGGTGCTCGGCCGGGGCGGTATGGGCACGGTCTGGCGTGCTGTCGACGAGACGCTGGGCCGGACGGTCGCGGTCAAGGAGCTGCGGTTCCCGTCGGCCATCGACGAAGACGAGAAGCGTCGGCTCATCACGCGCACACTGCGCGAGGCGAAGGCGATCGCCAGGATCCGCAACAACGGTGCGGTGACGGTCTACGACGTGGTCGACGAGGACGACCGGCCGTGGATCGTGATGGAACTCATCGAGGGCAAGTCGCTCGCCGAGGCCGTGCGCGAGGACGGTGTGCTGACGCCGAAGCGTGCGGCCGAGGTCGGTCTTGCCATCCTCGACGTACTGCGTTCCGCACACCGCGAGGGCATTCTGCACCGCGATGTGAAGCCGTCCAACGTCCTGATCGCCGACGACGGCCGCGTCGTGCTGACCGACTTCGGCATCGCCCAGGTGGAGGGCGACCCGTCCGTCACCTCGACGGGCATGCTCGTCGGCGCTCCGTCGTACATCTCGCCGGAGCGCGCCCGCGGACACAAGCCGGGACCGCCCGCGGACCTGTGGTCGCTCGGCGGACTGCTGTATGCGAGCGTCGAGGGCTCCCCGCCGTACGACAAGGGTTCGGCGATCGCCACCCTGACCGCGGTGATGACCGAGCCGCTCGACCCGCCGAAGAACGCGGGCCCACTGGAGGAGGTCATCTACGGCCTGCTCGCCAGGGACCCGGAGCAGCGGCTCGACGACGCGGGCGCGCGGGCCCTGCTCAACGAGGTGATCCACGCCGCCGACAAGCCGGCCCCCGTGGTGCCCCCGCAGGCCGACTCCACCCAGGTCATGACGCTGCCCGGAAGTGTCGTCGCTCCCCGCACCAAGGGGGCGTCGAAGTCCGGTGAGGCGGCGGAGGGCGCCCGGGACCGGCTGCGCGGTGCGCTGCGTTCCGGGCGGAACGCGAAGGCGGCACCCGGAGCGGGTGCGGCTGTCGCTGCTCCTGTCTCCGCCGCCGCGCCCGCTGCCTCTGCCGATTCCACGGCCCCGGCCCGGCCCAAGGTGTCGGCGGCCTCCGCCTCCGGGGGTGTACCGCCGCAGCGTCCGGGCGGCCCGTCGAGCACGCCGGTCCGCGCGTCCCTCGCAGACGTGGTGCCCCGTCGCACCCTGGCGATCATCGCGGCCGCCGTCGCGCTCGTCGTGCTCGGCACCGTCCTCGCGCTCTCGCGCGGCGGGGGCGACACGGACAACCGGAGCAGCGGCTCCGGCAAGGGCGGCACGTCGGCCTCGGCAGGGGCTGCCACGAGCGCCGGCTCCGGCAAGGACCAAGGCCAGGGTCAGGGGCAGAGCGGCGATCAGGGCGAGGACCAGGGCAAGGGCAAGAACAAGGACGACGACTCGGGCAAGGGTTCGGACGACTCCACATCCAAGGGATCGGACGCGGGCAAGGCGGGCGCACTGCCCGACGGCTACAAGACGGTCACTGACCAGCGGTTCCACTTCATGATGGCGATGCCCGAGAACTTCACGCCTTACAAGATCGCGGGCGCCAACTCCGGCCAGATCTACGCCGTGAACGGCGGCTACCCGCGCGTCCAGGTCGACTACAACAGCTCACCCAAGGACGATGCCGCCGCGGCCTGGAACGCGGCCAAGGGCTACATCGCGGCCACCAGCAGCGGTTACCAGCACTTCGGGATCAAGGACGTCGAGTTCAACGGCTATCCGACCGTTGCCGACTGGCAGTTCGAGCGCAATGAGAACGGGCAGCGGAGCCACGTGCTCAACCGGGGCTTCAAGGTCGATGCCACGCACGGCTACTCGATCATGATCAGCTGCAAGGCGAGCGAGTGGAACAGCGAGGAGTGCCGGACGCTGCGCAAGACCGCGTTCGACACGTTCCGGCCCAAGGACTGAGCGGCCGGTTGCGTCGACCCTGCCGCACGGTCGGCACTTGCCACGTATGGTGAGAAGCCAAGGACCGTACGCAGCCATAACCGTAGGTGAATTGCACAGTATGTGACCGCAATTGACGGTTGATGCGGTCTCCGTGACCGGGGGACAGCGCGCTCTGGGGAGGCGTCGTGGACGACTATGCGGGTCGGGTGCTTGCCGACCGCTACCGCCTGCCGCTGCCGCCTTCCGATGAGTACGAACTGGTCGAGACCCGGGCGTTCGACACGTACAGCGGACAGGAAGTCCTGGTGCGGCAGGTGCCGTTGCCGGAGGTCGTGGACGCCGAGGTGCTCGACGGGGACGGACCGCCGCCTGCGGCGCGCCGGGCCGGTGGGCGTACGGTGCGGCGGCCCGCCGACCCCGCGGTCCGGCGCGCGATCGAGGCCGCGCAGGCCGCGGCCCAGGTGCCCGATCACCCGAGGCTCGACCAGGTCTTCGACGTGTTCGCCGAGGATGGATCGCTCTGGATCGTGAGCGAACTGGTCGCGGCCCGTCCGCTGGCAGCGCTGCTTGCCGAGCGGCCGCTGAACCCGTACCGGGCCGCCGAGATCGGCTCCGATGTGCTGACGGCCCTGCGGGTGCTGCATGCACACGGCTGGACCCACCGGAACATTACCGTCCGTACGGTGCTGATCTGCGACGACGGACGCGTCATGCTGACCGGCCTGGCAGCCGGGGCGGCGGAGGAGGCGTTGTGCGGGTATGTGCCGACGCCGCAGCCCGAGGACGGGAGCGGGTACGGGCGGCCCGCGCTCGAGTCGGGCCCGACCGGTCCGTACGTACCGCCGCCCGCGGAGCCCGCCGAACAAGCAGGGCCGCCCGGACCCGTCGAGCTGCCGTCCTCGCGCGGTCCGGCCGGTGAGCTGGAGACCGTACAGTCGCCGCTGCATCCCGACGCGGCTGCCCCCGGCGCGGACGGCTCCGCGCATCTGCGGGCCGCGCGCGCCGGAGCCATCGCCGCCTACCGCGCGGGCGCCCGCGCCGCCGCACGCGTCAGCGAGGACCAGCGACGTGCCGGGACCGGCGAGCCGGAGGAAGCGGACCGGACCGGCAGCCTCCCCGTTCAGCGTCCCGGCCCCCCGGACATCGGCCGCCCGCAGCTCATGGATGGGTGGGGCCCCACCGCGACGGACCCGTACGACGACGAGGGCGACGAGGACGACGACGAGTACGACGGCCCGCACGGCCGTGACGGCGGCGACGCGGGCCACGGTGGCCAGGGGCCGCCCGAGCGGCGGATGCACCTGATCGGCTCATGGGGCGACGGCGCCGGCTCCGGGCGCCCCGTTCCCGCGGGCGGTTCCAACGAGGACGCCCTGCGCGCCGACGCCCGCCGCCACGGCAACTCCGCACCGCGGCAGCAGGAGCACCGGCAGCAGCCCACCTCCGGCCGCTGGGACGACATCGTCGCCGGTGACCAGGGAGTCTCCGCCTACCGCGGCCCCGCCACCACCCTCGCCGCCGAGCGCGCCCGGCAGGCACGGATCGCCGTCGTCGGCGCCGTCACCGAGCGCTGGGCACCCGAGCAGGCCGGACCGGTGCACGAGAACTGGCAGCTGGCACCGCCCATCGGCCCCGCCACCGACCTCTGGGCGCTCGGCGCCCTGCTCTACCGCGCTGTTCAGGGCCACGCCCCGTACCCCGAGGAGAACGCGGCCGAGCTCGTCCAGATGGTCTGCGGCGAGCCGCCCGCCTTCGCCGAGGAGTGCGGTCCGCTGCGTCCGGTCGTCGAGTCGCTGCTGCGCCAGGACCCCACCGAACGCCCGGACTTCGAGGAGCTGCGCGGCTGGCTTCGCTCCCTCGTGCGGTCGGCGCCCGAGCCCGAGGCCGGTCTCGATGTCGTGCCGGTGCCGTCCGTCGACGGCACCCGGCTGCCCGTCGTACGCCGCCGGGGCGAGCTGGTCCGCAAGCGCCGCGGCCGCATGGGCAGCGCCTCCGCGCACGGCCGCCACCGCCAGACGAGGGAGCGGCCCGAGCGGTACGAGAAGCCCCGCGAGCCCAAGGGCCCCAAGGCGCTGCGCACTCCGCCCCGTCCCCGGCAGGGCGAAGGACGTGCGCCGCGGCGGCTCGGACGGCTGCTGCTCGTGCTGATCCTGCTGGGCCTGGCCGCCGCCATCGCATACGCCGTGATGTTCATGCCCAAGGCGGACAGCGGTGCCGGGCAGGGCTCCCCCTCCGGTTCCGAGGGCTCGACCGCGGCGGCCTCGGACACCGGCTCACCCGAGTCCTCCGACGGGAAGCCACCGGCACAGTCCGAGCCGCCGCCACCGTCCCGGTCGCCCGGTGCCGAGCAGCCGCAGACCAGCCGCTCGGCCGTCGCGCTCGCACCCGGTTACACCCTGCGCAAGGACGCCGAGGGCTTCGAGGTCGGCGTGCTCAAGGGCTGGCAGCGCAGTGCCGGCGCCGACCGGCAGGTCAGGTACGGCAGCGACGGGTTCAGCCTGCTGGTCGTTCCGGGGCGCGACACCGTGAAGGCGAACGGCGGCGACCCGCTCGTCTACCAGAGCGACAAGGAGCGGGAGTTGCAGCCCTTCCGGGAGTCCATCTGGTCATCGGCGACCGGGCTGCGCCGTATCGACGTCGGTCAACAGGCCATGGCGGAAGGCCAGTTCACCTGGCAGGACCAGACCGGGCGCGAGGTGTACGTCCGCAACCTCGCGATGATTGTCGACGGCCGCTACCACGTCATCCAGGTGATCGGCCCGGAGAACGAGCGGGACGAGGTGACCGCCGTCTATGAACAGGCCATCTCCTCCTACCGCGTGAACTCCTGAGGCACCGGCAGCGGAAGAGCGCCCGCGCGACAAGCATCACAGTGCGGTTTCTTGAGCGGTGCGAGGTTCCGTGGTTGTACTCCCCTCCGTAACCTGGCATCCGAAGAAACGGGGCGGGGAATCGTGGAACGATCACAAGGAACGGACGCGGGACTGGTACTGGCCGGAAGATACCGGCTCGGTGAAGTCCTGGGGCGCGGCGGCATGGGCAAGGTGTGGCGCGCCCATGACGAAGTGCTGCATCGCACGGTCGCCGTCAAGGAGTTGACCGCCGGGCTGTATGTCGCCGAGGCCGACCGGGTCGTGCTCCATGCCCGGACCCAGAAGGAGGCCCGCGCCGCGGCCCGCATCACCCATCCCGGCGTGGTCACCGTCCATGACGTGATCGAGTACGACAACAGGCCCTGGATCGTCATGCAGTACGTCGACGGACCGTCACTCGCCGACGCCGCCAAGGAGAGTGGCGAGATCGCGCCCCGTGAAGCGGCCAGGATCGGCCTCCATGTCCTGAGCGCGCTGCGTGCCGCGCACAGCGCTGGTGTGCTGCACCGGGACGTGAAGCCCGGCAACGTACTCCTCGCCCGTGACGGTCAGGTGCTGCTCACCGACTTCGGTATCGCCGCGATAGAGGGCGACTCGACCATCACCAGGACCGGCGAACTCGTCGGGTCCATCGACTATCTGGCGCCCGAGCGGGTACGCGGCGGCGATCCCGGTCCCGCATCCGACCTCTGGTCGCTCGGCGCCACCCTCTACTCCGCGGTCGAGGGACGCTCGCCGTTCCGCCGTACGTCCCCGATCTCCACCATGCAGGCCGTCGTCGCCGAGGAACCGGCGCCGCCCGCCCGGGCCGGCGCGCTCGGCCCGGTGATCACCGCGCTGCTCCGCAAGGCCCCGGCGGACCGGCCCTCGGCGGCCGAGACGGAACGGATGCTGCTGGACGCGATGGAGGGGCGGGAGCCCCGGTCGGCGCAGGCGTACGTACCGACGCAGCGGGTGCCCGAGGAGGCCCTGCGGGCGACGGACCCGGGTGTCACGGGGCACACGGCCGGTATTGGGCCGGAGGCCCTCGACCCCGAACCGCAGTTCAGGTCCGCCCCGGTGACCCGCCGCAGCCGCGGCCGGTGGCGTACGGCGGTCCTGGTCATCGCGCTCGCCGCGCTGGTCGGCGGTGGCGCCGGGCTGGCCGCGATGAAGTTCGGCGAGAGCTCCGGGACGGGCGGCACGGAGGGCGGAACCGTCCATGCGACCGGCACTCCGCTGCGCACCCCGGCCCAGGACCCGGGGCCTGCCCCCTCCGCCAAGGCAGTGCCCGACGGCTGGCACCCGGTCACCGATCCCGAAGGGTTCGGCCTGGTCGTCCCCGACGGCTGGGAACGCCGGGTGAAGGACCGGAACGTCGACTACACCCCGGACAACGGCGAGCACTACATCCGGATCAGCGTCGATCCGGAGCCCGACTTCGATAATTCGTACATGCACATGGTGGACCTGGAGAAGAAGCTCACCGAGCGGCTGCCCGCCTATGAGCGCAAGACCCTCCACTCCAACATCTACCGCGATCGTCCCGGCTCCCTCTGGGAGTTCACCTGGACCGAGTCCAAGGATCACCCCGGCCCGCGCCACGCGATCGACCAGATGTACTTCGGGGAGGACGGCGGCCCGGAGTACGCGCTGTACATGTCGGGTCCGGCGAAGGACTGGGAGACGACGCGGGAGCAGTTCGACACGATGCTGCGGGGCTGGCGTGCCCCGGGTGACGCCGGCTGACGGTGCCTGCGCGTGCGGCATGACGAGCGCACGGAAGACCAGGGGGTGCAGGGGCGGTGGCCGAGACCAATCCGCGGAAGACCGGCCGGAGGATCGTGCGGACGGGCATACGAGGATCCCGCGTCCGCTGAGGACTGCGTTCCGCTGCCGCGGAGGTGTTTCGCGAACGGCCGGCCGGCCCGTCCGGCTCGGTAGATAGCCCCTGATCAGCGAATATGCCGCCAGTGATCGCTGGCTCGATCTGTGGGGACTGTGAAAACCTGTTACCGGTGGGTATCCAAAGTGTGCGGCTGGACATACTCTCGCCCCATGACGGACTCGCAGGCCTCTGCTGCCCACCCTGGTTCGAACCCTGTGGCCGCTGCCCCCGCGGGCGCGCGCACAGCCGCCGATGTGGTGACGCCCGAGGTGGTCGCCCAGCTGACCCGTGGCGTCCTCGGCTCCGGCCGTACCGCGAACCACACCCCCTTCACCGGGGAGAAGCTCGCCGACCTGCCGGAGTCCACCCCCGAGGACGTCGCCGAAGCCTTCTCCCGGGCCCGCGCCGCCCAGCCCGCCTGGGCCGCCACCCCCGTCCGGGCCAGGGCCGCCGTCCTGCTCCGCTTCCACGACCTCGTACTCCAGCGCCAGGCCGAGGTCCTCGACCTCATCCAGCTGGAGACCGGCAAGGCCCGCCTGCATGCCCACGAGGAGGTACAGGCGGTCGCCATCGTCGCCCGGCACTACGGGCGCAAGGCGTCCTCGTATCTGAAGCCGAAGCGGCACACCGGTGCCGTACCGACGCTGACCAAGGCCACCGAGCTGCGCCAGCCGCGCGGCGTCGTCGGCCAGATCGCGCCGTGGAACTACCCGCTCGAACTGTCCGTCGGCGATGCGCTGCCCGCGTTCGTCGCCGGCAACGCCCTTGTGATGAAGCCCGACACGGAGACCGCCCTCACCGCGCTCTGGGCCCGTGACCTGCTGATCGAGGCCGGGCTGCCCGCCGAGGTGTTCCAGGTCGTTCTCGGTGACGGACCGGTCGTCGGCCCCGAGGTCGTCAAGCACGCCGACTACGTCTCGTTCACCGGATCCACCCGAACCGGCCGCGAGGTCGCCCAGGGAGCCGCCGCCCGCCTGGTCGGCGTCTCGCTGGAGCTCGGCGGCAAGAACGCCATGCTGGTCCTGAAGGACGCCGACGTGGGGAAGGCCGCCGCGGGCGCCGTCCGCGCCTGCTTCTCCTCCGCCGGACAGCTCTGCATCTCCATCGAGCGGCTGTACGTCCACGAGTCGGTCGCCGACGACTTCGTGGCGCGGTTCGCCGCCCGCACCAAGGCCATGCGGCTCGGCGGCTCCCTCGCGTACGGCGCCGACATGGGTTCGCTCGTCAGTGAACGCCAACTGGAGACCGTCACGCAGCATGTCGCGGAGGCCGTCGAGAAGGGGGCCACACTCGTCGCGGGCGGTGTCGCCCGCCCCGACATCGGCCCGCTGTTCTACGAGCCGACCATCCTCGACGGTGTCGAGGCACCCATGGCCGTCTGCACCCAGGAGACCTTCGGCCCGGTCGTCTCCATCTACCGCTTCTCCGACGAGGACGAGGCCATCGCCCTCGCCAACGCCACCCCGTACGGCCTGAACTCCAGCGTCTGGACCAAGGACTCCAGGCGCGGTCACCGGGTCGCCGCCCGGCTGCGGACCGGCACGGTCAACATCAACGAGGGGTACGCCTCCGCCTACGGCAGCGTGCAGGCCCCGATGGGCGGCATGAAGGATTCCGGCCTCGGCCGACGGCACGGCTCCGAGGGCATCCTCAAGTACACCGAGGCCCAGACCGTCGCCCAGCAGAGGCTGATCCCGCTCGCCCCGTCCTTCGGGATGGACGACGAGAAGTACGCGGCGTTCATGAGCCGCAGCCTGAAGATGATGAAGGCGTTCCGCCTGCGCTGAGCCCGTAACACCGCAGCACGTTCTGTCCTTTTCGCACCGAGGAGAGCCATGTCCCAGGACAGCCCTGCCCAGAATCAGGCCGGACCGGCGGGTGAGACCGAGGACGACGCGGCGTACGACTACGACGTCCTCGTCGTCGGCTCGGGCTTCGGCGGCGCGGTGTCCGCCCTGCGGCTGAGCGAGAAGGGGTACCGGGTCGGGGTCCTGGAGGCGGGCCGCCGCTTCACCCCCGGCACCCTCCCCAAGAACTCCTGGGACATCAAGAACTACCTGTGGGCCCCCGCCCTCGGGCTCTTCGGCATCCAGCGCGTGCATCTGCTCGGCAAGGTGATGGTGCTCGCCGGGGCGGGCGTCGGCGGCGGCTCCCTCAACTACGCCAACACGCTGTACGTCCCGCCGGCCCCGTTCTTCGAGGACCGCCAGTGGGCTTCCATCACCGACTGGCAGGACGAGCTGACGCCGTACTACGACCAGGCCAAGCGGATGCTCGGGGTGCGGCTCAACCCCACGATGACCCCGTCCGACGTCCATCTGAAGGCGGCCGCGCAGGCCATGGGCGTCGGCGACACCTTCCACCTCGCCCCGGTCGGTGTCTTCTTCGGCGACGGCAACGACGCCGACGGCACGGCGAAGGCGAAGCCCGGCAAAACGGTCGCCGACCCGTACTTCGGCGGCGCGGGCCCCGCCCGCAAGGCCTGCACCGAGTGCGGCGAATGCATGACGGGCTGCCGCCACGGCGCAAAGAACACCCTCAACGAGAACTACCTCCACCTCGCCGAGAAGGCCGGCGCGGTCATCCACCCGATGACCTCCGTCGTCGCGATCACGGACGACCCGGAGGGCGGGTACCACGTCACGACCGTCCCGACGGACCGCCGGAAGAAGGGCGGGCCGACGCGGCTGCGCGCCCGTAAGGTGGTCGTCGCGGCGGGCACGTACGGCACCCAGACCCTGCTCCACACCATGAAGGACAAGGGGCTGCTGCCCCGGCTCTCCGCCAGGCTCGGCGAGCTGACCCGTACCAACTCCGAGGCGCTCGTCGGCTCCCAGACCAGCGACCGCCGCTACCGCAGGAAGCACGGCACCGCGAAGGCCGACTTCACCCAGGGCGTCGCCATCACGTCCTCGATCCACCCCGACGAGAACACCCACATCGAGCCGGTCCGCTACGGCAAGGGTTCCAACGCCATGGGCTCCCTGTCGATCCTCCAGGTCCCGTACGGCGGCCGCCGGGTGCTGGGCTGGCTCGGCAACATGGCCAAGCACCCGGCCCTCGCCGTCCGGTCGCTCTCCAACCGTCGCTGGTCGGAGCGGACCATCATCGGTCTCGTCATGCAGTCGCTGGACAACTCCCTGACGACGTACCGCAAGCCCAGCGGTATCGGAAAGGGCCTGCTCACCGCCCGGCAGGGGCACGGGGCGCCCAACCCCACCCAGATCGAGGAGGCGACGCGCAGCGCCTCGTTGCTCGCCGACGAGATCAACGGCTTCGCCGGGTCGAACGTCGGCGAACTGATGGGCACCCCGCTCACCGCGCACTTCCTCGGTGGCTGCCCGATCGGTGCGAGCGCGGAGGACGGGGTCATCGACCCGTACCACCGGCTGTACGGGCACCCGGGCATCTCGGTCGTGGACGGCTCGGCGGTCTCCGCGAACCTCGGCGTCAACCCGTCGCTGACCATCACCGCGCAGGCGGAGCGGGCCATGTCGTTCTGGCCCAACAAGGGGGAGGCGGACCCGCGCCCGGCGCAGGGCGAGGCGTACGAACGGCTGGCCGCGGTCGAGCCGAAGGCACCGGCGGTGCCGAAGGAGGCGTTCGGCGCGCTGAAGCTGCCGTTCCTGGGTCTGCCGGCGGTACCGCCGAAGAAGAAGCAGTAGGGCCTCTCTTTCGGATCTTTCGGACCGGGCCGGATCCGGACAGCGGAAAGGGGCTGCACCCCCCTCCGAGAGCAGCCCCTCACGCCTACCGGTGACCTCGCCCGTTACGCGGCGGCGTCACCGTTCCTGCGGCGCCGCACGACGAACATCGCACCGGCGCCGAGCACTACGGCCGCGCCGCCCGCGAGGGCGAACATCGGCACTGCGGAGGACGAACCGGTCTCGGCGAGCGTGCCGGAGACCTGACCCGTGGTGTTGGAGGACGGCTTCTCGGCCGGGACCGGAGCGGTGCCGCCGGTCTGCGGCGTCGAACCGCTGCCGCCGGACTTCACGATCTGGAACTTGTACGCGACATCGCTGACGCCCATGCAGTCCTTGTCGCCGACGTACAGACCGGCGCCGAGGGTGAAGCCGGCGCCGACCGGGGCGGTCGACTTCACGTTGATGCGGAGCGGGATGTCGACCTCGTAGCCCGCGCGGATCTCGTCGGACTGGCCGACGTAACCCACCGCGCGGTCGCCCTCGCCGAGGTCCTCCCACGTGTTGGTGTCCAGGTCGAGCGCCTGGAGGCTGACCTGCTTCGACTTGAACAGGTCGTTGCCGTCCTTGTCGGAGGAGGCGCCCGCGAAGTAGTCGATCTCACGCACGGTCGTCTTCGACGAGTTGTAGACGTTCATCGTGAACTTGTGCCAACCACTGCCGCGGGCGATCTTCCCCGGCAGGCCGTTGATCGAGATGTCCAGGTCGGACTTCTCGCACTCGGTCGGCTCCTGCGGGTCCTCGGACTTGGACGGCGTGCCGGAGGGCGTGCCGGACGGGGTGGCGCCGGTGTCCGCGGAGGGCGTGCTGGACGTCTTCGCGGCAGGCTCGTCCGTCTTTTCGGCCTTTTCGGCGGGAGAGGAGGTGTTCTCGGCGGGAGCTGTGGTGGTGACCTCGTCGGACGGCGTATTGCTGGGCGTCGCCTCGGTGCTCTCGGTCGGCTCCGGGGTCGTCGACTCGACGGTTGTGACGGTGTCGTCGGCGAACGCGACCGGAGCGGCCAGGATGGCTGCGGGTGCTATGACTGCGGTGGCGGCGGCGACCGCCATGGCGCGGCGAAGCTTCATCAAGACCTCAGAAGTCCGGTGTACCGCTGTGGTCGCGGTACGCGGTTGGGGACGGGCCTTCCGCGGTGGGGTCACGGGTGGGACCGTTGTTCTGCATGCATGACCAGCCGGCCGCCGCAATGGTTGTCCCGGTATTCACAGAATCCTTATGTGACATGCGCCACCTGGTGCTCCGTCGTCACTCGCGACCCGCGGAAATTCGCCGCCGCTCCATGACAAGGGCCCCGCGGTCCGGTGTGAACCGGCCCGCAGGGCCCTTGTTGATCAGCACCGGCGTCAGGGCAGCGCCGATGCCGAGGGGCGGCCCCGGGGGGTGGCGTCGCGGGAAGGTGGTGCGTCGGGTCGGCGCCCCCGGCGCACGGGGGCGCGTACGAGGTGTCGACCCATGTCGCAGATGGTGTGATATGAGGGACTTGCCCCTTGTATCGTGCTGGATCGGTTGCGTCCCGCGCAACCGTTCGACCGGATACGGTCGGCTCCGGGCGTCCCCGGAGCCGACCGCTCTTGGGGTGACAGGGCCGCTGTCCCCTGCGGACCGGTCACGCGCGCTGGGACGCGGTCCCACGGCGTACCTGCGGTACGCCACACGCTCCAGCGGAGCCACGCGTGGTTTCTTCCTGAGCCGCCCCTGGCTGGCACGGACACCGGGACCAACGAAGTCGGCGACGCGCCGGTCACGCGCCGTACGGGTGAGAGTCGGTCCGAACTCAGATACGCCTCCGGAGCCACCGGAGCCTCGTCGGCCGCCGCGCGCCCGGCCCGCGGGTGGGTTGCGCGCGGCCGACCTGCGGGGAGTCACACGCGGCCGCGGCACAGCTCCAGCAGCGTCATCGCGAGCGAGGTGCCGGGCTTGCCGAGCGCCTTCCGGTACTGGCCGAGGATCTCCATCTCGCGGGAGAGGTTGACCCGGCGGCCGCCGGAGGTGATCCGCGCCTCCTGAATGACTGCCGAGACGGCCATCCGTTCCTGGACGAGCCCGATGATCCGGTCGTCGAGGGCGTCGATGCGCTCGCGGGCGTCACCGATCAGCCGGGCGGCCTCATCGGTGTTCGCACCGGTCTTCTCGATGAGGGTCTTCGTGGCGGCGGTGCTGTTGCTCATGGTGTGACTCCTGGGGGATGTGGTCCCCGGAGCGGTCGGGCCCCGAACGCAGAACGCCCCGGGCCTGTCGGCCCGGGGCGCCTGGAACGTTGCTTGTCAGTTGCTCAAGCAGACACGACCATGGCAGCCGGCGGGCCGGATGCCATAGGTAAAGACGAAGGTCGTGTGCTGACGCATGGACCCAGTATGGCCCCGGGCCGGGCGATGGGCCAACGCGCGGCCCGGATGCTGAGACGCCGCCGACGGCACGGTCGCGCGCCCCGCTCCGGCCGACGCCCGAAGGGTCCTGGCCCGTACCCCGGAAGGCGCAGAAATCCGTCTCCCTCGCAACCCCGGTAGAATCGGCAGAACCGACCCCCCTCTCAACGCCGGAAGGCCGCCCCCGTGCCAGCAGCACCCCCCGCCGCCCCCGACACCACACCCGACGTGGTCCTTGTCGTCGACTTCGGCGCGCAGTACGCCCAGCTCATCGCCCGCCGCGTCCGTGAGGCCCGGGTCTACAGCGAGATCGTCCCGTCCACGATGCCGGTGGCCGAGATGCTGGCCAAGAACCCCCGGGCGATCATCCTGTCCGGCGGCCCCTCCTCGGTGTACGCGGACGGCGCGCCCAGTCTCGACCGCTCGCTGTTCGAGGCCGGGGTCCCGATCTTCGGTATGTGCTACGGCTTCCAGCTGATGGCCACCACGCTCGGCGGCACCGTCGACGACAACGGTGCCCGTGAGTACGGCCGTACCCCGCTGACGGTCTCCAAGACCGGCTCCACGCTCTTCGAGGGCACGCCCGCCGAGCAGTCCGTCTGGATGTCGCACGGCGACGCCTGCTCCGCCGCCCCCGAGGGCTTCACCGTCACCGCGTCCACGGACGTCGTACCGGTCGCCGCCTTCGAGAACGACGAGAAGAAGCTCTACGGCGTCCAGTACCACCCCGAGGTCCTGCACTCCACGTACGGCCAGCAGGTCCTGGAGCACTTCCTCTACCGCGGCGCGGGCATCGAGCCGACCTGGACCACGACGAACGTCGTCGAGGAGCAGATCGCGCTGATCCGTGAGCAGGTCGGCACCAAGCGCGCCATCTGCGGACTCTCCGGCGGTGTGGACTCCGCGGTCGCCGCAGCCCTCGTTCAGAAGGCCATCGGCTCCCAGCTGACCTGCGTGTACGTGGACCACGGTCTGATGCGCAAGGGCGAGACCGAGCAGGTCGAGAAGGACTTCGTGGCCGCCACCGGCGTCCAGCTGAAGGTCGTCGACGCCGAGGAGCGGTTCCTGAAGGCGCTGGCCGGGGTTTCCGATCCCGAGCAGAAGCGGAAGATCATCGGCCGCGAGTTCATCCGCGTCTTCGAGCAGGCCCAGGCCGAGCTCGTCGCCGAGGCGGGCGCGGCCGGCGAGGACGTCGCGTTCCTCGTGCAGGGCACGCTCTACCCGGACGTCGTCGAGTCCGGCGGCGGCACCGGCACCGCAAACATCAAGTCCCACCACAACGTGGGCGGCCTCCCCGACGACATCGAGTTCCAGCTCGTCGAGCCGCTGCGGCAGCTGTTCAAGGACGAGGTCCGGATGGTCGGCCAGGAGCTCGGCCTGCCGGAGGAGATCGTCCAGCGCCAGCCGTTCCCCGGTCCCGGTCTCGGTATCCGGATCGTCGGCGAGGTCACCAAGGACCGGCTCGACCTGCTGCGCGAGGCCGACGCCATCGCCCGCGAGGAGCTGACCGCGGCCGGACTCGACCGCGACATCTGGCAGTGTCCGGTGGTCCTCCTGGCCGACGTCCGCTCGGTCGGCGTCCAGGGCGACGGCCGCACCTACGGTCACCCGATCGTGCTGCGCCCCGTCTCCTCCGAGGACGCGATGACGGCCGACTGGTCGCGCCTGCCGTACGAGGTCCTGGCGAAGATCTCCACCCGCATCACCAACGAGGTCGCCGACGTCAACCGCGTCGTCCTCGACGTGACGAGCAAGCCGCCGGGCACCATCGAGTGGGAGTGACCCCCACTGCGGGGCCGATGCCGATGCCGTCGCTCGTTCATCCGGGCGGCGGCATCGCCGTGTCCGGGGCCGCCGCTCCGGCGAATCGATACGTGATCGCTCTGGCCACCTGCGGTGACCGGCGGTAGCTTCCGTCCGAATGCCCTGGGAGCCCCGAGGAGTCGTCATGCCCGAGCCCACGCCGATCCCCGTCGAACAGCTGCAGTTCGCGATGCCGCCCGTCCACGAGTCGGCCGGCGAGGAACGCGCGCACCGCAAGGAGCGGCTGGCCGGGGCGTTGCGGCTGTTCGGTGAGTACGGGTACGAGGACGGGGTCTCCGGCCACCTCACCGCGCGGGACCCGGAGTTCGCCGACTGCTTCTGGGTCAACCCGTTCGGCGCCCCCTTCGACGTGATGGGCCCGGAGGATCTGATCCTGGTCAACGGCGACGGGCAGGTCGTCGAGGGGCGCCACCACGTCAATCAGGCGGCGTTCGCCGTCCACGCCCAGGTGCACCGGGCGCGCCCGGACGTCGTCGCCGTCGCGCACACCCACTCCCTGCACGGCCGGGCGTTGTCCACGCTCGGTGAGTTCATCGAGCCGATCACCCAGGAATCCTGCGCGTTCTACGAGGATCACGCGGTCTACCAGGCCTACACGGGCGTCGTGGTCGACGAGGACGAGGGGTGCCGGATCGCGGCCGCGCTCGGCACCCGCAAGGCGATCATTCTGCGCAACCACGGGCTGCTGACCGTCGGTGACTCGGTGGACGCGGCCGCCTGGTGGTTCCTCACCATGGAGCGTTCCTGCCAGGTGCAGCTGACCGCGCGGGCGGCTGGGAAGCCGGTGCTGATCGAGCACCAGGACGCCGTCGCCACCCGTGAACAGCTCGGCAGCGACCTGGTGGCCTGGATCAATTACCAGCCGCTGTGGAAGCGGATTGCTCGAACGTTCTGACGATCTGCGCGTCCGGGCCGCCCCGATGCGGCATCTGATCGTCCCGTACGGCACAATTCGCAGCAATCGGTGGTCAGTTGGCGGTACTGGGGCGGGAAAGGGCGGCGTTCTCCGTGGCGTTGGACGAGGCACGACAAGGCGCGCACGGCGGTGGCTGTACGTGCGGCGACTGCCCGCACGGAGCGCGCGAGGGGCACCGGCGCGCGGTGGCCGCCTTCCTGGCCAAACGGGACGGACTCGCCGCGGGTCAGGGCCTGCCGACCGGTGTCGCCCAGTCCGCGTCCGCGACCCGGCAGTGGGTCTCCGACGAGCTGACCGAGTCGGCCCGCACGGTCGCCGAACGCAGCCGGGAGGAGGGCGACGCCTGGCTCCACCGGGTCTGGCAGCGCACCCTGGCCGTCGTCTGGGGGAGCGTCGCCGTGCTCGTCATCGGCGAGTCGGTCACCGCGATCGGCGCGGGCTGGTCGACCGCCCGCACCGCCGGTCTGCTCGCCGGGGTCGTCACCGCGGCACTGCTGACCGGCGCCGCCCGCTTCCACCGGGCCCGCGGCGGCGTTCTCGCCCCGCTGATCGGCGAGGACAACCGGCTCTCCACCTCCCGTGCGGTCGCCGTCGCCTGGGTGCTGCTCGCCGTCTTCTCCGTACTCGTCCTCGCGCTGCAGCTGGCAGGGGCCTCCGGCCACGCGGAGCGCGACGCGCTGATCGACGGTCTGGAACTGGCGCGTGGCGCCGGGGTGCTGACCGTGCTGGCGCTGGTGTGCGCCGTCGCCGTGCTCGTGCGCCGGGTGGTGACCGTACGCGTCCTCGCACAGCGCCTGCAGAAGCTGCGGGCGGACCGGCCGCGCGCCGCCGATCTGCTCACCGACGACTCCGGGCGCGGCAGTTTCACGGATGTGCAGTACGTGCTGGTGAGCGCCGTAGCCGTCCTCTTCTCCGCGGTCCGGCTGGCCCGCCGGCCCGAGCAGCTTCCCGATCTGCCCTGGGGGCTGGCCCTGCTGGTGGCGGTCTCCGCGGCGACGTACTTCGCGGGGAAGCACGCGGAGGGCGGGCGCCCGGTCGTGCTGTCCGTCGTACGGGCCCGGGAGGCCGGTGACCTGGACGCGCCGATCCGTACCGGCGACGACATCGAGATCCGCGGCGCGGGCTTTGTGCCGCCCGGCGCCGGGGCCCCGGACCGGCTGGCCCGCATGGTGGTCCGGATCGGCCGGGTCCATGTCCATGTCCCGCTGATCCCGGTCACCGGAGGCTTCGCCAACCCGACCGACACCGTGCTCACCGTGCCGGTCCCGGTGGAGGTGGAACCCGGACGGGTGGACGTGCAGGTCGTGACCGCCGCCGGCGTGGAGACGAACCGGGTCGAGATCGACGTCACGGACTAGGAGGGCACTGAAGATCCTGGCCGGGCTCCCGGCGTCTCGCACGCACATCTGCGGCGTTGCCAAAACGGCCTGACAGCTCCGCTATGAGGCCGCTTCGGTGCCTTGCCGCTGCACGCACCGGACGCCGCCCGCTGATCCGGCCACGATCTTCAGCACCCTCCTAGATGCGACAGACCGTCCTTCCTCCGGCCGCAGCGTGGGTCTGATCGAACCGCGGGGCAGCTGAGCAGCTCGTTCGCCGCGTACGTATGGTCTGGTGACGGGTCGACGGAAGGGCGGGGTCTTATGCGTGGGTATGGCGCGAATTCGCGAGGTCTGGGCGAGGTCGTCAGCATCCGGGAGCTGGCGCGGGAGCATGCCCTGCTGCCGCTGCGGATCTTTCTCGGTGTCACCTTTCTCTATGCCGGGCTCGACAAACTGACGGACAGTGCCTTCTTCCGCGCCACGGGCCCCGGCTCCATCGGCGAGACGATGCACGCGGTGCGCGACTCCGCCGCGATCCCGGCCCTCGTCGATCTCGCACTGAAGAGCCCGGGAGCCTTCGGGTACGCCATCGCCCTCGGTGAGATCGCCGTCGGCATCGGCACCCTGATCGGGCTGCGGGCCCGGCTCGCCGCACTCGGCGGGGCGCTGATCTCGCTGAGCCTGTGGCTGACCGTGAGCTGGCAGGTCAAGCCCTACTACTTCGGCAACGACCTGGCCTACCTCATGGCCTGGCTGCCACTGGTGCTCGCCGGCGCCGCGTCGTTCTCCGTGGACGCCTTCCTCGCGTCGCGACGGCGACGGATACGGTAGCCGATCCACGTCGTGGTCGCGGCGAGCCAGAGGCCGCCGAAGAACACCGGGCAGAAGAAGGCCCAGGGGGCGTCCCAGGTGCCCGCCGCGTCGGCCGCGTAACCGGCGGCGAGGGCGAGCATCGCGACCCCCGCGACCGCCCGGCCCGGCCGGATCTCATGACGCAGCACGAATGACCTCCACCTGTCCGATACCGACTTCCAGATCCAGCTCGACCGTGCCCGCCGGGGTGACGCCCGCGGGCGGGGCGATCGTGCGGTGTTCCTTCCGCGACGGGCTGATGTCCACATTGCCCGGCGGATCGCCCGGCAGCCGGATGTCGCCGAGCCCGGCGTGCGCCCGCACCTGGAGCGTCACCGCCTTCGGTACGACGACGACCGCCCGGCCCGCGCCGACCCCCAGCTGCGTCCGGACCGTGTCACCCTTCGAGGCCGGCACCTTCGACAGGTCGAGTCTGCCGACACCGCTGCCCAGCTTGTACCGCGGCTGGACCGCGGCGACCGACGCCGGGCGCCATTCCTCCCGTACCCAATGGGTGCTGATGTCCTTCGGCAGCGCGGCCGCGCCCGCCAGCAGCGCCGCCGTGATCATTGCCAGCAGGACGGTGCCGAACCCGGTCCTGCCGAGAAAGGTGCTGACCAGCATCCCCGCACCCAACACCGCGAGCGCCGCGGCCAGGCCGAACTGCAGGCTCGTACCGAGCGGATGCGTGTGCCAGCTGAGCCCCGCGCCCAGACCGCCCGCGATCAGGGCGAGCAGAAAGACCAGGCCGCCGATCGAGCGTGGCCCCCGGTTGGCCCGGGCCGGCTCGGGTGCGCGGTACGGGGAGTCCGCCGCCCTGCGGGGTACCGGCGGACTGTCGGCCACCGCACCCGCCGGGCCCCACAGATACCCCGGTCCCACCGGCCCGGACGTGCCGTCCTTGACGATCGGATCCCGCCACCAGGACGGGCTGCCCGGCGACGGCGGTGCTTTCACCTCCGGCGGGGCGTCCGCCACCGCCTGCGCGGCGGCCGTTGGGTGCAGCGGGTCCTCGGGCGCGGCGGTCCTGCGGTGCTGCGTCCACACGCTGAAACCGATGACCGCGAGCGTCAGCATCGCGGAGAACGCCAGCGTGCCCCCATTGCCCAGCATGGACAGGAAGAGGCCGCAGCCGATCAGCGCGAACAGCGCCGCGATCAGCGACGCCCCCTCGACCCGGCCGGACAGCAGCCTGCGCGCCTCGTTCTCCTCCTCGCCCTCCAGCGGGAGCAGCAGCCATGCGAAGCCGTAGAAGATCAGGCCGACGCCACCGGTCACCGACAACACACCGATCACGATCCGGAAGATCACCGGGTCCACGTCGCAGTACCGGCCGAGTCCGCCGCACACCCCGGCCACCACTTTCTGCCGCGAGCTGCGCTGCAGCTGCGGTCTCGGTGCGGGCGGCGGTGCGACGCCGGGCGCGGCGTCCTGGGGAACGGTCATGGCTCCATGGTGACGGGCGGCCGGCGCCGACGGGACCCGGGCCGACCCTGGCCGATCCCTGATATTGGTTCCCCCGGACCCTGAAGGGCGCCGTCGCGGCGTGCGGCGGGTGCGACCTGCCCGTCTCAGGGTCGAAGTGGGGGCAGACCCTGATACCGCCGCGCACACCCTCCATGTGACGATCGGGGCATGCCGACCGCCACACCCCGAGCCGCAAGCTCCCTCAGCGCCGACCCGGAGGAGCCGCCGCTGCGCAAGCTGTACCGCAGCGCCGACGGACGCCTGCTCGGCGGCGTCGCGCGCGGTCTCGCCGGACATCTCGGGCTGCCCGTCGTCTGGGTGCGGTTCGTCTTCCTCGGACTGTTCTTCGCGGACGGCCTCGGGGCTCTGCTCTACGCCGTGTTCTGGATCGTCGTCCCGCTCGGCGTCGGCGGCGTCGAGACGCCGCGCTCCATGTTCGAGACGGCCCCCGACGGCCGGCGCAGGCTCCGCAAGCCCGACAAGGGGCAGGTGTTCGCCCTCCTCGCGCTCCTCATCGGCGCCGTCATCTTCGTCGGCAACGTCGACATGGGCAGCGAGGCGGACCGTTACATCTGGCCGACGCTGCTGATCGGCGCGGGCTCCGTCCTGGTGTGGCGGCAGGCCGACAACGCCCGCCGGGCCCGCTGGATGGAGGTCGGAGGCCGCCGCCGGGTGCTGCATCTGGCCCGGGCGCTGGCCGGGGTCGCCCTGGTCGGCCTGGGACTCGCCGTGTTCATGGTGGTACGCGGCTCCGCGGCCCAGCTCGGCAATGTCCTGACCGCGGCGATCGCCGTCCTCACCGGCATCGCGCTGCTGGCGGGTCCCTATCTCGTCCGCATGACCCAGGACCTGTCCGAGGAACGCCTGATGCGCATCAGGGCCCAGGAACGCGCCGAGGTCGCGGCTCACGTCCACGACTCCGTGCTGCACACCCTCACCCTGATCCAGCGCAACGCGGACGACGGCAACGAGGTCCGCAGACTCGCCCGCGCCCAGGAACGCGAGCTGCGCAACTGGCTGTACAACCCCGAGGGCACCGGCAAGGACGAGGGCGACGAACCGGAGACCCTCGCCGAAGCGGTCAAACGCGCCGCCGCCGAGGTCGAGGACAAGCACGGCGTCCCGCTGGAGGTCGTCGTGGTCGGCGACTGCCCGCTCGACGAGAAGCTCGCCGCACAGATGCAGGCCGCACGCGAGGCGATGGTCAATGCCGCGAAGTACGGTGGCGAGGGCGGCGCCGTGCAGGTCTACGCGGAGGTCGAGGGGCGCACGGTCTTCGTCTCCGTACGGGACCGTGGACCGGGATTCGATCCGGATGCCGTACCGGGGGACAGAATGGGCGTACGAGAATCAATCATCGGCAGGATGCAGCGCAACGGCGGTACGGCGCGGCTGCGTTCGGTGCCCGGCGGGGGCACGGAGGTCGAGCTGGAGATGGAGAGGGCGAGCGAATGACGGAGACCACCGAAACGGCCGGGGGCCCGGAGCGCCGGGTACGGGTCGTGCTCGTCGACGACCACCGGATGTTTCGCACCGGAGTCCAGGCCGAGATCGGCCGCACCGAGGAGACCGGTGTCGAGGTCGTCGGCGAGGCCGCCGACGTCGACCAGGCGGTCACCGTCATCACGGCGACCCGCCCCGAGGTCGTCCTCCTCGACGTGCACTTGCCGGGCGGCGGCGGCGTCGAGGTGCTGCGCCGCTGCGCCCCGCTGATGGGCGCGGTCGAGAACCCGGTGCGGTTCCTTGCGCTGTCCGTTTCCGACGCCGCCGAGGATGTCATCGGTGTCATCCGCGGTGGCGCCCGCGGCTACGTCACCAAGACGATCACCGGCACCGACCTGGTCGATTCGGTCTTCCGGGTGCAGGAAGGCGACGCGGTGTTCTCGCCCCGGCTGGCCGGCTTCGTCCTCGACGCGTTCGCCTCGACGGACGCACCGCCGGTCGACGAGGACCTGGACCGGCTGACGCAGCGCGAGCGCGAGGTGCTGCGGCTGATCGCGCGCGGCTATGCGTACAAGGAGATCGCCAAGCAGCTGTTCATCTCGGTGAAGACGGTCGAGTCGCATGTCTCGGCGGTGCTGCGGAAGCTCCAGCTGTCGAACCGTCACGAGCTGACGCGGTGGGCGACGGCCCGACGGCTGGTCTGAGAGCCTGTCGGGTGACCTCTGATCGGGCGGCCACACCCTGGCACGATCGAAGGTCACCCGACAGGCTCTGAGTCAGCTGTTCTCCCGTTCGGGGTCGACGGAGATGTTGAGTTTCTCGCCGACCCTTCGGTAGCCGATGCCCGCGTAGATCCGTTCCACAGCGGCGTCGGCCGGCTCCAGCCACACCATCCGGCAGCCCCGCGCGAACGCGGCCGCAGTCAGATGGGCGGAGAGTGCGGCGCCGATGCCGCGGCGGCGGAAGGCGTCGGCGACGGCGAGCCCGGTCAGTTCGGTGAGGCCGTCGACCGGGACCGAGCAGCCGCCCGCGCCCGCCGGGGTGCCGTCGAGGGTGGCGAGCGCCGCCACTCCGCCGCCTGCCACCGCGTCGCGCAGCCAATCGGCTTGGCCGCCCTCGGGCTCCCCGGTCCCGCCGTATCCGTGGTGCTGTACGCGGGCGGCGGCGTCGAACTCGGCGTCGGTGGCCGGTTCGGCCAGCACGAGGGTGTCGACGGGCTTCGGCGGCAGGAGGTCGCCGGGTGTGCACGCCAGGATCGGCGGACGGTCCTCGACGGTGAACCCGGCGGCGAGAAGGGCGGGTTCGACCGCGGGTGCCCAGCCAGGCAGATACTCCAGGCGCGGCATCCGGTCCCGTTCGCGAAATGCGGCGATCAGCTCCTGCACGTCGGTCGCGGTCGGTTCGGCGTCCCGGTCCGGGATCGCGTAATTGGCGTACTTCAGCGACCAGTTCGGTTTGTGGCGGACGGTGAACGGGCCGACCCGGAGGCGGCCGGGGGAGCGGAGGGCGAGTGTCTGGGCGTAGGTCTGGACGTCGGTGTCCAATGGCATACGGGGTTCCCCTTCGACCGGTCCGGTGGGACTGAAGGACTCAGGACCGCGAACTGTGCAGCAAGGGAGCCTATGCGACCCGGGTCGCTCCCGCGAAGGGCATGCCGTCGATCGGCGCGATGCGGACCGGCGCTCCGGGGTGGGGCGCGTGGATCATCTGTCCGTCGCCGATGTAGAGACCGACATGGCTGATCCCGGAGTAGAAGAACACCAGGTCGCCGGGGGCGAGTTCGGAGCGGGGGATGTTCTGGCCGGCGTTGATCTGGGTGTATGTGGTGCGGGGGAGCGATACGCCGGCGGAGCGCCAGGCGGCTTGGGTCAGCCCGGAGCAGTCGAACGAGGACGGTCCGGTCGCGCCCCAGACGTACGGCTTGCCGAGCGCCCCGTAGGCGAACGCGATGGCCTCCGCGGCGCGGGCGTTGGGGGCCTGGGCGGTGCCTAAGCGCAGGGCGCTGCGATCCGCGCGGGCGGCGCCTCGGGCGGTGTCCGCGCGTTCGAACTCGGCACGCTCCGCGGGGGAGAGGGTGTCGAGGAGCTTCTGGGCGTCGGCCAGTCTGGCCCTGACCGTCGTCCGGTACTTCTTCAGGTCGGCCCGGCGGGCCGTGAGGGCCGCCAGCTCGTCCTCCGCCTCCGCGCGCAGCTGGGCGATCTCGGTGACCTGCCGTTGCACGTGGGAGACCTCGGCCGCCTGGCGGTCGACGGCCCGGTCCACGTACGAGGCCCGTTGCAGATACTGGTCGGGGTCCGAGGACAGCGCCAGCTGCACGGCGGGGTCGAGGCCGCCGGTGCGGTACTCCGCGGCGGCGAGCGAACCGAGTGCGTTGCGGGAGGCGTTGAGGCGTTCGGTCCTGCGGGCGGCCTCGTCGCGCAGCGCGTTCAGGGACTTGGCGGCGGTGGTCGCCTTCTCCTTCGCGCCGTTGTACTGCTCGGTGGCGACCTCGGCGTCGTGGTACAGCCGGTCCACCGCGGCCTTGATCCGGGCGGGGGTGGGCTGTGGTTCGGCGTGCGCGGAGCCCGGCAGGGCGGCGGCGGTCGCCGCCGCGGCGAAGGCGAGGCTGGCTGCGGTGCGGCCGGCGGAGCCGGGGTGCGGGCGCTGCCTGGGTTTCCGATGCGCTGCCACGGGGGCGGGGCTCCTTGCGTCGACTGCCCGTCGGGGCCTACCGGCGGGCCGCTGAGGTCCGGCGGCGGGACGCCAACAGGGGGAGCGGCCCGCCGCCGGATTTCTCGGCGGGGTGACCGGGCTGCCGTCCGGGTGCGGAGCGGTGGTGAAGCCGGCCACCTGGACAGGGACGCTAAGCCCGGGGCGCGGGGAAGAGTCGTAATGACGGTTATTGCCCGAACTTGGCGATGCGTTGTCGTTGAGTGACTGGAAAATTACATCAGAGTCAGGCAATTGGTGCAGATGCAAGCGAAATATCAAGGAGCCCCCACCTCGCCGAAGAGGGGTGATATGGCCCCGGCTAGGCTGCTGCCTCATGGACGTACTCATCAATGTCTTCGTCGCGCTGCACATCATCGGCATCGCCGCCCTCCTGGGCGGCTTCCTGACCCAGATGAAGGCGATGGGCGCGGGCACGGCACGCTTCGTCCCGGCGATGCTGCACGGCGCGCTGACCATGCTGGTCACCGGCGTCGCGCTGGTCGGGCTCAACCAGGCCGACGGCCATTCGGTCAACAACATCAAGATCGGCGTGAAGCTGGCGGTCCTGGTGGTGATCCTCGCGCTGGTCTACATCAAGCGGGACGAGGAGAAGGCCGAGAAGGGCGTGTTCGCGGCGGTCGGCGGACTGACGGTCGCCAACATCTTCATCGCGATGCTCTGGACCTGAGCCGGACCACCCTCATGCGAGAGTGAGCCCCTGCCGGATCCGGCAGGGGCTCACTCTCGCATGAGGGCCCGCCGCTACGCCGGGCGCACGCTGCCGTAGATCGGCATGTAGTAGATCGACTCCTCGCGGACGTTCGCCCCCGGCTTCGGGGCGTGGATCATCATGCCGTCGCCTTTGTAGATACCGACATGGCTGATGTCGTCGTAGAAGAAGACGAGGTCACCCGGCTGCAGGTTGGCGGTGGCTATCCGGGTGCCGACCTCCACCTGGTCCCAGGTGGTGCGGGGGATGTCGACGCCCGCCGCCTTCCAGGCGGCCTGGGTCAGCCCCGAGCAGTCGTAGGAGGAGGGGCCCGTGGCTCCCCAGACGTACGGCTTGCCGATCTGGGCGCGGGCGAAGGCGAGAACCTTCTCGGCCTTCGAGGTGGCGCTGGTGTCCGAGCCGGTCCCGGTTCCCGCGCCCGTCCCCGTCCCCGTGCCCGTCCCCGTCCCCGTGCCCGTGCCGCCGGTGGAGCCGGCCTCCTTCGCCGCCGCCTCGGCCTTGCGGTCCGCCTCGGCCTTGGCGGCGGCCTGCCGGCGGGCGAGTTCCTCCGCCTTGCGCTTGGCCTCCGCCTCCTTCTCGCGCTCCAGCGCCGCCAGCCGCGCCTTCTCCTCGGCCGTCAGCTTCGACAGCATCGCGCGCGCCTCGCCCAGCTTCTTCTGGACGGATTGTTTGCTAGTCCGGAGCGTGGCCTGGGACTCGGTGAGCGTCTCCAGGCTCTGCACCGCCTCGGTGCGCTTCTTCGCTGCCGCTGCCTGCTGCGTACGGAAGTCCGTGACCGCCTTCTGCTGCTGGGCGGTCATCCGGTTCATCAGCTGGTTCTGGTCGAAGTACGACTGCGGGTCGTCGGCCAGGAAGAAGGTGGCGGTCGGGGCGATGGAGCCGGTGCGGTACTGCGCGGCCGCGTAGTTGCCGAGGGTCCTGCGCGCCTCGTTCAGCTTGTCGGCGCGCTCGGCCACGTCCTCCAGCAGGGCGTCCACCTTGCCGCGCTGCGTGGCGGAGGCCTCCTTCGCCCTGTTGTACTGCTGGGTCGCGGTGCCCGCCTGCCGGTAGAGGTCGTCGACCTTCTTCTGCACGTCCTCGATACTGGGCTTGGGTGCGCCCGGAGCGGCCATGGCGCTCTGGGTCGACAGCAGGGTCACCCCTGCCAGTGCGGCCGTCGTGAGCCCGACGGCGGGGGTGGTGGTGCGTGCCCGGCTGCGCGGTTTGCGATGCGATGCCAAAACCGGCGTCTCCTTCCGTGGACCGCCTACCGGGTTAGCTGTCGGGTTCGGGCGGAACGGAAGGCTGCCCTACGGTCCGAGTGGGGATTTGGACCGATTCACCCCGGTTTGTCCTGTGGGTCCCCGGCTCCGAACTTCCCTGTGGGCAGCTCGGATTCGGCGTGGGAGCCCGCTCGGCGTGGTTCGCCTCAAGGGGGTACGGGCCGCCCGACGGAGCACGCTAGCCAACCGTGTTGCCGCTGTGAAGGTTGATGTTCGATATGTCCGATACGTTTTCGTGACCCTGGCGAAGAGGGGCCGGAGGACGTAGTCCGGGCCTCGTTTTCCTTACGGGGCGTGGGTGGCTGCTCTCCATGCGTAGGCGCCTTCCGGTCGGGCTTCTCCATGCGGCCGCAGAGTGTCGGTGTGTCGCCCTAGACTCGTGAGGCGATGAGCAGCCTCTTTGACGACAGCTTCCTGGCCGGCCTCCAGCACCCGGAGGAAGAACCCCCGCCGCCCCCCGAGGACTCCGCACCCGAAGCGGTGCCGGAGGACCTCTTCGCGGGTGTGTTCGACGCGCCCCCGCCGCCTCGGGACGCGTACTACCGGGACGGCGCCCACCGCCCCGCCATCGACTCCGCCGCCCTGCTCGACGGGCTGAACACCGAGCAGTGCGCCGCGGTCGTGCACGCCGGATCGCCGCTGCTCATCGTCGCCGGTGCGGGCTCCGGCAAGACCCGGGTGCTCACCCACCGCATCGCCCACCTGCTGGCCGAGCGCGGCGTGCACCCCGGCCAGATCCTGGCGATCACCTTCACCAACAAGGCCGCGGGCGAGATGAAGGAGCGCGTCGAGCAGCTCGTCGGACCGCGCGCCAACGCCATGTGGGTCATGACGTTCCACAGCGCGTGCGTCCGGATCCTGCGCCGCGAGTCGAAGCGGCTCGGCTTCACCTCGTCGTTCTCGATCTACGACGCGGCCGACTCCAAGCGGCTGATGGCCCTGGTCTGCCGCGATCTGGACCTCGACCCGAAGCGCTTCCCGCCGAAGTCGTTCACGGCCAAGGTCTCGAACCTGAAGAACGAGCTGATCGACGAGGAGACCTTCGCCGGCCAGGCGGCGGACGGCTTCGAGAAGACGCTCGCCCAGGCGTACGCGATGTACCAGTCCCGGCTGCGCGAGGCCAACGCACTGGACTTCGACGACATCATCATGACGACGGTCCATCTGCTCCAGGCGTTCCCCGACGTCGCCGAGCACTACCGCCGCCGCTTCCGGCACGTCCTCGTCGACGAGTACCAGGACACCAACCACGCCCAGTACACGCTCGTACGCGAACTGGTCGGCCCGGCCGGAGAAGCCGACGCCCCCGCCGAGCTCTGCGTCGTGGGTGACGCCGACCAGTCGATCTACGCCTTCCGTGGCGCGACGATCCGCAACATCCTCCAGTTCGAGGAGGACTACCCGAACGCGACGACGATCCTGCTGGAGCAGAACTACCGCTCCACGCAGACGATCCTCTCCGCCGCCAACGCGGTCATCGAGCGCAACGAGAGCCGCCGCCCCAAGAACCTCTGGACGAAGGCGGGCGAGGGCGCCCGGATCACCGGCTACGTCGCGGACACCGAGCACGACGAGGCGCAGTTCGTCGCCGATGAGATCGACCGGCTGACCGACGAGGGCGACGCGAAGGCCGGCGACGTCGCGATCTTCTACCGGACGAACGCGCAGTCCCGCGTCTTCGAAGAGATCTTCATCCGCGTCGGCCTGCCCTACAAGGTCGTCGGCGGTGTGCGCTTCTACGAGCGCAAGGAGGTCCGGGACATCCTGGCCTACCTCCGGGTCCTCGCCAACCCCGAGGACACCGTTCCGCTGCGCCGCATCCTCAACGTGCCCAAGCGCGGTATCGGCGACCGCGCCGAGGCGATGATCGACGCCCTGTCGTTGCGTGAGAAGATCACGTTCCCGCAGGCACTGCGCCGCGTCGACGAGGCATACGGCATGGCGGCCCGCTCGGCCAACGCCGTCAAGCGGTTCAACACGCTGATGGAGGAACTGCGCACGATCGTCGAGTCCGGCGCAGGCCCCGCCGTGGTGCTGGAGGCGGTGCTGGAACGGACCGGCTATCTCGCCGAGCTCCAGGCGTCCACTGACCCGCAGGACGAGACCCGCATCGAGAACCTTCAGGAACTCGCCGCCGTCGCGCTCGAATTCGAGCAGGAGCGGGGGGAGTCCGCCGGGGAAGAAGGTACGGGCACACTCGCCGAGTTCCTGGAGAAGGTCGCGCTCGTCGCCGACTCCGACCAGATCCCCGACGAGGACGAGGACGGCTCCGGCGTCATCACGCTGATGACGCTGCACACGGCCAAGGGGCTCGAATTCCCGGTGGTCTTCCTGACCGGCATGGAGGACGGCGTCTTCCCGCACATGCGCGCCCTGGGACAGGTCAAGGAGCTGGAGGAGGAGCGGCGCCTCGCCTACGTCGGGATCACCCGTGCCCGTGAGCGGCTCTACCTGACGCGGGCGGCTATGCGCAGTGCGTGGGGTCAGCCCTCGTACAACCCGCCGTCGCGGTTCCTGGAGGAGATCCCGGACCAGCACCTGGAGTGGAAGCGGACCGGGCCGATGGCGGCCCCGGCCGGACCGACGTCGGGGATCACGTCGTCGCTGTCCTCGTCGCGCGCCCGCTCGGGCCCCTCGGGCTTCGCGACCCGGCGCACCTCGGACAAGCCGACGGTCACGCTGGTGGTCGGGGACCGGGTCACGCACGACCAGTTCGGGCTCGGCACGGTGACGGCGGTCGAGGGAGTCGGCGATCAGGCGAAGGCGACGGTCGACTTCGGGGACGAGCGGCCGAAGAAGCTGCTGCTGCGATACGCGCCGGTGGAAAAGCTCTAGGAGGGCACGGAAGATCTTGGCCGGGCTCCCGGCGTCTTGCACGCACATCTGCGGCGTTGCCAAAACGGCCTGATAGCTCCGCTATGAGGCCGCTTCGGCGCCTTGCAGCTGCACGCACCAGACGCCGCTCGCTGATCCGGCCAAGATCTTCAGCACCCTCCTAGGGTCACTCGCTCGGATCATGCAGGGCTGACCCGAGCGAAAGACCCTGGGGGTCCGCCCCAGAGCCGACGGGGCGGGTGCGGGTGTCCGCCCCCTGTCGGCGGGTGGGGCCTGCTCCGTGGCGGGATCGGCTGCTCAGGATGGGTTGAGGCCGTGGCTGCGGAGCCAGGGCAGCGGGTCTATGGCCGCTCCGCCACCGGGCCGGACCTCGAAGTGCAGGTGCGGGCCGGTGGAGTTGCCGGAGTTCCCGGAGTAGGCGATGACGTCGCCGGCCTTGATGGGGCCCGAGCGGATCCTGGTGCTGCTGAGGTGGCAGTACCAGGTCTCGGTGCCGTCGGCCGTGGTGACGATGGCCATGTTCCCGTAGGCGCTGTTCCACTGGGTGCGTACGGTGCCGTCGGTCGCGGCCATCACCGGAGTGCCGTACGAGACGGGGAAGTCGATGCCCGTGTGCACGGACATCCAGTTGACGCCCGCCTGGCCGAAGTAGGCGCTGAGGCCGTGCTGCTTGACCGGCAGCAGGAACTTGGGCCGCAGCGCCTCTTTCCGGGCGGCCTCCTCCTCGCGCTTCTTCTTCTCGGCGGCCTGCCGCTCCCTCAGGTCGATGCGCTCCTGGGTGCGGCTGGCGCGGTCGGCGAAGTTCGCGGCGTCGGCGCTGAGGTTGGCGAGCTGGGTGTCGAGCTTGTTGTTGGCGGCGACCGGCTTGACGCTGCCGGGGTCGGCGGCCGCCATCGACATGGTGTCGTCCTTGGTGTCCCCGTTGCTGCCGAGTCCGCCGACGGAGGCGGCGGCGATACCGGCGACGCTCATCACGCAGGCGGAGGGGACGGCGACGGTGAGAAGAGCGGAACGCTTGACGGGGGTGCGGCGCCGGCCGCGGCTGCCACCGCCGCCGCGGGTGACGGAACGGCTCGCAGGGCGGGGGATGCCGACGATGTGGTGCACCGCCCGGTCTGCGCGGTCTGCCGCGTCGTCCGTGTCGGCGTCGAAGTCCGAATCCAGGTCGACGACGCCGAACTCGGAGGTCGCGGTGATGTCCGCGGGCTCCGCGGTTGCGGCCGGCGGGTAGGGCTCGTACGGAGCAAAGGAACCCTGGTCCTCGTACGTCTCGTACGCGGCTTGTTCGGGTTCGTACGACTCGTGCGCGGTGTGCACGGTTTGCTGTTCGTGCTCGGGCGTGGCGCCGGTGTTCCAGGCCGTGGCGTCGTACGTGCCGGTGTCGTAGGCAGCCGTCTCGGTCGTCGCCCACTGGCCGATCTGGTGCCAGCCGTTGGTGTCCCACCCGCCCGAGGTGTCCGGAGCGCCGCCCTGCGCGGGGATGCCCGGGGCTTCCGGCATCCAGGTCGCGGTGGTGTCGTACTGCTGCGGGTGCTGGGTCCCGTAGGCGGCGTAGGGGTCGTACACGGCGGTCTGATGTGCGCCGGTGTCCCACTGGGCGGAGTCGTACGGGCCGCTGTACCCGGCCTGTCCGGTGTCGTAGCCGCTGCTGTAAGCGGTGGTGTCGTACGTGCCGTCGTAGCTGCCCGGGAGGGAGCCGAAGAGCGGGTCGCTGTCGTAGCTGCCCGTGGAGTGGCTGTCGTAACCGACATACCCGGCGTAGGGGTGCTGGTCGTTCACCAACTTCTCTCTCGCCTCGGCAGCAGGACCTGGGTCTGGGGACCCGGTGGGGGGAATCCCAGGGGAAAGCAGTGGCCGCGACTGTACCCGGCAGTACGTGACGGCGACAATCTTCGTCGGGTCCTGGACTCGCAGGAAACGGGCAATCGGCCGTCTTTCGGGGGGCTGTGCACAGACCCTTGGCTCTATGTTCGAAACATGTTCTATTCGATGGGCCTCGGGTGGGCGGAGGGTTGCTGTCCGCGCTGCTAGGTGGTGCTTGAGCGCATCCCGCCGCAATGCCCGAGCCCGGGCGGTCACCGCAGCCTCAGAGCCTGTCGGGTGACCTCTGATCGGGCGGCCACGCCCTGGCACGCACGCTTCCGGCGTTGCCGAAATGCCCTGGTAGCTCCTTCCCCAAGCTCTCAACTTCGTTCGAGCAGGGGAGACCCCACCCAAGGCCATCCCGGCGCCTTGGAATCGCACGCACCAGGCCGCGTCCGCTCTCCGATCGAAGGTCACCCGACAGGCTCTCGGGGCAGGTGCGGCCGGACCGGTCACGCCACCGACGCGGCTCCTGGGTTTCCTGCTGGTCCGGTGGCTCCTTGTTCGGCGGTCTCCGTGGGTCCTGCGGCTTGTGCGGCCCCTGAGGCTTCCGTGGGTCCTGAGGACTCCGCGTCTACGGCCATCGATGCGCGGGATTCCAGTGCCTGGCGGACCGCGGCGGCGACGGCCGGGTGCACGGGGAGCGCGAGATGACCGATACCGCAGACGCGTACGTTCAGTGCGTCGAGATCCGGATGGTCGATGCAGGCTGCCTCGGCCGGGACGATCACCCGGTCCAGTTCACTCCAGAAGCTCACGAACCGGGTGCGGCAGCCGGGTGCCGGCCTGCGCAGTTCCTCGATCGGTGCGGAGCCTGTACGCATCTGGCGCACGACGGGGTGCGCACTCGCCAGCGGGGCGACAGCCGTGCCCCCGTGCGGTGTGCCGAGAGTGACCAGGGTGCGGACCCGCTGGTCACCGCCCAGCCGCTGTACGTAGTACCGGGCGATCAGGCCACCGAGGCTGTGGCCGACGATGTCGACCTCGTGGTGACCGGTGCGGGCGCAGATCTCCTCGACGTGCCGGCCGAGAAGTTCGGCGGCCGTGCGGATGTCACAGGTCAGTGGTGAGTAGTTGAGCGACTCCAGATGGTGCCAGCCGTGCCGGGCGAGGGAACGGCGCAGCAGGACGAACACGGAGCGGTTGTCGATGAACCCGTGCAGGAGCACGACGGGCCGCCGCTCGAGGCTCTCGGTGGGCAGGGCCCGGGCTCCGGCCGGTGCGGTGGGCGGCTGTTCGGCCGGGGGCGTCGCGTCATGCCGCTCCCCGGTCATGCCCGAGGGGTAGAGGAGTACGTGCCCGACGAGCACGACCAGCTCCAGCGCGGTGGCTCTCAGTAGTGCCGATGACAGCCAGGCGCGGCGCAGACACGGCTGGCGCAGCAGTAGCGGATGAAAAGGCAGGACCTTCATGGCCGACCTCCTGCTTCGGCGCACGGGAGGCGGCTCAGGTCCCCGTATGCCCTCATGGGGCGCCGTGGCAGAGGCGCGGGTGGCTGGTCGGACCACCGTGTCGACGGGCCGTACCACCGTGCCGTGCGGCTGACGGCGCGGTGGTACGGCGACCTCGTTGCGGCTCCCCTTGCCTCCGTGGCCCGCGCGGCAGGTGTGCCGCGTGATGCGGGAACGGGGCCTGGCGAACATGTCCCAGGTGTGATTTCCCCCTCCCGGCCCACCGCGAAACGGCGGGTTGCGGGATGCTGTCGATAACGTTCGTTCACATCCCCGGCCCTTTCCGGCACGGGAGACGCATGTGGAGGCAGTGATGGGTGTGACCGGTCCGATCCGTGTGGTGGTGGCCAAGCCGGGCCTGGACGGCCATGATCGCGGGGCCAAGGTGATCGCGCGGGCGCTTCGCGACGCCGGTATGGAGGTCATCTACACCGGCCTCCACCAGACGCCCGAGCAGATCGTGGACACCGCGATCCAGGAGGACGCCGACGCGATCGGCCTCTCGATCCTCTCCGGCGCGCACAACACGCTCTTCGCCAAGGTGATCGAGCTCCTGAAGGAGCGCGAGGCGGAGGACATCAAGGTCTTCGGCGGCGGCATCATCCCCGAGGCGGACATCGCGCCGCTGAAGGAGCAGGGCGTCGCGGCGATCTTCACCCCGGGTGCGACGACGGGCTCGATCGTCGACTGGGTGAACGCCAACGTCCGCCAGTCCGCAGACGCCTGACCCGGGCGGGCCGGGGCGTCCGTCCGCCCGGTGTCCTGTGTCCTCAATCGCCTGCCCGGTGCGAGACCGAGCCCGTCGAAGGGGTCCCCCATGCCCTGGAGACCGTGGGGAGATTGAGGACACAGCACGGCGCGGGCCGTGCAACCCGCCGCCGGCACCACCGCAGCCCCTACATCGCCTCCGGCATCAGCTCCACCTCCATCGCCGCGCGCAGCCGCAGGGTGGAGACCAGACGCCGGAAGGCCTCCGACCAGTAGCCGGCGGCTCCCGGCGACGCACCCTCCGGCTCGTCCGGTGTCGCCGTGAGGACCTCCAGGCGGTCCGCCTCCGCCGGGTTCAGACAACGCTCGGCGAGGCCCATCACGCCGCTGAAGCTCCACGGATAACTCCCCGCGTCGCGGGCGATGTCGAGTGCGTCGACGACCGATCTGCCCAGCGGCTCCGCCCAGGGAATCGCGCAGACCCCCAGGAGCTGGAACGCCTCGGACAGCCCATGCGCGGCAATGAAGTCGGCCACCCACGCGGCCCGTTCCGCATCGGGCAGTGTGGCGAGGAGTTTGGAGCGCTCGGCGAGCGACGCCGTTGCGGGGCCGTTCGACGGGGGCACAGAGGGGGCGCCCAGCAGCGCGCGGGCCCACTCCGGGGCCCGCTGCCGCACCGCCGCCCGGCACCACGCCGCGTGCAGCTCCTCACCCCAGCCGTCGGCGACGGGCAGCGCGACGATCTCCTGCGCCGTACGCCCGCCGAACCGCGCCGGCCAGGTGGACAGTGGGGCCGACTCCACCAACTGGCCCAGCCACCAGGACCGTTCGCCCCGGCCGGACGGCGGCGCCGCGACCACGCCGTCGCGCTGCATGTCCGCATCGCATTCATGCGGTGCCTCCACGGCGATGGACGCGGAACTGGCCGTCAGGTCCGGGTTCACGCACGACGCCGCACGGGCCGCCATCCGCCCGGCCAGCGCCGACTCCGGCAGCGCGGACAGCAGCTCGGCGGCCGTCGCGCGGACATTGCGGCTGCGGTCGGAGAGCGCCTGCTCCAGGAACGGTTCGTCCGCACCGGACAGCCCGGTACGCAGCGAGTCCACGAACATCAGCCGGTCCTCGGCACGCTCCGTCGGCCACGTGCTGGTCAGCAGCGCGAGCGCGTTCCCCGGATCATGCGCGCGTACAGCCCCGAGCAGGGCGACGCGCTCGGCGAACAAGCCCTCCTCCCACAGCCTGCGTACCGCCTCCGGGTCCGTCACCTCGGGCCGCGGCGCGCCGCCGGCCGAGCCGCGCAGCGCGAACTTCCACTCGGGGTTCAGCCGGGCCAGCCACAGCCCGCGCGGCCCGGCGAACGCCAGGGCCTGCGGCCGCAGGTCGGTACGGGCGCGGGCCGCGTCCAACAGCGCCGGGAGCAGCGCCGCCGGAGCCCGGTAGCCGTGCAGACCGGCTGTGGCCAGCCACTGCGGGATCAGCTCGGTGAGATCCGGCGCGGCACCGCGCCGACCGCCCGCAGTGCCCGGCGCCGACCGGTCGGCGAGCAGCTGGGCGAGTCTGCGCCGCGCGGCCGGCGGCAGGGGCGGCCGGGGATCGGCGGGCGCCGTCCCCGGCCGTGCGGCCGCGGGCGCGGGCAGCAGTCCGGCTCTGTGCCGCACGGTCTGCAGCGCCGCCGCGTCCAGGAGCGCGACCGGCCCCCCATCACCGCCCGCCATGGACGGTCGGCGATCGGTGCCGAGCAACGCCGAGGTGACGAGCTCTTCCCACGGGGTGGTTGTACTGGGCATCGGTCCTCCTCCAAGGATCAGATGAGCGGTACGGTCTCGGCCGCACCGCCGTCGGAGCCATCGGCCCAGGCGGCGAGCGGGTCGAAGCCGCGGTGGCCGCATTCGCCGAACACCGTGACGGGCGCACCCCCGGACAGCGCGACGAGCTTCCACAGGCCCGGCCGGGACAGCGCCGACGGGACGACGGGCAGGGCCGTACCGCCTGTGGCGTCCGCCAGTTGCCAGCCGTCGCCCGAGGGCACCGGTATGACCTCGCGCAGCGTCGCCGGCCAGGACTCCAGCCAGGGGTCGTCCCGCAGGGCGCGCCCGTACGCGGCGGCCGCGGCCGCGGTCGTGGAGCCCCGAGGGGGAGTGCCGGACGGCACCGGCGTACCGAACTGCGCGCCCAGCTCCGCCCGTAGCTGCCCGCCCCCCTGATACGGCGTGAGTTCGGCGTCGAGCGTGACGCCCACCGGCAGGGCCTGCCCGGGGGAGCGCCCGGCCGCTCCGAAGGACAGCAGCAGCGCGGTGCGGCCCGAGTCCTTTCCGAGCAGCCAGATCCGACGCGTGACGATTCTGCCGTCCGGGGTGTCGTACTGGGCGAGGACCAGCCACCGGTCACGGACCGGGAGGCCGTCGGCGGGGGATGTCAGACCCACCCGCGTACGGACCGTCGCGGCCAGCGGATCCGGCAGCCGGTCGATGCCCAGCCAGGCGGTGTCCAGCAGATGCAGCAGCGCGCACTCCTGCAGCAACCGCGCCGGCCAGCCGGGGCCGGACGCCGGGATCGCCTCCAACTCACGGACCCGGCCGGCAAGTCCCGGGGCCTGTGCGTCGACCATGCGGGCCGCCGTCTCCTCCCACAGCCCGTACCCCGACTGGTCGGCCGCCGCCAGACCGCCGCGCACCAGGTCCATCAGCCGCTGCTCCAGCTCCTCTGCGCCGCCGGTGATCCGCCCGGCCCGCCGCTCGGCGCGCCGCCGGGCGGCCTCCGGGTCCGCCGGAGCCGCCGCGGAGCCACCCGCAGCCGCCTTCGCCGCCGCGCGTCCGCGCCGGCCGTCGAGCCACTCCCGGGCCCAGTCCGGCACCTCCGCCGGCCCGAGCACCGCCTCGTCCGACGCCCAGAGCAGCAGCAGACCCAGGGCGTGCTTGCACGGGAACTTCCGGCTGGGGCAACTGCACTTGTATGCGGGGCCCGTCGTATCGACCACCGTCCGGTACGGCTTGCTTCCGCTTCCCTTGCACAGACCCCACACCGCGCCCGACCCGTCGCAGCCCGCACCGGACCACGGCCCGGCCGAACCGAGCTTGCCTCCCGCCTTGCGTGATGACTCGTCAGGAGTGAGGGCCAGCACCTGCTCCACCGTCCAGCGCGCCACTGGAGCAGCGGTGCGCGAGGGTTCTCCCCCGTGAGATAGCAGCATGGCGACGACGGTAGGACGCGGCACTGACAATCGGCTCCGACCTGCGGAGACAGCCGATTGTCAGTGGTGTGGTGCACGGTGGGAACCACATCCGGTCGACCGATCTGGAGGGGGATCCATGACCGTGTCCGAAACCACCGCAGGCGTCGGCGCAGCAGCTCTGCGCCCGCATGCCGAGGACGCTTTCGCCGACGAGCTGAAGGCGCTCGCCGCAGCCGACGACCGCCCGCGTCCCGCCCGATGGAAGCTGTCCCCGTGGGCGGTGGCCGCCTATCTCCTCGGCGGTGTGCTGGCGGACGGGACGGTGATCACACCCAAGTACGTGGGGCCGCGCCGCCTCGTCGAGGTCGCCGTGACGACGCTCGCCACCGACCGGGCGCTGCTGCTCCTCGGCGTTCCCGGTACCGCCAAGACCTGGGTCTCCGAACACCTCGCGGCCGCTGTCAGCGGCGACTCGACGCTGCTCGTCCAGGGCACGGCGGGCACACCCGAGGAAGCCGTCCGCTACGGGTGGAACTACGCGCAGCTGCTGGCGCACGGACCCAGCCGCGATGCACTGGTGCCCAGCCCGCTGATGCGTGCCATGTCCGAGGGCATGACCGCGCGGATCGAGGAGCTCACCCGCATCCCCGCCGATGTGCAGGACTCGCTCATCACGATCCTGTCGGAGAAGACGCTCCCCGTTCCGGAGCTGGGTCAGGAGGTCCAGGCCGTCCGGGGGTTCAACGTCATCGCGACGGCCAACGACCGCGACCGCGGGGTCAACGAGCTGTCCAGCGCCCTGCGCCGCCGGTTCAACACGGTCGTGCTGCCGCTGCCCGCCACGCCCGACGCCGAGGTAGACATCGTGTCCCGGCGCGTCGACCAGATGGGGCGCTCGCTCGACCTTCCGGCCGCCCCCGACGGCATGGCCGAGATCCGACGGGTGGTCACGGTCTTCCGTGAACTGCGCGACGGCATCACGACGGACGGACGCACCAAGCTCAAGTCCCCGTCGGGCACGCTGTCCACGGCCGAAGCCATCTCCGTCGTCACCAACGGTCTCGCGCTCGCGGCCCACTTCGGCGACGGAGTGCTGCGCCCCGGAGATGTCGCGGCCGGCATCCTCGGCGCGGTCGTCCGGGATCCGGCGGCGGACCGGGTGGTCTGGCAGGAGTACCTGGAGACGGTGGTCCGGGAGCGGGACGGCTGGAAGGACTTCTACCGCGCCTGCCGCGAGGTCTCCGTATGACCGGGGCAGTGCCCGCCGCCGGGCCGCTGCTGCTCGGGGTCCGGCACCACGGGCCCGGCTCCGCCCGCGCGGTCCGTGCCGCGCTGGAGGCCGCCCTTCCGAAGGCGGTCCTCATCGAGGGGCCGCCCGAGGGCGACGCACTCCTGCCGCTCGCCGCCGACGAGCAGATGCGGCCACCCGTCGCGCTGCTCGCTCATGCAGTGGACGATCCGGGGCGGGCGGCGTTCTGGCCACTGGCCGAGTTCTCGCCCGAGTGGGTCGCGATCCGCTGGGCGCTGGGCCACGACGTCCCGGTCCGCTTCATCGACCTGCCCGCGGCGCATTCCCTGGCCATGACCGACTCTCCGGACGGGAGCGAGGACAATGATCGGGGAGCTCGGGAAGCTGCCCCGGCCGACGCGGTCGCCGCGCCTCCGTTCGACCCGATCGGCGCCCTCGCCGAAGCCGCCGGATACGACGACCCGGAGCGCTGGTGGGAGGACGTCGTCGAACACCGCGCACCGAACGGCGAACTCGCCGACCCGCGCGCGCCGTTCGCCGCGCTCAGCGAGGCGATGACGGCGCTGCGCGAGGTGTACGGGGACGGCGGGCATCCCCGCGACGCCGTCCGCGAGGCGTACATGCGGATCCAGCTGCGGTCCGCGCGCAAGGAGTTCGGGGACGACATCGCTGTCGTCTGCGGCGCCTGGCACGTGCCCGCGCTCGGTGCGCGGACGACCGTCACCGCCGACCGGGCCCTCGTCAAGGGACTGCCCAAAGTGAAGGCCGAGTTGACGTGGGTGCCCTGGACCCATCGCCGGCTCGCCCGGCACAGCGGATACGGGGCGGGCATCGACTCGCCCGGCTGGTACGGACACCTCTTCGCCGCCCCCGACCGTCCCGTCGAGCGGTGGATGACCAAGGTCGCCGGACTCCTGCGCGACGAGGACCGGTTCGTGTCCTCCGCCCATGTCATCGAGGCCGTCCGGCTCGCCGGGACCCTCGCGGCGATGCGCGGCCGCCCGCTCGCCGGTCTGGACGAGACGACGGACGCGATCCGGGCGGTGATGTGCGAGGGCTCCGATGTGCCGCTCGCGCTCGTCCGGGACCGGCTCATCGTCGGCGAGACGCTCGGCGAGGTGCCGGACACCGCCCCGGCCGTGCCGTTGCAGCGCGACCTCACCAGGCTTCAGCGCACCCTGCGGCTCAAACCGGAAGCGCAGGAACGGGAGTTGGAGCTCGACCTCCGCAAGGACACCGACGCGTCCCGCAGTCGCCTGCTGCACCGCCTGCGGCTCCTCGCGGTCGGCTGGGGCGAACCGGCCACCGGGCGGGGGAGCACCGGCACCTTCCGGGAGACCTGGCGGCTGCACTGGGAGCCCGAGCTGCACGTACGTGTCGCGGAGGCCGGGGTCTGGGGCACCACCGTGCTCTCCGCAGCGACCGCCAAGGCCGAATCGGAGGCCGTGTCGGCGACCGCCCTCGCCGAGGTCACCACGCTCGCCGAGCGCTGTCTCCTCGCCGAACTGCCCGAGGCACTGCCCGTGGTGATGCGGGCCCTCGCCGACCGCGCCGCGCTCGACGCAGACGTGGGCCACCTCGCCGACGCCCTGCCCGCCCTCGCCCGCACCCTGCGGTACGGGGACGTCCGGTCCACGGACACCGCGGCGCTCGGCGAGGTCGCGGCCGGGCTCGCCGAGCGGGTCTGTGTCGGACTGCCGCCCGCCTGCACCGGGCTCGACGCCGACGGAGCCGCCGAACTGCGCCGCAAGGTGGACGGCGTTCACACCGCGATCGGGCTGCTCGCCGGAACCGTACCGGCGGACGGACTCCGTGAGCGCTGGGCCGTCGTGCTGCACAAGCTGGCCGCCCGGGACACGGTCGCGGGCGTCATCCGGGGCCGCTCGACGCGGCTGCTCCTCGACGACGGGCAGCTCGAAGAGGACGACGCGGCACGGCTGATGGGCCTCGCCCTCTCGCCCGGCACACCCCCGGCCGACGCGGCGGCCTGGATCGAGGGGTTCGTCGGCGGGGCCGACGGGGGCGGCATGCTCCTTGTCCACGACGAGCGGCTGCTCGGCCTGGTCGACGCCTGGCTGGCCGGTGTCCCCGCCGACACGTTCACCGATGTGCTCCCGCTGCTGCGCCGCACCTTCTCGGCGTACGAAGCAGGCGTGCGGCGCACGCTCGGTGAGCTCGTACGACGCGGTCCGGCCGCCGGGGCACCGGCCGCGACCGCCGCAGGGACGGCCGCACCCAGCTTCGGGCCCGGCCTCGACGAGGCGCGGGCAGATGCGGTGGTGCCGGTGCTGCGGCTGCTGCTGGGACTGGACGCCGAGGGCGCAGAGGGTGCCGACAACGCCATGGAACCGCTGGGGGCGACAGGATGACGACGGTCACGGAATCAGGCACGGACGCGGAGCGGCCGGGAGCCGCCGGACGGGGCGCGGTGCACGACGAACGGCTCCGGCGGTGGCGCATGGTGCTGGGCGCGGACAGCGCCGAGTCCACCGGGTGCACGCTGACCGGACAGGACGCCGCGATGGACGGTGCGCTGAACGCGCTGTACGGCGGCGGGGGCAGGTCCGGCGGCCGCGGCGGGACCGAGCGCTCGGCCGGACTGGGCGCCTCCGCCCCGTCCGTCGCCCGCTGGCTCGGTGACATCCGCACGTACTTCCCCAGCTCCGTCGTCCAGGTCATGCAGCGCGACGCGATCGACCGGCTCGGTCTCTCCGCGCTGCTGCTGGAGCCGGAGATGCTGGAGGCCGTCGAGGCGGACGTCCACCTGGTCGGAACGCTCCTCTCGCTCAACAAGGCGATGCCCGAGACGACGAAGGAGACGGCACGAGCCGTCGTCCGCAAGGTGGTCGACGACCTGGAGAAGCGGCTCGCCACCCGCACCCGGGCCACGCTGACCGGCGCACTCGACCGCTCGGCGAGGATCAACCGGCCGCGTCACCACGACATCGACTGGGACCGCACCATCCGGGCCAACCTCAAGAACTACCTCCTGCTTCCTGGCGGGGACGGAGCCGGCACGGTCGTCCCCGAGCGGCTCATCGGCTACGGACGCGCCGCGCAGGCGGTGAAGAAAGACGTCGTCCTTTGCATCGACCAGTCGGGGTCGATGGCCGCCTCCGTCGTCTACGCCTCCGTCTTCGGCGCGGTGCTCGCCTCCATGCGTACATTGCGGACCAGGCTCGTCGTCTTCGATACGGCTGTCGTCGACCTCACCGAGCAGCTCGACGACCCCGTCGACGTACTCTTCGGCACCCAGCTCGGCGGCGGCACGGACATCAACCGGGCGCTCGCCTACTGCCAGTCCCAGATCACCCGGCCCGCCGACACCGTCGTGGTTCTCATCAGCGACCTCTACGAAGGCGGCATCCGCAACGAAATGCTGAAGCGGGTGGCGGCGATGAAGGCGTCCGGCGTGCAGTTCGTGACGCTGCTCGCCTTGTCCGACGAGGGCGCGCCCGCCTACGACCGCGAGCACGCGGCGGCGCTCGGCGCGCTCGGAGCACCGGCTTTCGCGTGTACCCCGGACCTCTTTCCGGAGGTGATGGCCGCGGCGCTGGAGAAGAGGCCACTGCCCATACCGGACAAGGAGACCCATCAGTGACAAGGGACTCGCGTCAGCCCGGGAAGGCCGTGCACGCATCGTCCCGTCGCCCGTGGAGGACCGCGTTCCGCAGTCCACGCCCTTCCGGGAGGGCTCACTCCGACGGGACGGCAGCAACTGTCCGTCCAGTCGCCGGCCCGCGCCCGGCGCGCGGGCCGGGCGCGATGCCCGTCCGGCCGTCGAGCACGCGGCGCACGGAGCGGCGGGCCGGAGCCGATCGCTCCGCCTGCCCGAGCGACGCGGTGGCCGCCTTCACCGCTCCGGAGTATCCGGCCCGGGAGATCTGAGATCTCGCGGAACGCCGAGTGCTCCGCCCGGCCCGTGGCCGGGCGGGTCCCCGCCGGTGTGCCGGACCACCGCGTCCCGACCGTGGGCTCCGCCCGGCCACGGGCCGCCCTCGCTCCATCGGCACGGCCCGTGCCGTGTCGTCCACTGCCACCCGGCCGCCGGCACGATCTGTGACCGTAATCACCGCCCAGGTGCGATCTGCGATTTAGGGTCATGCGGAGCTCGGGGATAACCTGCGAGATGGACATGCCGCGTACTCGGTAACCGTGTGCGCCTTCCTTGTGACCGAGCAGTCACGTTGCCCCTCGCGGCACGCCCACGCTGAAAACGAACCGCGAGACCACTGAAAAGGGACGGACGCGCGTGGACCTGTTCGAGTACCAGGCGAGGGACCTCTTCGCCAAGCACGGTGTACCGGTGCTGGCCGGTGAAGTCATTGACACGCCTGAGGCAGCCCGCGAGGCGACCGAGCGGCTGGGCGGCAAGTCTGTCGTCAAGGCGCAGGTGAAGGTCGGCGGCCGCGGCAAGGCCGGCGGCGTCAAGCTGGCCGCCACCCCCGACGAGGCGGTCGCCCGGGCGACCGGCATTCTCGGCATGGACATCAAGGGCCACACGGTCCACAAGGTGATGATCGCCGAGACCGCGCCGGAGATTCTTGAGGAGTACTACGTCTCGTACCTCCTCGACCGCACCAACCGCACCTTCCTGGCCATGGCCTCGGTGCAGGGCGGCATGGACATCGAGGAGGTCGCGGAGAAGACCCCCGAGGCCCTCGCGAAGGTCCCGGTCGACTCCAACACCGGTGTCACGATCGAGAAGGCCCGCGAGATCGTCGCCCAGGCGAAGTTCCCGGCCGAGGTGGCCGAGAAGGTCGCCGAGGTCATGGTGACGTTGTGGGACACGTTCGTCGCCGAGGACGCGCTCCTCGTCGAGGTCAACCCGCTCGCCAAGGTCGCCTCCGGCGACGTCCTGGCGCTGGACGGCAAGGTGTCTCTCGACGAGAACGCCGACTTCCGTCAGCCCGGCCACGAGGCCCTCGAGGACAAGGACGCAGCCAACCCGCTCGAGGCTGCCGCCAAGGCCAAGAACCTCAACTACGTCAAGCTCGACGGCGAGGTCGGCATCATCGGTAACGGTGCCGGTCTGGTCATGTCGACCCTGGACGTCGTCGCGTACGCCGGTGAGAACCACGGCAACGTGAAGCCCGCCAACTTCCTCGACATCGGTGGCGGCGCCTCCGCAGAGGTCATGGCGAACGGCCTGGAGATCATTCTCGGCGACCCGGACGTCAAGTCCGTCTTCGTCAACGTCTTCGGCGGCATCACCGCGTGCGACGAGGTCGCCAACGGCATCGTCCAGGCTCTTGCGCTGCTCAAGAGCAAGGGCGAAGAGGTCACCAAGCCGCTGGTCGTGCGCCTCGACGGCAACAACGCGGAGCTGGGTCGCAAGATCCTTTCCGACGCCAACCACCCGCTGGTGCAGCGTGTGGACACCATGGACGGCGCGGCCGACAAGGCCGCCGAGCTCGCCGCGGCTGCGAAGTAAGGACGAGGGACTCCAACACCATGGCTATCTTCCTCACCAAGGACAGCAAGGTCATCGTCCAGGGGATGACCGGTGCCACCGGCATGAAGCACACCAAGCTCATGCTGGGCGACGGCACCAACATCGTCGGCGGCGTGAACCCGCGCAAGGCCGGCACGACCGTCGACTTCGACGGCACCGAGGTTCCCGTCTTCGGCTCCGTCGCCGAGGCGATGGAGAAGACCGGCGCCGACGTGTCCGTCCTCTTCGTGCCGCCGGCCTTCGCGAAGGCCGCCGTCGTCGAGGCGATCGACGCCGAGATCCCCCTCGCCGTCGTGATCACCGAGGGCATCGCCGTCCACGACTCGGCCGCCTTCTGGGCGTACGCCGGTTCGAAGGGCAACAAGACCCGGATCATCGGCCCGAACTGCCCCGGCCTGATCACCCCCGGCCAGTCCAACGCCGGCATCATCCCGGGCGACATCACCAAGCCCGGCCGCATCGGTCTCGTGTCGAAGTCCGGCACGCTGACCTACCAGATGATGTACGAGCTCCGTGACATCGGCTTCTCGTCCGCCGTCGGCATCGGTGGCGACCCGATCATCGGTACGACGCACATCGACGCCCTCGCGGCGTTCGAGGCCGACCCCGAGACCGACCTGATCGTCATGATCGGTGAGATCGGCGGCGACGCCGAGGAGCGTGCGGCGGACTTCATCGCGAAGAACGTCACCAAGCCGGTCGTCGGTTACGTCGCGGGCTTCACCGCCCCCGAGGGCAAGACCATGGGCCACGCGGGCGCCATCGTCTCCGGCTCCTCCGGCACTGCCCAGGCGAAGAAGGAGGCCCTTGAGGCCGCCGGCGTCAAGGTCGGCAAGACGCCGACCGAGACCGCCAAGCTGGCGCGCGAGATCCTCGGCGCCTGATCACCTCTTCGCGGGACTGCCTCCGCACAGGCGGCGCGGGCCCGTACCCCTCCCCGGGGGTACGGGCCCGCGCCGTTTCCTGTGCGCCGGCCGGAGCGCGCTGGAGTCACCTCAGGTCCGGTACCAGCCGCGCCGGGCCACGGACGAGCTCTTCGTGGAGCTTCTTCTGCAGCGTGAGGTCCTGTGGGGTCAGCCTCTGGGGACCGCCGCGGGGAGGCACGCCGCCGACCCGCTCGGCGGGCGGATTCCCGTACCGCGCCGGAGACATCACCATGCTGATCAGCGCGATCCCGACGATCAGGGCCGTCAGGGCGATGGCTGCCCGCATCCAGAGTCCGGCCTTGTGCTCACTGCCGTCACGGATCGCACGGGCTGTGGGCATCGCGGCCACCGGCTGGGTGAGGGCGAGCGCGCCCAGTTGCTCGTGCAGCAGCGCCGACTGTCCGGTGGGCCATGAGGGTTCCGCCAGCCCGGGCACCTGCTCGGCCACCGCGGCACGCGCGTTCGTCAGCCGGCTCGCCGCCGCCGGAGTGCTCGCCTCCGTCTCCGCGGCGGTCTCCGGCAGGTCCAGGCCGACACCGTCGTAGAGCAGCAGGGTGCGACGGTAGGACGGCGGCAGGTCGAGCAGCGCCTCGAGCAGGGCGCCCGCGCCGGGGGCGGCGGGCGGCGGATCGGGGTGGCGGTGCGCCCGGCGCAGCCGGTGCCAGGGCGACACCGCGTACTCGTATGCGGCCGCCCGTACCCAGCCCGCGGGGTCCCGGTCCACCGCGACCTCGGGCCAGCGCTGCCAGGCCTGCTCAAAGGCCCGCTCGACGGCCTCCCTGGAGAGGTTCCGGCGCCCGGTCAGCAGGAACGTCTGGCGGAAGAGGGCGGCGGCGTTCTTCGAGTACAGGGCGTCGAATGCCTCGGCGGGTGTGAGAGCGGGTACGGCGGCGCCCGGCCGGTCGCCGGCCGACGGCTCGTCCGCCCGCGCCGTTTCCGCCGCTCCTGCTGCCGGTGCCGGGGACGACGACGGCTTCGTCAGGCCGGCCCGCTTGCCGTGGGCGCCCGAAGGGGGGCCTTCCGAGGCGCCCCGCGTCTCCGTGCCGCCTGTGCCGATCAGCTTTGCGTACGCCGCACGCTTCCGTCCCCGAGGGCTGGCGCGGCCCGCCTCCCAGGACCGGACCGTGGCCGGGGTGACGCCCACGGCCGCGGCGACCTGCTCCTCACTCAGTGACTTCGCCTCACGCAGTCGGCGCAGCTCCTTCGGGGAGGGCAGAGGGAAGGAGGCCGTGTCGGTGGCGCCCTGGGTCATGAGGAACCCCCGGCAGGCCGCCACGGGATGAAAACGTACATAACCGTATATTGGGCGACACAGCGGCTAATCGCCCGTTACACGGAATAAGTGCGTGTCGTTGGGAGCATTGCGGTGTGATCCACACGACCGAACGCACCCCGTCGCTCTCGGCGGAGCAGGGAAGGACCGCCGTACTGGCATCCGCCTTCGTGCGGGGGGTGCTCGCCGCGGGGCTCGGACTCGGCTCGCTCGCCGTCCTCGCCCTGGTGGTGTGGATCAGCTCCCCGGCCCCCGACAACGGCCCCGGCGGGGCCCTCCACGCGGCGGCCGGGATCTGGCTGCTGGCACACGGCGCGCCACTCGTCAGGACCGACACGCTCAGCGGCGCCCCCGCCCCCGTCGGCATCGTCCCGTTGCTGCTCACCGGGGTGCTGGTGTGGCTGGTGCACCGGGCCGCCCGCGACGTGATGGAGCCGGACGAGGGGCGCACCCGACCGTCGGGCGCGAGCGCCTTCTGCCTGGTGACGGTGGGATATCTGCTGGTCGCGGCGGCGATCGCCCTCTATGCGAAGGGCGGGCCGATGTTCGCGCTGCCGGGCTCGCTTCTGTTCCCGATGGCCCCCGTGGTGGCGGGTGGGGCAGCCGCCGGGGTGTGGGCGGCGGCCGGGCGCCCGATCGGGCCGCCGCCGGCCCGGGCGCCGGAGCGGCTGCGCGAGGCGCTGGCACGGTCCCGGTTCGTGGAGCGGGCGGACGCGGTGTTCCGGTCGGCGGTGGCCGGGACGGCCGTGCTGTTGGGTGGCGGGGCGCTGCTCGTCGCGATGGCCCTGGTGTGGCATGCGCAGCCGGTTCGGGACTCGTTCCTCGGGCTGTCAGGCGACTGGGCGGGCCGGGCCGCGGTCCTGCTGCTGGCGCTGGTGCTCGTGCCGAACGCGGCGATGTGGGGTGCCGCGTACGGGATGGGGCCAGGATTCGCCCTCGGTACGGCGTCCACGGTCACCCCGCTCGCCTTCACCGGGCGACCGGCCCTGCCGAACTTCCCACTGCTGGCTGCGGTCCCCGCCCACGGAACCGGAACGGCTCCGAACTGGGCGGCCGCGGCGGTACCGGTCGCGGCCGGGGTGACGATCGCCTGGTTCACGGTACGGAGGGCAGTGCCCGCCCGTGGTGTGGGGCATCAGCCGGCGTGGGGCCTGTGGGGGACCGCGCTGACGGCTTTCCTGGCCGCGCTCGGATGCGGCGCCTGCACGGCGGTGCTGACCGCCGCGGCGGGAGGTCCGCTGGGGACCGGGGCGCTGGCGGAGTTCGGCCCGGTGTGGTGGCTGACCGGGGCGGCGGCGGTGGCGTGGACGGCACTGCTCGGTGTGCCGGGGGCACTGCTGCTGAGAGCGTGGCGACTGCGCGGGTCCGGCAGCGAGGGGGGCAGCGCCGAGGCCGCGGAGAAAACGGTGGCCCGCGTGACACCTGGGGCGGCCGATGCGGAGGCGCCCGGGCAGCCGAGCGAGGAGCGGCGTCGGTGGTGGCGCAGGACCGGGGGCGAGGACGCGGCTGCCGGCACGGAGCCCGGAACCGGATCTGCGGCTGGAGCAGGCCCCGTGCGGCCGTCCGCGACCGCGCCTGCGCCCGCTTCCGTGCCCACCCCCACACCCACCTCCGTGTTCCGCAACGAGGAACACGGAGGCCGGGACGCGTACGACTTCCTGCCTGCCGATCCGTGGCGCGGGCGAGCGGTCCAGGATTCCTCCTGGGCCCCGCTCCTGACGGAGCCGGAAACGCCGTCGGCCCGGCCTCCGGAGGCCGGGCCGACGAGTGCGCCGGGGGAAAGCGCTACTTCTTGACGCCGAAGAACGGCTCCAGCGGCTTCGGCAGGAGATCGTTGCAGGCCAGCTGTCCGGACTTGGTGAGCGCGTCGTTCACGCAGGTGTAGTAGTCGCGGTAGACCAGCTGCACCGTGAACGTCATCGCGACGATCGACAGCGCCAGCAGCGCCGTGACAAGCCCGCTGACTGCGGCCGTCGTCTGCGGCCTGCCCTGGATCTGCGCATACGGTGCACCGGGTCCGGAGGCCGGGGCGCCTGTCGGAGCGGAGCCCGTACCGGAGGAACCGGCGGCGCCGTCCGCGGCTGTCGCGCTCCTGGGCTTGGCGCGCAGTGAGCTGATCGACCAGTACACGGCCAGCGCGCCGAGCAGCAGGGCGATCTCCGGGAAATCGAAGATCGCGAAGAAGAAGGCCCACATGCCGGAGAGCAGCGCGTAGCGGGCGCGGCGCTGGGCGGGGTCGGTCGGGTCCCAGCGCAGTCCGCCGGGGGTGTTCTCGGGTCCGCCCCGGCCGTTCGGTCCGCCCTGGCTGCCGGGACGGCCACCGAAGCCGCCGCTCTGGCGTCCCGGCTGCTGGCTGCTCCACTGACTGCCCCAGACGGGGCGGTCGTCGGAGGAGCCGTTCTCGGGTGCCCCGTCGCCGTTTCCGCTCCCGTTGCCCTCTCCGCCGGTCCCGCCGTTCGACGGGTGGCGGGGCTGCCACGGCTGGTCGGGGCGGTTCTCCGGCGGTGCGGCGAACGGGTTGTCGTCCTTGTCCGGGGAAGAGGAGGAGCCGGTGGGGGGCCGGCGTTCCCTCAGCAGCACTGAGGACCGCTCGGGCAGTGGGAGGCGGAAGGCGGTGCGGCGGCGTCGGTCCGGCATATGGTGAACGTCTTCCCCATCTCGTCATTTCCGCCCTGCGGACGGTTCGCTGTCCCCTGACGCTACCTCCCGGCCATCAGGGGCCGAAAGCGGGGAGCGCGGCCGCGGCGGCCCGTGCCTTCCGTCCGGCCCCCTCCTCTCTTCGATCCGGCCCCTCACCCCCGTCCCGTGGGGGTCCCGCGATGTGCCGGTATCGTTGCTGACGGTCGACTCCTTCGTAGAGTTCCCCGTATCGAGGGGCGCGATTCTTTCGTACGACCGTACAAATAGCGTCGCTCTGCTTCACCACGCGAGGCTTCACCACGCGAGAAAGGGCCCAGCCGTGGCCTCCCCGCCCTCCTCCGCCGCCCCGGCCCGCCTGGTCGTGCTGGTCTCCGGCTCGGGTACGAACCTCCAGGCCCTGCTCGACGCGATCGATGACGACCCTGCGGGCTTCGGCGCCCGGGTCGTCGCGGTCGGCGCCGACCGCGACAGCATCGTCGGTCTGGAACGGGCGGAGCGCGCGGGGCTGCCGACCTTCGTCTGCAAGGTCAAGGACTACGCCACCCGCGAGGAGTGGGACGCGGCGCTCGCCGCGGCCACCGCAGCGCACCATCCGGACCTCGTGGTGTCCGCGGGCTTCATGAAGATCGTGGGCAAGCGGTTCCTCGCCGAGTTCGGCGGCCGGTTCGTCAACACCCACCCCGCCCTGCTCCCCAGCTTTCCCGGTGCCCACGGGGTGCGTGACGCACTCGCGTACGGCGCGAAGGTCACCGGGTGCACCGTCCACTTCGTCGACGACGGTGTCGACACCGGTCCGATCATCGCGCAGGGCGTGGTCGAGGTGACCGAAGAGGACACACCGGAGGGCGAAGCCGCTCTCCACGAACGCATCAAGGAAGTCGAGCGCAAGCTGCTCGTCGAGGTCGTGGGGCGGCTCGCCCGTAACGGCTATCGCATTGAGGGACGAAAGGTTCATCTCGGTCATGTCGGTGAATAAGCCCATCCGTCGCGCCCTGGTCAGTGTCTACGACAAGACAGGGCTCGAAGACCTCGCCCGCGGTCTTCACGAGGCGGGCGTCGAGCTCGTCTCCACCGGTTCGACCGCCGGGAAGATCGCCGCTGCCGGTGTGCCGGTCACCAAGGTCGAGGAGCTCACCGGCTTCCCCGAGTGCCTCGACGGCCGCGTGAAGACGCTGCACCCGCGCGTCCACGCCGGCATCCTCGCCGACCTGCGCCTGGACGCCCACCGCGAGCAGCTCGCCGAGCTGGGTGTCGAGCCCTTCGACCTCGTCGTCGTCAACCTGTACCCGTTCAAGGAGACCGTCGCCTCCGGCGCCTCCGCCGACGAGTGCGTGGAGCAGATCGACATCGGCGGCCCGTCGATGGTCCGCGCCGCCGCCAAGAACCACCCGTCCGTGGCCGTCGTCACCAGCCCCGAGCGGTACGCCGACGTCCTCGCCGCGGTCAAGGCGGGTGGCTTCGACCTGACCGCCCGCAAGCGTCTCGCCGCCGAGGCGTTCCAGCACACCGCCGCGTACGACGTGGCCGTCGCCTCCTGGTTCGCGGACGACTACGCCGCCGCCGACGACTCGGGCTTCCCCGACTTCCTCGGTGCGACGTACGAGCGCAGCAACGTCCTGCGGTACGGCGAGAACCCGCACCAGCCCGCCGCGCTGTACACCTCCGGCTCCGGTGGCCTGGCCGAGGCGGAGCAGCTGCACGGCAAGGAGATGTCGTACAACAACTACACGGACACGGACGCCGCGCGCCGTGCCGCGTACGACCACGCCGAGCCGTGCGTCGCGATCATCAAGCACGCCAACCCGTGCGGCATCGCGATCGCCGACGACATCGCCGAGGCGCACCGCAACGCGCACGCCTGCGACCCGCTGTCGGCGTTCGGCGGGGTCATCGCCACCAACCGTCCGGTGACCGTCGCCATGGCCGAGCAGGTCGCGGAGATCTTCACCGAGGTCATCGTCGCCCCGGCGTACGAGGACGGCGCGGTCGAGATCCTTGCCCGCAAGAAGAACATCCGCGTGCTGCGCTGCCCCGACACCCCGGGCTCCGCGGTCGAGCTCAAGCCCATCGACGGCGGCGCGCTGCTCCAGGTCACCGACCGGCTCCAGGCCGACGGCGACAACCCGGCCAACTGGACCCTCGCCACCGGTGAGGCGCTCTCCGAGGACGAGCTCGCCGAGCTCGCCTTCGCGTGGAAGGCCTGCCGTGCGGTCAAGTCCAACGCGATCCTGCTCGCCAAGGGCGGCGCCTCGGTCGGCGTCGGCATGGGCCAGGTCAACCGCGTCGACTCCGCGAAACTCGCCGTCGAGCGGGCGGGTGAGGAGCGGGCACGCGGCGCGTACGCCGCCTCGGACGCGTTCTTCCCGTTCCCGGACGGCCTGGAGATCCTGACCGCGGCCGGCATCAAGGCCGTGGCCCAGCCCGGCGGTTCGGTCCGTGACGAGCTGGTCGTCGAGGCCGCGAGGAAGGCGGGCGTGACGATGTACTTCACGGGTACCCGGCACTTCTTCCACTGAGCAGCGTGAACGAACGAGCAGCGTGAACGAACGCCGAGGGCGTCTCCCGGAGACCGGCTCCGGGAGACGCCCTCGGCGCTGACCGCTGACCGTTCGGGGAGCCGCGCCCGGAGCGGGTCGGTCGGCGCCCGGAAAACGCCGAAGGCCGTAAACCCACGCGCGTGCGGGTTTACGGCCTTCCTGTTCCCCTGCGGGAACGACAGACCGGCAGGTTCAGTACTGCGGCTGCTGCTGACGGTTGAACCAGGCGCTGCCGTCGGCCCGCGCCACGAAGACGATGACCAGGATCGACAGAACCGTGTGGACGAGGCCGACCACGATGAACGGGTAGATACCGAGAAGCGCGGTGATCGAGCCGAAGACGATGGCGGTGATGCGGATTCCGTTGCCGCCCTTGCCGAACTTCACGGCGAGGAACACGGCCAGGACGCCCCACAGCAGCACGAGGACCGAGAGGCCCCACAGCGCGCCGCCGGAGTAGTCGGCGAGCTGCTGGAATTGGACGTCGTCCTGGAGTGTCGCGTCGTTCTTGGCAGCGTTCACGGCCACGGCGCTGAGGACGAAGAGGACCGCGCCGATGAGCTGCAGGCCGCCGATCACGTAGAGCATGACGCGGGCGGCCTTGACGCCACCCGGCATCTCGACCGGTGCGCCCGGGAAGCCGTAACCGGGCTGGACGGGCGGGGCCTGCGGGTAGCCGTAACCCTGCTGCGGCACGCCCTGCGGGGCCTGCTGAGGGTAGCCGTAGCCCGGCTGCCCGCCCTGCGGCTGGCCATAGGGGTTGTTCGGGTCGCCGTTGCTCATGGCGAAATTCCTCCGTTGAAAAATATGCGGGGACGACGCGGTCCACGCGGAGGAACGGTGCACAATCTGAACGGCCTGTCCCCCCGACACTGTCCGCGGTGCTGCGCGGCTCATCGTGGTCTTGACATCGGCTTTTTGTCCAGCCAGTAGCCGTATGTGTTGTGTAAGCGCAACCTAATGGCCACCGGTGGCACCCAGAATTGGTATGCGGGCGGGGTCATCCGCGAGGATGGGCACCATGACTGCCCAGATTCTCGATGGCAAGGCCACCGCAGCCGCGATCAAGTCCGATCTGACCGCCCGCGTGGCGGCCCTCAAGGCGCAGGGCATCACCCCTGGCCTGGGAACCCTGCTCGTCGGGGACGACCCGGGCAGCCGGTGGTACGTGAACGGCAAGCACCGCGACTGCGCGCAGGTGGGCATCGGCTCCATCCAGCGCGAACTCCCCGGCACCGCCACCCAGGAGGAGATCGAGGACGTCGTACGGGAACTCAACGCGAACCCCGACTGCACGGGTTACATCGTGCAGCTTCCCCTTCCCAAGGGCATCGACACCAACCGGGTCCTGGAACTGATGGATCCGGCCAAGGACGCCGACGGCCTGCACCCGATGAACCTCGGCCGCCTCGTACTGAACGAGACGGGTCCGCTGCCGTGCACCCCGCAGGGCGTTGTCCAGCTGCTCCGCCACCACGGTGTGGAGATCAACGGGGCGCACGTCGTGGTCGTCGGCCGCGGTGTCACCATCGGCCGCTCGATCCCGCTGCTGCTGACCCGTAAGTCCGAGAACGCCACCGTCACCCAGTGCCACACCGGTACGCGTGACCTCTCCGCCCAGCTCAAGCAGGCCGACATCATCGTCGCCGCCGCGGGTGTCCCGCACATCATCAAGCCCGAGGACGTGAAGCCGGGCGCTGCCGTGCTCGACGTCGGCGTCAGCCGGGACGAGCACGGCAAGATCGTCGGCGATGTGCACCCCGGTGTGGCCGAGGTCGCCGCGTGGATCTCGCCGAACCCGGGCGGTGTGGGCCCGATGACCCGCGCCCAGTTGCTCGTCAACGTGGTCGAGGCGGCTGAGCGCGACGCGGCTGCCGTGTCTTCCGGCTCCGCCGGCTGACCTGATGCTGACCTGATCCGGAAGGAACCCCATGGGTGCTGGTACGAGTCCGGCTGATCCGGCCGCCGCGGTGGCCGGGGCGATTCCGGTGCCGCCGGATGAGGAAGTGACTGCGGTGGAGGCCTTCGGCGGGGCGGCAGCGAACGACCGTGCCCAGTCGGCCCGGGGTGCCGACGCGCGGCGGGGCAGCGACTCGGGAACCGGGCCGGAGGACGGCTCCGGCGCGGACGCGGGCTCGGCTTCCGGCTCCGATGCCGACGCGGCTCCCGGTTCCGATGCGGAAGCGGCCCCAGGTTCGCGGGACGGCGTGGCTCGTGGCGCGGAGGCCGGCGCGGGCGGCGACTCCGACAGCGGTGCGCGCCGCTCCGACGGCCGCGAGCCGGGCAGCGGAGCCGAGGGCGAGGGCTCCGGCGACAGCGGCTCGGACCGGGGCGCGGACGGTGCCGTCTCCGCCCCGGCGCCCGGTGGCGGCCCGCGCGGATCGCGACGGTTCCCATCGTTCACCAGGGACACCGCCCGCCCCGAGGGTGGTGGCCGGGCCGCGTCGGGGGACGCGCCCGCCCCGGCCCGTCAGTGGCCGCTGCTGGCCGTGCTCTGCACGGCCGGGATCGGACTGTTGATCGTCGCCCTGAACCCCTTCGCGGAGGCCTTCCGGATCGGCACGATACTGATCGGCGCGGCCCTCATCGGGGGCGCCGTGCTGCGCTGCGTCGTCCCCTCGGTGGGCATGCTCGCCGTCCGTTCCCGCTTCACCGACCTGGTGACGTACGGACTCCTGGGCGTCCTGATCGTGATGCTCGCCCTCGTGGCGCAGCCCAAGCCATGGCTCGACCTCCCCTTCCTGGAGCATGTGGTCCGGTTCACGATCCGCTGACACCGCCGCCTGTGCGGCCCCGCCGCGGCCCCCTCGCACCCGGCAGGTGCGAGGGGGCCGCGGTCTGTGCAGGGGGGAGAAAACCGCCACCATGTATGACGACGGCGGCGACGTCCAGTCCGACGTCGTCGCGCAGGGTTTCGGCTCGCTCGGCCTGATGACCTCGGTCCTGACGTCCCCCGACGGCAGGACCGTCGAGGAGGAGGCCGCGCACGGCTCGGTCACCCGTCACTACCGCCGGCACCAGCGCGGCGAGGCGACGTCGACCAATCGCTCTGACGGCCTCGCGCCGGCTGCCCGCACGCCGGTCTGTGGTGTCCGTCCCCTCCCCCGAGAAGGGACGGACACCCGAGGCCGGAGTCCACCGGAGCGCAGATGCCCCCGGAACGTGGCGACTTGAGCGGCCTTGCCCCGGCCTACGTCAGCTTTGTCGACGGGGTGTCAGGGATCAAGGGATGCCAGGGGTCTGTGGCACGGAAGTGACCATTCCGCCATGGTGTGATCGCTGCGCGACGGTGGCGGTCCGGCACGGCGGAGCGCCACGGAAGGGGGCGCGCGAGGGTGCGCGCCGATCCCCCGAACGCCACCGTGCGCCATCTCTCCCGCAACTGGCAGCCTGCCTTTGGGCATCCTTCTGGGTAGTCCGGAACGGTGGACCGCCGTATCGGGGCAGGGGGAACGACGGGGCGTCGGAAGAGCGGGGCACGCCAGGCACGTTCGGGGGAACGGAGGGGGAACAATGCCTCGTTGGAAGGCATTATCGGATGAACTCGATCCGCAGGTGAGGGAGTTTGCGGGCCAGCTGCGCAGGCTCATCGACCGCGGCGGCCTGAGTGTCGCAGCGGTGGCCGACCGCACGGGCTACAGCAAGACGTCGTGGGAGCGCTACCTGAACGGGCGGTTACTCGCCCCCAAGGGGGCGATTGTCGCTCTGGCCGAGGTCACGGGCACCGACCAGGCACATCTGGCCACCATGTGGGAGTTGGCGGAGCGGGCCTGGAGCCGCTCCGAGATGCGCCACGACCTGACGATGGAAGGCATGCGGGTCGCGCAGGCGCGCGCGGCGCTCGGCGAGTTCGGGCCGAACCCGTTGGGCGACGACAGGAGCCGCCGCTTCGGTGGCCGGATCACCGGCACGGCCGTGGACGAGGACGATGGCGCGGGTGCGGGCTGCGGGGCGCGCCCGCCATCCGTACCGATCCAGCGTGGGAACGCACCACGGGCGCCGCAGCCGGAGGACCGGCCGCCGCGGCCCGACGGCGTCCGGCGGGAGCCGGCCGACCGCCGCAGGCTGACCCTGGTGCTCACCGGTGTGGTGGGCGCACTGCTGGTGCTGGCCGCGGCGGTACTCCTGACCGGCCCGGGCGGCGACGACAAAGGCGGGAAGGCCGCGGCCACCCCGTCGTCCGTATCACCGACGACCGGTGCGCCCGCACGGCCCGCCGGGGCGGGGTGCAGCGGCGCCGACTGCACGGGACAGGACCCGGAGGGCATGGGGTGCGGCGGCCGGTCCGCGCGCACGGTCTCCAGTGCCACGGTCGGCGGAAGCCTCGTCGAGGTGCGGTACAGCAGGACGTGTGGCGCGGCGTGGGCCCGCATCACCGACGCCGTCCGGGGGGACACCGTACGGATCACCGCGGGCGGCGCCGCGCGGCAGGACGGCACGGTCGACGCCGGCGCGGACGCGTACACCCCAATGGTCGCAGCGAAGAAGGCCGCCGACGCCAAGGCGTGCGCGACCCTCGCCTCCGGCACGAAGGGGTGCACCACCGTCGCCGCCGAGTGAGAACGCGCGGGGCGCGGTGAGCAGTGAGTGACCGGCTGTGTGCGGTGCCACAGGGGGCCGGGCGGCCGGGAGGTCCCGGGTCGGATAGCCTGAACGCTGGATATCTCTTCACATCAAGATTCAGGGGATATCCAGCATCAGGGGCAGGGACCCCCACCGCCAGCTGTCTAACGGAGATCGCCATGACCCGCACTCCCGTGAATGTCACCGTGACCGGCGCAGCCGGCCAGATCGGCTACGCGCTGCTCTTCCGCATCGCCTCCGGCCACCTGCTCGGCCCGGACGTGCCGGTCAACCTGCGCCTCCTCGAGATCCCGCAGGGGCTGAAGGCCGCCGAGGGCACCGCGATGGAGCTCGACGACTGCGCCTTCCCGCTGCTGCGCAACATCGAGATCACGGACGACGCCAACGTCGGCTTCGCCGGTGCGAACGTCGCCCTGCTCGTCGGCGCCCGCCCGCGCACGAAGGGCATGGAGCGCGGCGACCTGCTCTCCGCCAACGGCGGCATCTTCAAGCCGCAGGGCAAGGCCATCAACGACAACGCCGCGGACGACATCAAGGTCCTCGTCGTCGGCAACCCGGCCAACACCAACGCGCTCATCGCGCAGGCCGCCGCCCCGGACGTGCCGGCCGAGCGCTTCACCGCGATGACGCGCCTGGACCACAACCGCGCGATCTCGCAGCTGGCCGCCAAGACCGGTGCCGCCGTCTCCGACATCAAGAAGCTGACGATCTGGGGCAACCACTCGGCGACCCAGTACCCGGACATCTTCCACGCGGAGATCGCCGGCAAGAACGCCGCCGAGATCGTCAACGACGAGGCGTGGCTGGCCGACACCTTCATCCCGACCGTCGCCAAGCGCGGCGCCGCGATCATCGAGGCCCGTGGCGCGTCCTCGGCCGCCTCGGCCGCCAACGCCGCCATCGACCACGTGTACACCTGGGTCAACGGCACCGCCGCCGGCGACTGGACCTCGATGGGCATCCCGTCGGACGGCTCCTATGGTGTGCCGGAGGGTCTCATCTCGTCCTTCCCGGTCACCACGAAGGACGGCAAGTACGAGATCGTCCAGGGCCTGGACATCAACGAGTTCTCCCGTGCGCGCATCGACGCGTCCGTGCAGGAGCTCACCGAGGAGCGCGACGCGGTTCGCGAGCTCGGCCTGATCTGACCGTCGGATCCGTTCGTTCCCGGTTGGATCCGCACGCCCTTCGCGTACCGCACCGCCCCCGGCAGCCGTTGCTGCCGGGGGCGGCCGCCTATCCGGACGTGCGCGCCCCGCCAGGGAACTGATCGCGCCCCGACCCGGGTCTGTGCGGTCATGCGCGGGACGATGATTCTTCCGGCCCTGACCGAGGCGACCAGCCCGGACACCTGGCCGCCCTAGCCTGCGTGCAGCCGGTCGGCCATCTCCCGCACGGCTGCCATGGCCCGGCGCTGCAGGCCGGGGCCGAAGGTGATGCGCGTGGCGCCCAGCTCGCCGAGCCGGCGCGGGGTCGGGCCGTCCGGCAGCGCCAGTGCGTTGAGCGGGGCCGCGACGGCGGCGGCCAGGCGGGGAAGGGACTCGGGCGGCGCGGCGATCGGGTAGACGCAGTCCGCGCCGGCCGCCGTGTACAGCCGGGCCCGGGCGATCGTCTCCGCCTCCGGGTCCGTGCCGTCCGGGACGCCGCGTACGTACGTGTCGACGCGGGCGTTGACGAAGAGGTCCTCGCCCGCCACCGCCCGCACCTCGGCCAGCCGGTCCGCCTGCCGCTGCGGGTCGAGGAGGACGCCGTCCACCGAGTCCTCCAGATTGCAGCCGACCGCTCCGGTGGCCAGAAGACGCTCCACGAGCTCCTTCGGCGGCAGCCCGTAACCGGCCTCGATGTCCGCCGACACGGGTACGGGGACGGCGCGCACGATCCGGGCGACGGCCGCGAACACCTCGGCGGCGGGCGTCGCCCCGTCCTCGTACCCGAGCGAGGCCGCGACCCCGGCGCTCGGGGTGGCCAGTGCCGGGAAGCCCGCGTCGGCGAAGACACGGGCGCTCGCGGCGTCCCACGGGCCGGGGAGGACCAGCGGGTCGTCGGGGGCGCGGCCGTGGTGCAGCGCGCGGAGAACGGACACAGTCATCGCGGCTCCTGGGGTGGGGTGGGCTGACGGTCCGGGGTGCGGCCCGGACCGGATCTGCCGGATCAGGGTCAGTGCTTGCTGTCGCCCGGGGTGTAGTGGCCCGGGACCATCCGGGTGGTCACACCGAACCGGTTCCAGGCGTTGATCACCGTGATGGCGGCGATCAGCTGGGCGAGCTCGGCCTCCTCGAAGTGCTTCGCGGCCTTCTCGTACACCTCGTCCGGTACGAAACCGTCGGTGAGGACCGTCACGGCCTCCGTCAGCTCGATCGCCGCGATCTCCTTCTCCGTGTAGAAGTGCTGCGACTCCTCCCACGCGCTGAGCTGAATGATCCGTTCGACGGACTCGCCCGCCGCGAGCGCGTCCTTGGTGTGCATGTCGAGGCAGAACGCACAGTGGTTCAGCTGCGAGGCGCGGACCTTCACCAGTTCGACGAGGACCGGGTCGAGGCCCTTACGGGACGCGACGTCCAGCCGGACCATGGCCTTGTAGACATCGGGGGCGAGCTGGGCCCAGTGCAGACGGGCGCTGTGTTCGGGGGCGTGGCCGGAGTTCGGGTGGGAGTGCTCGTTCGTGGTCATGGGTACGACGCTACGGGGCGGATGGCTCATGGGTATGGTCCATTTTCATGACGGATTCCTGGGCCACTTTCGGAGCCGACCTGCACATCGACCCGACCGGTGCGGCAGGGCTGCGGGCCGGGCTGATGGACGCGCTGCGGGAGGCCGTACGGACCGGGCGGCTGGCACCCGGTACCCGGCTGCCGTCCTCCCGGACGCTTGCCGCGGACCTGGGTATGGCCCGGAACACCGTCGCCGACGCCTACGCCGAACTGGTCGCCGAGGGGTGGCTCACCGCCCGGCAGGGCTCCGGTACGAGGGTCGCACCGCGGGCCGAACCGCGCCCGGTGGCCACGACGACGCCGCGCTCCAGGACAGTGCGCCGACGGCCCGCGTACAGCCTGATGCCCGGCTCGCCGGACCTCTCCACGTTCCCGCGCTCCGACTGGCTCAAGGCGGCCCGGCGCGCCCTGACCGCCGCGCCCAACGACGCCTTCGGCTACGGCGATCCGCACGGACGCATCGAGCTGCGCACCGTACTGGCCGGCTATCTGGCGCGGGCGCGCGGCGTGTACGCGGACCCGGAGCGGATCGTGATCTGTTCCGGCTTCGTCCATGGCCTGATGCTGATGGGGAAGGTGCTGCGGCAGCGGCGGGTGCGCGAGGTGGCCGTCGAGTCGTACGGACTGGACATGCACTGGGAGCTGCTCGCTGATGCCGGGCTGCGCACCCCCTGCCTGCCACTCGACGGACTCGGCTCCCGGACCGGGGAACTGGCCGGGATGCGTGGCGTGGGCGCGGTCCTGCTGACGCCCGCGCACCAGTTCCCCACGGGGGTCCCGCTCCACCCGGACCGGCGGGCCGCGGCGGTCGACTGGGCGCGGGGCACGGGCGGGCTGATCCTGGAGGACGACTACGACGGGGAGTTCCGCTACGACCGGCAGCCGGTCGGCGCCCTCCAGGGCCTCGACCCGGAACGGGTCGTCTACCTGGGGACGTCCAGCAAGTCCCTGGCGCCCGGGCTGCGGCTGGCCTGGATGGTGCTGCCGCGGGGGCTGGCGGGGGCGGTGGCCGAGGCCAAGGGCCAGGTCGACTGGGTGTCGAGCACGCTGGACCAGCTGACGCTCGCGGAGTTCATCGAGTCCGGCGCCTACGATCGCCATGTGCGCTCCATGCGGCTGCGCTACCGGCGCCGCCGCGACCAGCTCGTCGCGGCGCTCGCGGAACGTGCTCCCGCGCTCCGGGTCAGCGGGATCGCAGCGGGTCTGCACGCCGTGGTCGAACTCCCGGAGGGCACCGAGCGAGCGGTGATCCAGGCCGCCGCCTGGCAGGGCCTGGCGCTGGAGGGCCTGGCCCGCTTCCGGCACAAGGACGCGGCGGCGGAGGCGGGCAGCGACGCCCTGGTCATCAGCTACGGGGCGCCGACCGACAGCGCCTGGGCGGGAACCCTGGAGGCACTCTGCCGGGTGCTCCCGTAGGGCGTGCGGGAGGACCGCGCCGGCGCAGTACGCGCTACCGCTCGCCCGGGACGTCCGGCTCGGTGATGTCCGCCGGAGCCTCGCCGAACCGGGTCAGCGCCAGCGCGCCCGCCACCGCCACCGCGAACCCGGTGACCGCCAGCCAGCCGAGACCCTCCCGCGTGCGGTCCCCGAGCCAGACGACGCCCACCAGCGCCGGGCCGATCGTCTCGCCGATCACCATGCCGGCCGTCGCCGTCGTCACCGAGCCCCGCTGCAGCGCGGAGGTGAGCAGCAGGAACGCCGCACCTCCGCCCAACAGCAGCGCATATGTCGCCGGGTTGGCGACCAGCGCCGACGGCGACACGTCGTCGATCAGCCGAACAGCGACCTCGACCACCCCGAAACCGCACCCTGCGCCCAGCCCCAGCACCAGTGCGCGCGACTTCTCCGGGAGCCGCCCGGCCGCCGCGCCGATCACCAGGACACCCAGTGCCACACCGAGCATCGACCAGCGCAGGGCGGTCGAGCCGGTCAGGTCGCCCTCGCCGCCGGCGGCGAGCCCCAGCATGGCGAGACCCGCGCAGACCAGGCCGATGGCGGCCCACTCCGTACGGCTCAGCCGCACGTGCAGCAGGCGCGCGGCGACCACGGCCGTCACCGCGAGACTTGCGGCGAGGGCGGCGCTCACCGCATAGATGGGCAGGGAGCGCAGGGCGATGATCTGGAGGATGAAACCACAGCCGTCGAGGGCGAGTCCGGCCATGTAACGCCACTGCCGCACGGCGCGCAGCAACAACGCCGGATCGACCCCCGCACCGGACCCCGGCCCGGCGGCCGCCCGCGCGGCAACGGCCTGGAGGACGGAGGCCGTACCGAAGCAGACCGCGGATCCGAGCGCGCAGATCATCCCTAGGAGCACATGGGGACTCTACGCGGGCGCTCCCGGCCACCAGGTTCCGGCCGAAAGCAGCAGCCCCCTCATCTGACGAACGTTCCTACTGGTGTGAACCGGACAACGGGGGAAACCGAAAAATGGCCAAGCGCAGGCTGAGGTCGAGCACAGTGGTGCTCGGTTCCATGGGCGCACTCGCGGCGGCGATCACGTCCTGTGGTTCGGAGCCGGACAAACGGTGCGTGGACCCGGTCACCCACTCCAAGCTGCCGAGCTACGAGTGCAAGAACAGCAACGGCAAGGGCGACTACTACTACGGCGGCACCTCCAAGGGCGGCACCGTGCAGGGCGGCAGTTTCGACAAGTCCGCCGTCGACCGCGGCGGCTTCGGCTGCTCCGGTACGAGCGGCGGCTGACCGATCATGGAACGCCGCACCGCGCAACCGCGCCCCGGCTGGCAGGAGACGGTCGAAGAGCAGGGGATCGTAACGATCGCAAGGCGGCCGGGCGTCCTGGGGTGGGGTCTCCCCTGCTCGAAGGGAGCTGAGAGCTCGGGGAAGGAGCTGCCAGGGCTTGTGGCCGACGCGGCGAGCGTGCGTGCCGGTCGGTGCGACGGGACAAAGCCTGCCGGGAGGGGCACGAGTGCCCCTCCCTACGCGCCCGCCGACCCGGCTTGCTCCGAGCACCGGCCGTGGGCGACACGCGCGTCCCGTCAGCCGCGCAGCACCTCCCGGAGTTGCTCCAGGCCCCAGTCCAGGTCCTCCTTGCTGATCACCAGGGGTGGGGCGATCCGGATCGTCGAACCGTGGGTGTCCTTGACCAGCACGCGGCGGTCCATCAGCTTCTCGGAGATCTCCCGGCCTGTGCCGAGGCTCGGGACGATGTCCACACCCGCCCACAGCCCGCGCCCCCGCACCGCCTCCACGGCGCCGCCGCCCACGAGCAGCCCCAGCTCCTGATGGAGGTGGTCGCCCAACTCCGTGGCCCGCTGCTGGAATTCACCGGTACGCAGCATCGCGATGACTTCCAGCGCGACCGCGCAGGCGAGTGGATTCCCACCGAACGTCGATCCGTGCTCACCGGGCCGGTAGACCCCCAGCACCTCCGCCGACGAGACGACGGCCGACACCGGGACCACGCCGCCGCCCAGCGCCTTGCCGAGCACGTACATGTCCGGCACGACGCCCTCGTGCTCACAGGCGAATGTCTTGCCCGTCCGGCCCAGACCCGACTGGATCTCGTCCGCGATGAACAGCACATTCCGCTCTCGGGTCAGCTCGCGCACCCCGGGGAGATAGCCGGGCGGCGGCACCAGCACCCCGGCCTCGCCCTGGATCGGCTCCATCAGCACCGCCACGGTGTTCTCGGTCATCGCCGCACGGAGTGCGGTGAGGTCCCCGTACGGCACGATCTCGAACCCCGGTGTGTACGGGCCGAAGTCCGCCCGGGCCTCCTGGTCCGTGGAGAAGCTGATGATGGTCGTCGTCCGGCCGTGGAAGTTGTTCGCGGCGACGATGATCTTCGCCATGCCGTCCGGGATGTCCTTGACCCGGTAGCCCCACTTGCGGGCGGTCTTCACCGCCGTCTCCACGGCCTCCGCCCCCGTGTTCATCGGCAGCACCATCTCCATGCCGCACAACTCGGCGAGCTGCGTGCAGAAATCGGCGAACCGGTCGTGGTGGAAGGCGCGCGAGGTCAGGGTCACCCGGTCCAGCTGCGCCTTGGCGGCCTCGATCAGACGTCGGTTGCCATGGCCGAAGTTGAGCGCCGAGTAGCCCGCGAGCATGTCGAGATACCGCCGACCCTCGACGTCGGTCATCCAGGCGCCGTCCGCCGAGGCGACGACGACCGGAAGCGGATGGTAGTTGTGCGCGCTGTGCGCCTCGGCGGAGGCGATGGCAGTTTCCGTGGTCGACACGGGATCTCCGTTCGTCGTGCGGCGTCGGGCTGGGGTAACGCCCACTTTGTATCGTCGGTCGGATCCTCGGGGAGGAAACCTTCAATCCATGGCGCGCCCATGCGTTTGCGCAGTCAGAGGTCCAGGAGCTCATGGCGGCGGCCGCTGTCCCGGCCGCCCCGGTGACCGCCGCAGCACCAGGGCTGCCTGCTGCCGGCTGAACCGGCCTCCTTGCCGTTGCACGGAACGCACCCGCCGCCCTCGCGTGAACAGGCTTCCTGGCTTTCGCATGACGCCCCCCTTGCTGTCGCACTGTGCGGTACGGCCCGTCTGCACCGCGTCACCTCTGGTACACCGTTCAAGCCCCGCGGGTTCCGCTCCGGGCCCATCGATTCCGGGCCCACCGATTCCGGGCCCGCCGGTCGTCGGCCTGCCGGTCGCCGGGTCCGTCAGAGGGTGGACCCGGCGACCGAGCGGGCCCGCTCCCGCGAGGCCACGCCCTCCAGCCGCAGAGTCAGCCGTCCGCCCTTCACCCACAACAGAGTCGGTCCAGCCGTCCGCTGGGACCGCGTCCACCGGACACCATCCCCGTCGGTCATGCCGAACTGCAGCACATGCGGCCTCGCGAACCAGAGGCCGTCCACTGCGCCGCCGCGGCCGTCGGCCACCTTCAGCCACTCCGGCTGTTCCCGCATCTGCTTGATGAAGTACGGATCCAGCGGCGCCCCGAACTCGTCGAGCCGTATCGTCCGCCCTTCCTCCTGCCAGCACAGCGTGACCATCCACCGGCCCTTCGGCAGCCCCGACACGGACACCGCGTCCGGCGGGCCGAGCGCCCCGGGCACGACCGGCCGGAAGCCCGACCGCCGCGCCGCTTCCGCCGTCGTCACGGGGGTGCCGCAGCCCGGCACCGGTGCTCCCGGCTGCTCGGGGACCGGCGCCGACGGGTCGTACCGCACGTCCACCCCGCCGAAGCCGAACCAGTCGGCGACCGTCGCCCGCACCGGAGGCGTCAGCACCAGCACGACCAGGAGCCCCGAGACCGCCGCGGCCAGCAGACGGGCCCGCCGACGGGCCCACACCCCGGCCCGCTCCAGCCGCCCCGGGGGTACCGGCACAGGCACCGGGACTGCTTCGGCGACGATCTGCGCCAGCACTCGCTCGGCCATCGTCAGCCCGCCGCCCTCCGGCTCTGGGACCTTCATCCCGTGCCCCAGCGCCAGCAGCTCCGCCCGCAAGCACGCCCGGTCCGGATCATTCGCACCCGTCACCCCACGTCACCCCCTCCCACCCCGGTCCCGAGCTTCTTCTCCAGCTTCTTCAGTGCACGGTTCAGCCGGGACTTCACCGTCCCCCGCGGCCAGCCCAGGGTTCGCGCCGTCTCCGCCTCGTCCATCTCCAGCAGGTATCGGTAGGTGACGACCTGCCGATGCTCCTCGCTCAGCTCGTCGAGCGCTGCTGTCAGCAGCGCCCGCCGCTCCTCCGCGAGCGCCGCCACCGCCGGATCCGCCGACTCCGGTATCACCGGCTCGGCGCCCCGCAGCACCGCCTCGCGCCCGGCCACCGCACGCGCCCGACCCGCCGACCGGAGTGTGTTCCTCGTCTCATTCACGACGATCCGCAGCAGCCACGGCCGGAATGCCGCGCCTTCCCGGAATCGACCGAGCGACTGATACGCCTTGAAGAACGCGGACTGCACCACATCCTCCGCCTCCGCCCCCGCTCCGAAGGCGACCGCGGCCCGCAGCGCGACGCCCGTGTGGGCGCGCACCAGCTGCGCGTATGCCTCCGCCTCTCCGGCGCGCACACGAGCGATCACCGCGGCCTCGTCCTCTGCCGGCGCCCCTTCCGGCGCCGCGGCACGAGTCCCGGTCCGCTGTTCGGCCCGTGCCTCGGCCTGCCCTCCGGCACGCCCGAGAGCGCGGTCCGCACCCCCGTCCTCGACGGCGCGGCCCCCCTCCCGACCCCTTTGCAGGGCCCCCTCCTGCGTCCTCACACCTTTCATACACCGGCTGCCGGAGATTGGTTCCGTACCTGAGACAATGAGTCCTATGGCCTCTGAACGCCCCCGCGTGCTCTCCGGAATCCAGCCCACCGCAGGCTCGTTCCACCTCGGCAACTACCTCGGTGCGGTCCGCCAGTGGGTGGCGCTGCAGGAGTCCCACGACGCCTTCTACATGGTGGTGGACCTGCACGCGATCACCGTTCCGCAGGATCCCGTGGAGCTGCGTGCGAACACCCGGCTTGCCGCCGCCCAGTTGCTGGCCGCCGGTCTCGACCCCGAGCGCTGCACGCTCTTCGTCCAGAGCCATGTTCCGGAGCACGCCCAGCTCGGCTGGGTCATGAACTGCCTCACCGGGTTCGGCGAGGCCTCCCGGATGACGCAGTTCAAGGACAAGTCCGCCAAGCAGGGCGCCGATCGGGCGACCGTCGGCCTCTTCACGTACCCGGTCCTCCAGGTCGCGGACATCCTGCTCTACCAGGCCCACCAGGTCCCGGTCGGCGAGGACCAGCGCCAGCACATCGAGCTCACCCGCGACCTCGCCGAGCGTTTCAACGGCCGGTTCGGCGACACGTTCACCATCCCGGCGCCGTACATCCTCAAGGAGACGGCGAAGATCTACGACCTGCAGGACCCGTCGATCAAGATGAGCAAGTCGGCGTCCACGCCGAAGGGCCTGATCAACCTGCTCGACGAGCCCAAGACCACGGCCAAGAAGGTCAAGAGCGCGGTCACCGACACCGACACGGTCATCCGGTACGACGTCGAGAACAAGCCAGGTGTCAGCAACCTCCTGACCATCTACTCCACCCTCACCGGCACGGGTATCGCGGATCTGGAACAGAAGTACGAGGGCAAGGGCTACGGTGCGTTGAAGACCGACCTCGCAGAGGTCATGGTCGAGTTCGTCACACCTTTCCGGACCCGTACCGAGGAATATCTCGGCGACCCCGAGACGCTGGACTCGATCCTGGCCAAGGGGGCGGAGAAGGCCCGGGCGGTAGCCGCCGAGACCCTGGCCCGGACGTATGACCGGATGGGCTTTCTGCCCGCGAAGCACTGAGTCCGAGGACCCTGGCGAGATGACGGCTCCAGGCTGCACACTGGGCACACTGGTGACAGGAGACCACCCCCCGGTGACGGCCTGAAACCAGCCACTGACCGCGGTGACGGCGGCACGCCGGTCACCGACTTCGAAGAGTGAGGAGAACGACGTGGGGACCGTTACGCTCGGCGTTTCGATCGCGGTCCCGGAGCCCTACGGCAGCCTGCTCCAGGAGCGGCGCGCGAGCTTCGGGGACCCTGCCGCATTCGGCATTCCCACCCACGTCACGCTTCTCCCGCCGACCGAGGCGGAGGCGGCCGACCTGCCCGCGATCGAGCGGTATCTCGCCGAGATCGCGACAGGCGGCCGTCCCTTCCCGATGCGGCTGTCCGGCACGGGGACGTTCCGCCCCCTGTCGCCGGTGGTCTTCGTCCAGGTCGTCGAGGGCGCGTCTGCCTGCTCCTGGCTGCAGAAGCGGGTGCGGGACGCGTCCGGCCCGCTGACCCGCGAGCTGCAGTTCCCGTACCACCCGCATGTGACCGTGGCGCACGACATCCCGGAGCAGGCGATGGACCGGGCGTATGACGAGCTCGCCGACTACGAGGCGTCCTGGACCTGCGCTTCCTTCGCGCTGTACGAACAGGGCCCGGACGCCGTCTGGCGCAAGATCAACGAGTTCCCGTTCGGGGCCGAGAGCAGCGCGCCCGCTGTGCCCGCGCAGGGCGGCAGCTCCGTGGACGAGCCGTCCCTGCAGCCCTGAGGCCCCTTACGGCCTCCCCCACGACCCGCGGCAGGGAGTGGGCTCCCGGCGTCGCGCGACTCCTCCCCCAAGCTCTCGGCCTCGCTCGAGCAGGGAGCGGCCCCCTCCGGCGTTGTCGTCGGTCAGCGACGCTCCGCGTCGCCTCCCTCCTCCGCCTTGGATTCGAAGCCGCATGACGCCGCTCGCTGATCCACTCGCTATCGTGCACCGGGCCGTAAGCGCTGCGCTCAGACCGGCAGGCGCCGGAAGAGCGGCCGCGGCACGTGCCGCAGCGCCGACATCACCACCCGCAGTGCCCCCGGCACCCACACCGTCTCCGAGCGCCGCCGCAGTCCCGTCACGATTGCCTCCGCGACCGCGTCCGGGGTCGTCGCGAGCGGTGCCTCAGGCATCCCCGCCGTCATCTTCGACCGTACGAAGCCGGGGCGTACGACCATCACATGCACCCCCGTGCCGTGCAGTGCGTCCCCCAGCCCCTGGGCGAACGCGTCCAGGCCCGCCTTGCTCGACCCGTAGATGAAGTCGGCGCGCCGGGCGCGCTCACCCGCCACCGAGGACAGGACCACCAGCGATCCATGCCCCTGCGCCTGGAGTGCGCCGGCGCACACCAGTCCGGCGGAGACAGCGCCGGTGTAGTTGGTCTGGGCGACCCGGACCGCGGAGAGCGGTTCCTCCTCGTCGCGTCCCTGGTCCCCGAGGATGCCGAACGCGAGCAGCACCATGTCGATGTCGCCCTCGGTGAAGATCTTGCCGAGAGCGGTCTCGTGGGACTCGGAGTCGAGGGCATCGAAGGCGACGGTGCGGACGTAGGCACCCAGTTCCCGCAGTTCGGCCGCGGCCGATTCCAGGGCGGGGGAGGGGCGTCCGGCCAGCCAAACCGTGCGGGTGCGGCGGGCGATCAGCCGACGCGCGGTGGCGAGCCCGATCGCCGATGTCCCACCGAGGACGAGCAGGGACTGCGGGGCACCGAAGGCGTCCATCACGGAAACACTCCTAGCGGGGGTGGCGGGGAGAGCAAGCAGGCAGAGCGCGGGCTCAGAGGCCGAGGCGGCGGGAGAGGTCCGAACGGAACGCCCCGTCCGGGTCCAGTTCGGCGCGCAGCGCCCGGAACTCGGGCAGCCGCGGATACATCGCGGCCAGCGTCTCGGGGCGCAGCCGGGAATCCTTCGCCAGGCAGACGCGGCCACCGGCCGTCGCGACCTCCTCGTCCAGCTCGTCGAGGAAGCGGGCCAGGTCCGGCAGCGTGGCCGGCAGATCGAGGGCGAGCGTCCAGCCGGGCATCGGGAACGACAGCCAGCCCGGATCGCCGTCCCCGAACCGTTTGAGCACGGCCAGGAACGATGGGCAGCGCCGCCGCGAGATCCGGCGCACGATCCGGCGCAGCGCCTCCTCCTGCCCGTATCCGACGACGAACTGGTACTGGACGAAGCCGCTGCGGCCGTACACCCGGTTCCAGTGCGGCACGCCGTCCAGCGGGTGGAAGAACGTGGACAGCTTCTGGAGTTCGCCGATGCGGTACGTGGGGGCTCTGCGGTACCGGAGCTCGTTGAAGAGGGCGACAGAGGTGCGTCCGAGCAGTCCGTCCGGTACGAACGCGGGCGGGACGGGCAGCTGTCCCGGGCGGAACGCGAGCGGTGCGCGCCGGGCGCGCGCCGGGAGCACATGCAGGGGCGCGTGCTCCCCTCGGGTGAGTACGGAACGCCCGGTCGCCCTGCCTCGGGCGAGGAGGTCGATCCAGGCCGCCGAGTAGCGGTAGCGGTGGTCGGAGGCGGTGAGCCGGGCCATCAAGTCGTCCAGATCGACAGCCCGTTCGGTGGTGACCGACATCAGTGACGTCGCGACGGGCTGGAACCGGAGCGTGGCCGAGAGGATCACCCCGGTCAGCCCCATGCCGCCCGCGGTCGCGTCGAAGAGAGCGGTGCCGGGCCGGACCGTACGGATCCCGCCGTCGGCGGTCAGCAGCTCCATGTCCTGTACGTGGCGGGAGAAGGAGCCGGAGACGTGATGGTTCCTGCCGTGGATGTCGGCGCCGATCGCTCCGCCCACGGTGACGTAACGGGTCCCGGGAGTCACCGGCACGAACCAGCCGAGCGGCAGCAGTACGTCCATCAGCCGGTGCAGGCTCACGCCCGCGTCGCACACCACCAGACCGGTGGCGGCGTCGATGGTGCGGATCCGGTTCAGCGCGGTCATGTCGAGGACGGAGCCGCCCGCGTTCTGTGCCGCGTCGCCGTACGCCCGGCCCAGACCGCGCGCGATGGAACCGCGGGGTCCGCAGCCGCGCACCGCGCCCGCCGCCTCCTCGTACGTACGGGGACGGAACCGCAGGGCGGTCGTCGGGGCGGTACGGCCCCAGCCGGTCAGGGAGACGGTGTCGGCAGACATGATGGTGACCGTATCGCCCAGAGAAACACCTTTGAGGGATTTGTTACAGAACTCGCCGAAATGGGCGATTGAAGGAATTTTGCTGATTAATGACGCGCAACTTCCTTTACTGGTCGGAAGAGTCCGCTTCGGCTTCGTCCGGCAGCAGGGCGCGGCCCTCGCCCCCGTCCGTGGCGCCGGAGAGCGGCGGCCCGGCCGACGGGAGCCTTCCGTCCTGGCGTCCGCCGCCGGTGATCCCGTCCGTCCTGGCGGTGCTGCGGTACGCGGTGTCCGCCGGCCGCTGCATGCCCGGCGCCCCCGGCGACGTGGTGCCGGGAGGCCGGCGCTCGCCGCCGTCGGGCTGGTGTGGATGGCCCCGTGCGGACCGGCGATCGCCGAGCTGTGAGGGTCCCGCCTGCGGGGTTCCGCCTCGGCCGTACCGGGTGTTGGTCGCCGTCGACGCCCGCGGCTCTGTGGTGCAGTTGCCGTCCGGCCATGTCGCCCACGGGGCCGGCCCGACACCACCCCGGCGCCCGCGCCCGGGGCCCGTACACCGGTTTTCCGCGCCCAGGAGGGTACGCGCACGTCATGGACTGGCTGAAGAATCTCCCCGTCATCGGGCCACTCGTCGCCCGGCTGATGATGACGCACGCCTGGCGCTCGTACGAACGGCTTGACCTGGTCCACTGGACCAGGCTCGCCGCCGCAATCACCTTCATCAGCTTCCTGGCGCTCTTCCCGCTGATCGCGGTCGGCGCGGCGATCGGCGCCGCGCTGCTCTCCGACGAGCAGCTGCACAAACTCGAGAAGACGATCGCCGACCAGGTGCCGGGCATCTCCGACCAGCTGGGCATCAGCAATCTGGTGGCCAATGCGGGCACGGTCGGGCTGGTCGCCGCTGCGCTGCTGCTCTTCACCGGCGTCGGCTGGATCGGTGCGATGCGGGACTGCCTGCGGGCGGTCTGGGAGAAGGACGATGTGGATCAGGGCAATCCGATCGTCCGTAAGCTCAAGGACGCCGGACTGCTGATCGGCCTCGGCGGAGCCGTGCTCGTCACCCTTGCCGCCTCCACGGCGGGCTCCACCGCGGTCGGCTGGACCGCCGGTCTGGTGGGCATCCCCAACCGTGGCGCGGGCGGAGTGCTGCTGCAGACCGCGGCCCTGCTCGTGGCGGCCGTGGCCGACTTCCTGCTGTTGCTCTATCTGCTGACACTGCTGCCGGGCGTGAAGCCGCCGCGGCGCAGGCTGCTGACAGCGGGGTTGATCGGTGCGATCGGCTTCGAACTGCTCAAGCTGCTGCTCGGCGGCTATATGAAGAGTGTCGCGTCGAAGAGCGTGTACGGCGCCTTCGGTGTGCCGATCGCCCTCCTGCTGTGGATCAACTTCACGGCGAGGCTGCTGCTGTTCTGCGCCGCTTGGACGGCGACGCGGAGCAGCAAGGACATCAGGGAGGGCGTCGCGGACGTCAGAGGCGAGGACGGCGGCGCACCAGGTCCGGCAGCGGCCAGCGCCGGTTGACCAGGTACACGCCGCCGGCCAGCAGTACCAGCACCCCGCCGACGATCCCCAGTGCGACCCCGGCTCCGCTGGAGGCCTTGGTGGCCGGACCGTGCTTGCCGGCATCGTCGCTTTCCGAGCCAGGGGTGCCCGCGGCGCTGTCGCCGTTGGTCGGTTCCGCGCTCTTCCCGGTGCCCGTCTGCGCGGACTTCGGGGGGACCAGTTCGCCGACCGGGGTCACCTTGCCGGCCGCGTCGAAGCCCCAGTCGAGCAGGCTCGCGGCCTCCTTGTAGACGGCGTGGGGCTCCTTCGACGACGGGTTCATGACGGTGACGAGCAGCACCTTCCCGTTGCGCTCGGCGACGCCTGTGAAGGTGTTGCCCGCATGCGTGGTGTAGCCGTTCTTGACGCCTGCGATGCCCTTGTACGGCTCGACGCCACCGGCGCCGGTGAGCAGCCGGTTGGTGTTCTGGATCTCGAAGGTCCCGCGCTTCTTCCCCTTCTTCTTCTCCCCGGGGAATTCGGCCGTGGCCGTCGAGCAGTACTCGCGGAAGTCCTTCTTCTGCAGCCCGCTGCGGGCGAACAGGGTGAGGTCGTACGCGCTGGAGACCTGTTCGGGTGCGTCGTAACCGTCGGGAGACACGACGTTCGTGTCGAGGGCCTGCAGCTCTTCGGCGTGCGCCTGCATGGCGGCGACGGTCCTGGGCACGCCTCCGTACATCGCGGACAGCACATGTACCGCGTCGTTGCCGGAGCGCAGGAAGACGCCGAGCCACAGGTCGTGGACCGTGTAGGTCAGGTGCTCCTTGACGCCGACCAGACTGCTGCCCTCGCCGACACCGGCGAGGTCCTTGTCCGTCACCTTGTGCTGCAGGGTCTTCGGCTGCAGTTCGGGCGAGCCCATGACCGTGTCGGCGAACAGCATCTTCAGGGTGGACGCGGGGGGCAGCCGCCAGTGCGAGTTGTGCGAGGCGAGCACCTCACCGCTCTCCGCGTCCGCGACGATCCAGGACCGCCCGGTGAGGTCCTTCGGCAGCACCGGGGCGCCGGGACCGAGTTCGACCTGGGTGCCGACCCGGCCGAGCTTCGCGCCACCGACGTTCGACATGGGGGCGGTCGGCTTCGGGTCGTCGGTGGTGTCCTTGTCGACCGCTGACGCGGGACTGATGACAAGAGTGGACAGCAGAGCGGCGGAGATGACCGTCAGCGCGGTCTTTTTCAGAGCGGGCACGGTCGGAAACGTACAGGCTGATGATGTGACGAGTGTTGCGGACCTGCTGACCGGCCGTCCGCGACGCTGGGACAGCCCACCCCGGGCGCTCCGGCCGGAGCGTGGCGGCGATACTGGATCCATGAAGCTCAGCCGCCCCGTTTCCTGGTTCCTGCTCGCTTTCGGGGTGTGGAGCTGGGTCATTTGGGTCACTTTCGCCAAGAATCTATGGAAAGACGGCAGTGGACTTGCCTTCGACGACGCGGGTGACCCGACTGCGTACTTCTGGGTGCATCTGCTGCTCGCCATCACGTCCTTTCTCCTGGGGACGGCGGTCGGTGTGATCGGGTTCCGCGGACTCAGGGCGCTGCGCCGCGAACGTTCATAACCCGCCGGGCGGCGACCGGACATAGGTGTACGAAGCGTCGGCGCACAAGGCGCGGACGTACCGAGAACCGCACCTGGGTGGGGGATATCACGTGGCAGTGGTCTTCGTTGCGGTGGCGCTGGCGGTCCTCGCGCTGCTCGTCGGTGTGCACCGCTACGTGTGGCGCCGCTTCGTCGCCGACACGACGGCCCCGGGCGGCACACCGCGCCGGGTGGGCACGGCGGCGGTCTGGCTGTTGCCGCTGCTGAGCGTCGGCGCCCTGGTCTCCGGGCGGGCGGGCGCCCCGTTCTGGCTGCAGCAGGTGCTGGCCTGGCCGGGCTATCTGTGGCTGGCGGTGCTGCTGTACCTGACCCTGGCTCTGCTGGTGGGCGAGGCGGTACGGCCTGTTCTGCGGCGGGTCCTCGCACGCCGGGCGGGCGGTGGTACGGCTGCCGAGAACGATTCGGCCGAAACCGTTTCATCTCAGGTCGAAGTACCCGCGGCGGAGAGCTCCCCGGCCCGTGCGCCCGTGAGCGGAACCCCTGCCACCCTTGTCGCCGACGCCTCCGTCACGTCCCCCGCCGACCCCTCCCGCCGCCTCTTCGTCGCGCGCGCCGTCGGGGGCGCGGCCGCCGCCGCCGGGTTCGGCACCGTCGGCTACGGCACCTACGGCGTGCTGCGCGGTCCGCGCGTCAAGCAGGTCACCGTCCCGCTCGCCAAACTGCCCCGCGCCGCGCACGGCTTCCGGATCGCTGTCGTCAGCGACATCCACCTCGGCCCGATCCTGGGCCGCGCCCACACCCAGCGGATCGTCGACACGATCAACCGGACCCAGCCCGATCTGGTCGCCGTCGTCGGGGACCTCGTCGACGGCTCCGTCGCCGACCTCGGTCCGGCCGCCGAACCGCTCGCCCGGCTGGAGGCCCGCCATGGCGCGTTCTTCGTCACCGGCAACCATGAGTATTTCTCCGGTGCGGCCCAATGGGTCCATCATGTAAGGGAATTGGGGCTGCACCCGCTGGAGAACGCCCGGGTCGAGATCGACGGTTTCGATCTCGCCGGGGTCAATGACGTCGCCGGTGAGAGCGAGGGGCAGGGCCCCGATTTCGAGCGCGCCCTGGGCGACCGGGACCGGACTCGTGCCTCCGTCCTCCTTGCACATCAGCCCGTCGTCATCGACGACGCGGTTGCGTACGGCGTGGATCTCCAGCTTTCGGGCCACACCCACGGCGGCCAGCTCTGGCCGGGCAACTACGTCGCCGGACTGGCCAACCCCACGGTCGCCGGTCTGGAGCGCTACGGTGACACTCAGTTGTACGTCTCTCGGGGTGCGGGTGCCTGGGGTCCGCCCGTGCGGGTCGGCGCCCCCTCCGACATCACCGTCATCCACCTGGCGTCCCGTCAGGCGTAACGACATAAAAGGGATGACTCAACTGCACGGCGTCTCCACGGCTTTCGGCCGTTGGGCCCAACCGAGGTTTCAACTGTCGAACAAAGGGCTATGAGATACAGATTTCCTCTTCCAGATGTGAAAATCGTGTGATTGGCTGACCGTGAGCACGGTGATGTGCGTTTCTGAGCACATCTGCCCAAGTGGGGCTGTTAAGGGAGAGCACGGCAATGCGGTCGATCCGGCTACGGATTCTCGCGATTCTCGCGGTTTTGGTCATCGCAGGCGTGGTCGCCTGGCAGTTGCTTCCCTCGGGCGAGGTGAAGAGTGACCCGATCATGGTCGGGACGACGGACGAGGTGACGTCCCTCGATCCGGCCGGTGCGTACGACGCCGGTTCCTGGGCGATGTACAGCAACCTCTACCAGTCCCTCCTGACGTTCAAGCCCGGGGCGATCGTCCCGGAACCGGACGCCGCCGAGAGCTGTGGGTTCATCGGCCAGAAGCTCCAGACGTACCAGTGCAAACTGCGCGACGACCTGACCTTCGCCAGCGGCCGGAAGATGACCGCTGCCGATGTCGAGTACTCCATCGAGCGCATGATCAAGATCAAGACGGACGTCGGTCCGTCGGTCCTGTTCCCCAGCCTCAAGAACGTGGTGTCCGAGGGCCGCACGATCACCTTCAACCTCTCCTCGCGTGACGCGACCTTCCCGCAGAAGCTCGCCACCGGAGCCGGTTCGATCGTCGACCGCGAGGAGTACCCGGCGGACAAGCTCCGCACCGGAATCAGGGTCGACGGCTCGGGGCCGTACGTCCTGAAGTCGTACAAACCCGGCGTCCTGGCGGAGTTGGCCCCGAACACCCGGTACAAGGGCGCGCTGAAGAATACCGGCGTCCCCGTCACCGTCCGCTACTACAAGCAGTCGGACGAGCTCCTGGCTGCCTGGAATTCCGGACAGGTCCAGGTGACGCACCGGCAGCTGCCGCCGTCCACGCTCGCCGAGCTGAACCCCGGCGACCCCGACGTGCGCATCACCGAGGCGGAGAGCGCCGAGATCCGCAACCTGGTCTTCAACGTGCGCGCCGGGTCCCCGCTCGCCGACAAGAGGGTCCGGCAGGCCATCGCGTCCATCATCAACCGCGGGCCGCTGGTGGCAGATGTCTACAAGAGCACCGTCGAACCGCTCTACTCGCTGATCCCGCAGGGCTCCATCGGGCACAGCACGCCGTTCTTCGACGCCTACCCGGCGCCCGACCCGGCGCGCGCCAAGCGGCTGATGCAGGAGGCGGGCGTGCAGACCCCGCTGCACATCACCTTCGCCTACCGCGCCGACGACGCGTACACGAAGGAGACCGCCGAGCTCCGCCGCCAGCTGGAAGCGGACGGGCTGTTCAAGGTCTCGGTCAAAGCCGTGGACTGGCAGGACTTCCAGAAGCGTTACGCGGCCGGCAAGTACGACGCGTACACCGTCGGATGGCTGCCCGACTACCCGGACCCCGACACCTTCAGCCAGCCGCTCGTCGGCAGCGACAACAGCCTTCACAACGGCTACACCAGCAAGAAGATGGACGACCTGATTTCGGCCACGCGGCAGTACAGCGACCGGAGCCGTACCGCGGCGGACTTCAAGGAGCTCCAGGCGCTGGTCGGCGAGGATGTGCCGCTCGTGCCGCTGTGGCAGAAGAAGGACTACGTCCTCAGCAAGACCGATGTCTCCGGCTCGCAGTACCTGGCGGACGGCACGGGCATCTGGCGGCTGTGGGAACTCAACTGGATCTAGGGCGCGTTTGCGTAAAGGGCCGGGGACGGCCGGAGGCTGCCGCACAGCGTGTGCGAGGTCTTCGGCCGGCCCCGGCCCTTACGGCCTGGTGCGCGATAGCGAGCGGGCTCTCTATCGCGCACCCGGCCGTTACGCCTTTTGCCGGCCCGGCCGCTCGGGGGCCGGCTGCTGTTTCACCGACCCGGGCAGGAAGTCCGCCAGTACGCCGTGGATCTGCCGTACGAGCGGTCGCAGCACCCGGAACCGGGAGAGCGTGATCGCCCGGGCAGCGATCGGTGCGGTGCGCTCGACGAGGCGGCGGCTGCGCTCGGCGCCCTCCGTCCGGTCGTACACCCAGAAGAGCACCAGACCCATCTGTATCAGCCACATCAACTGCGGCAGTACGTCGGTCATTTCGGGGTCGGTCTTGGTGCTGGAGCCGCGCAGGCACCGTTCATGAATGGAGATCGCCGCCTCCCGGGCCGCGACCGACTCCTCGGAGAACGGGGAGAGCGGGCTTTCCGGATCGGCGGCGTTCTTGAAGAACTGGGCGGCGAAGCGGTGGTACGGCCCGGCCACGTCGAGCCAGCTGAGCAGTACCCCGCGGATCCGCACGGCCAGGTCCTTGTCGCCTTCCAGGACCGGCTTCACCGCCGCCTCGTGCTCTGCGGCGAGCCGGTCGTAGAAGCTCTGGACGAGAGCGTCTTTCCCCGTGAAGTAGTAGTAGGCGTTGCCGACGGAGACCCCGGCCTCCTGCGCGATGGCCCGCATCGTCGTCTTGTCGTAGCCGCGTTCCTCGAAGAGCCGGAGCGCCGTTTCGAGAATGAGTGTCCGGGTCTGCTCGCTCTTGGGAGCCTTGGCTTCCTTCGCGTCCTTCGCTTCCTTCACCACAGCCCCGAGCGTAGCTGTCGGCCCTGGTCCTCCGTGCCGGGGATCCGGCATGCTCCGTCCCCGGGACCGCGGGCGCCGCCGTCACGTACGCCACGACTGGACCTCTATGTGAACATGTTCAAGCGGGTACTCCGGGGCGCTTGTCACTGGCCGCCCCGGCCGCGGCCGCAGGGCCTCTGAAGCGTCGTACGCCCGGTACCGCCGCCGTCGCCAGACAGGCCGCACCGACCGCCACGGCGGCGACGGCGAGCGGGACTTCGGGACCCCAGGCCGTAGCGGCGACCGGGGCCAGGGCGTAGCCGAGTGGCATCGCGCCGAGGGAGAGCAGCCAGTCGTACGAGGTCACGCGGGCCAGCGCGTGGGCAGGTACCGCGGACTGGACCGAGGTCTCCCAGACCGGGCCGAGGAAGCCGAGTCCCGCCAGCGCGATGCCGTACCCGGCGATGGTCAGCGGGGCGGGGGCGCCGGCCGCGAGGAGGCCGAGGGGGAGTGCGTACGTGGCGAGGCCCAGGTTGGCGGCCAGAACCGGGCGGCGCGGGCGGGCGTGCCCGGCCAGCAGCGAGCCGAGGAGGAGGCCGACCGCGCCGGTCTGGAGCAGGGCGATCCAGGTGCTCTTGCCGCCCATGTCCTCGATGGCGAGTGCCGGCCCCAGGGTCATCAGGACAGCCGCCGCACCGTTCCACACGGAGTGGGCGATCAGGCTCGTCCAGTACCAGTCGCGGCCGCGGACCTCGCCCCAGCCCTCCTTGAGGTCGGCGAGCATCGAGCGGCGCGGTATCGGCACTTGCCGGATCTTGATGGCGGACAGGAGTGCGGCGCTCACCGCGAAGCTCGCACTGTCCAGCACGAACGCCCAGCCGGGGCCCGCGGTGAGGATCAGCGTTCCGGCGACGGCCGGGCCGCCGAGCCGGGTCGCGCTGGTGGCGACCGCCATCAGGGAGTTGGCGCGCAGCAGACCCGAGGCTTCCACCGTGCCGCAGATCAGCGGTGACACGGTCGGCATCGCGAAGGCGCCGGCCGCGCCCCCGATCGCCTCGGCGACCGCGATCTGCCAGAGCCGCGGTTCACCGCCGAGCAACTCCACGCCGACGAAGAGCTGGGCGGCGCACCGTACGAGATCGGTGGTGAGGGCCACCGTGCGGGCGTTGAAGCGGTCGCCCATGACGCCGCCGAGCGGCAGCAGGAGCAGCTTGGGCACCATCGCACACGCCAGCACCAGGGCGAGGGCGGCGGTCGAGCCGGTGGCCAGGTAGACGGCGAGGGAGAGGGCGGCGGGGATGGCGGCGTCGCCGAGGAGGGAGAGGGTGCGCCCGATGAAGAGCAGGCGGAAGGCACGCGTGCGCAAGGGGTGCGGCATGCGAGGAAATCTATTTCGGTAACGAAGTATTCGTCAACGAAATATCTGGCGCCGAAGCGCATGCGTACGCCGGGCGTACCCTTTCCTCATGGAGCCACGCGACTGGACCGACGGACATGTCGAGCGGTGGAAGCCCGTGCTTCCCGACCTCGATCCCGATGTCGAGGGTGCGGTGACGCGCATGAAGAGGCTCTCGGTCCACCTGCGACGGGTGCGTGAACAGTCCCTGGTCGACTTCGACCTGGACCGCCAGGAGTTCGAGACGCTCCACAAGCTCGCCGGACGCGGCGGGAAGGCGGCCCCCTCCGAACTCGCCGCCGACCTCGACCTTGCCCCCGCCTCCGTCACCGGCAGGCTGGACGCGCTCGAACGGCGCGGATTCATTCGCCGTACGCCCTCCAGCACGGACCGGCGACGGGTCGACGTGGAACTCGCCGAGGAGGGCCGCTCGACCTGGCTCGGCGCGATGGACTTCCTCGGCCACGAGGAGTACCGGCTCCTCGGCGTACTCGACAAGGACGAACGCATCCTGCTCAACGACATGCTGCGCCGCATCATGGTTGTCGCGGAGGACCGCGACGGAGCCGGCTAGGACGTCTTTCGAAAGTGGCGTCGTCCGCCCGTAGGGCGGGCCTTGCGGCGTCTGGTGCGTGCGATCGCAAGGCGGCCGGAAGCCTTGTAGAGCCACCAGGGCTTTGGGTCAACGCGGCGAGCGGGCGTGCCGGACGGCGCGACGGGGCAGAGCCTGCCCCGCCCCGTCCGCTCGTTCGTCTGCGATGCGTCAGATGCTCATCGAGCGCGCGGTGTTGACCTGGGCCATCACCATCTGGAACGTCTCCGGGCCGGTCGCCTGGATCATCGTCGAGTGGTGCCGGCCGCCGCTGGTCACCGAGACCTGGATGAACCCGGTCGTCTTCTTCTCCTTCATCAGGAGGAAGAGCAGCCCGACCAGGCAGAGCAGCGCGAAGATGATCGCCAGCACGATCGCGACCGTCGGGATCTTCTCCTCGGTGCGCGACATGTCGGTGGCCGTCCACACCGCGCCCTTGAGCGGCAGCGTGCCGGATGGCGTCACGATCGAGTCGTTCATGACGGTGATGTCCCCGAGCGACAGCATCGGCGCCCCGCCGCCGGCCCCCGGGCCCTGCTGCGGCGGGAACCCGTAACCGGGCAGGGGCGGCTGGGCCGGCGGATTCACGGCCGGATAGCCGTAGGCCGGGCCCTGCTGGGCCGCGGCGTCGGGCAGGTGCTGCGGGTAGCCGTATCCCTGACCATCCGCGACGGTGGGCGGATTGCCCGGCTGCTGGGGCGGTCCCCACTTGTATGAGTCGTCCGCGTACGGATTCGGATCGCTCAACGTTCCCCGCTCTCGATCAAACCTGTGCGCCCCGCGCGTTGCTGCCCCGGGCGGTGAACCGGTCTCCGGCTCCGCACGACCGTACCGAACGGATCCGCGCAGCGCAGCAGAAGGCCCCGCCTCCCGCAGCGTTCCTGCGGAAAACGGGGCCTTCTGTGCAACTGGCTTACCCGAAGGGTCAGAAGCGACGCGTGATCAGCGCGCGCTTCACTTCCTGGATCGCCTTGGTGACCTCGATGCCACGCGGGCACGCGTCCGTGCAGTTGAAGGTGGTGCGGCAACGCCACACACCGTCACGGTCGTTGAGGATCTCCAGGCGCTGCTCGCCGCCCTCGTCACGCGAGTCGAAGATGAAGCGGTGCGCGTTGACGATCGCCGCCGGGCCGAAGTACTGGCCGTCGTTCCAGAACACCGGGCACGACGAGGTGCACGCGGCGCACAGGATGCACTTGGTGGTGTCGTCGAACCGCTCGCGGTCCTCGGCGGACTGCAGACGCTCACGCGTCGGCTCGTTCCCCTTGGTGATGAGGAACGGCATGACGTCGCGGTACGCCTGGAAGAACGGGTCCATGTCGACCACGAGGTCCTTGAGGACCGTGAGGCCCTTTATGGCCTCGATCAGGATCGGCTTCTCCGGGTTGATGTCCTTGATCAGCGTCTTGCAGGCGAGCCTGTTCTTGCCGTTGATCCGCATCGCGTCGGAGCCGCAGATGCCGTGGGCGCAGGAACGGCGGAACGTCAGCGTGCCGTCGGTGTCCCACTTGATCTTGTGAAGGGCGTCGAGAACGCGCTCCTTCGGGTCGATCTCGATCTGGAAGTCCTGCCACGTGGCCTCGTCGGAGACCTCGGGGTTGAAGCGGCGGATCCGGAAAGTGGCCGTGATGTACGGGGAGACGGTGGACTCCGCCTCCACCTTGTCCAGAGTCGGGGTAGCCATCAGTACTTACGCTCCATCGGCTGGTAGCGGGTCTGGACGACCGGCTTGTAGTCGAGTCGGATCGACTCGGTGCCGTCGTCGGCGACCTCGCGGTACGCCATGGTGTGGCGCATGAAGTTGACGTCGTCGCGGTTCGGGTAGTCCTCGCGGTAGTGACCGCCGCGGGACTCCTTGCGGGCCAGCGCGGAGGTCGCCATGACCTCGGCCAGGTCGAGCAGGTTGCCCAGCTCGATGGCCTCCAGGAGGTCCGTGTTGAACCGCTTGCCCTTGTCCTGGATGGACACGTTCAGGTAGCGCTTGCGCAGCTCGGCGATCTTGTCGACGGCCGTCTTGATGGTCTGCTCGGTACGGAACACCATCACATTGGCGTCCATGCACTCCTGCAGCTCCAGACGGAGCGTCGCGACCCGCTCGGTGCCCGTCGAGTTGCGCAGCCGCTCGACCTGGTCGATGACCAGCTGTGCCGGGTTCTCGGGAAGCTCGACGTAGTCGTTCTTCGCCGCGTACTCGGCGGCGGCGATGCCCGACCGGCGTCCGAAGACGTTGATGTCGAGCAGCGAGTTGGTCCCCAGGCGGTTGGCGCCGTGCACGGAGACACACGCGACCTCGCCGGCGGCGTACAGGCCCGGGACGACGGTGGTGTTGTCGGCCAGCACCTCGCCCTCGACGTTGGTCGGGATGCCGCCCATGGCGTAGTGCGCGGTCGGCTGGATCGGGATCGGGTCCGTGTAGGGCTCGATGCCGAGGTACGTACGCGCGAACTCGGTGATGTCCGGGAGCTTCGCGTCCAGCTGCTCCGGCGGCAGGTGCGTGAGGTCGAGGTAGACGTGGTCGCCCTCGGGACCGCAGCCGCGGCCCTCACGGATCTCCGTGTAGATGGAGCGGGACACGACGTCACGGGACGCGAGGTCCTTCATGACGGGCGCGTACTTCTCCATGAAGCGCTCGCCGTCCTTGTTGCGGAGGATGCCGCCCTCACCACGGGCGCCCTCCGTCAGCAGGATGCCCATGCGCCAGATGCCCGTCGGGTGGAACTGGAAGAACTCCATGTCCTCCAGCGGCAGACCGCGGCGGTACGCGGCGGCCTGGCCGTCACCGGTCAGGGTGTGGGCGTTCGACGTCACCTTGAAGAACTTGCCGGTGCCGCCGGAGGCGAAGATGATCGCCTTCGCCTGGAAGACGTGGATCTCGCCGGTCGCCAGCTCGTACGCGACGACGCCCGCGGACTTCTTGACGCCGTCGACCTCCTGCAGCAGCAGGTCCAGGACGTAGAACTCGTTGAAGAACTCCACACCCTCCTTGACGCAGTTCTGGTACAGCGTCTGGAGGATCATGTGGCCGGTGCGGTCCGAGGCGTAGCAGGACCGGCGGACCGGGGCCTCGCCGTGGTTACGGCTGTGGCCGCCGAAGCGACGCTGGTCGATCTTGCCCTCGGGCGTGCGGTTGAAGGGCAGGCCCATCTTCTCCAGGTCGAGAACGGAGTCGATGGCCTCCTTCGCCAGGATCTCGGCGGCGTCCTGGTCGACCAGGTAGTCGCCGCCCTTGATCGTGTCGAAGGTGTGCCACTCCCAGTTGTCCTCTTCCACGTTGGCGAGCGCGGCGGCCATGCCGCCCTGCGCGGCGCCCGTGTGGGAGCGGGTCGGGTACAGCTTCGTGAGCACGGCGGTACGGCTGCGCTTCGTCGACTCGATGGCCGCGCGCATGCCGGCGCCGCCTGCGCCGACGATGACGGTGTCGTACTTGTGGATCTGCATGATTTCCTCTGGTCCCTCTGGCCCGGCGCCTAGCGGATGTTCGGGTCGAAGGTGAAGATCACCAGCGTGCCCAGCAGGACGGTGAACACCGTGGCGGTGTACAGGAGCATCTTCAGCCAGAAGCGGGTGTTGTCCCGTTCGGCGTAGTCGTTGATGACCGTACGGAGGCCGTTGGCGCCGTGCAGCATGGCCAGCCACAGCATCGCCAGGTCCCAGACCTGCCAGAACGGCGAGGCCCAGCGGCCCGCCACGAAGGCGAAGCCGATCTTGGAGACACCGCCGTCCAGCACGAGCTGGATCAGCAGGTGGCCGATGACCAGGACGACGAGCACGATGCCCGACAGGCGCATGAAGAGCCAGGCGTACATCTCGAAGTTGGTGCGCGAACCCTTGGGGGTCTTGCCCGTCCGCTTGCGCGGGGGCTCGATGACCGGGGCCGGGTGGTCGACGTCGTAGAGGCTGACGCCTTCGACGGCGCCGATTGCGGAGGACTCGGTGGACATTGGCCTCAGCTCCCGAAGACTGCGCGTACGGCGTGGCCGAGGACGGGGTACAGGGCCCCGACCATCAGCACGATCCAGATGCCCATGGCGGACCAGAGCATCTGCTTCTGGTAGCGCGGGCCCTTGGCCCAGAAGTCCACGGCGACGATACGGAGACCGTTCAGCGCGTGGAAGAGAATCGCGGCCACCAGGCCGTATTCGAGGAGCGCGACAGGCCAGGTCTTGTACGTGGCCACGACGTTGTCGTAGGCCTCGGGGGAGACGCGGACGAGAGCGGTGTCCAGGACGTGTACGAACAGGAAGAAGAAAATGAGGACACCGGTGACTCGATGAGCCACCCAGGACCACATGCCTTCCCGGCCGCGGTACAGCGTTCCAGCCGGCACGGAAGAACCCTCCGGGAGCGGGGATTGGGGTCGGCCGGCTTGACTGTCGGTCTGACCCGGCCGGGTACGGTCCACCGGCCCCGGCCATCGTAGCGACGGTTTGTCGGTTCGCTCGCGCCGGGGCCTCTGGTGTGATCAAAGTGGCAATGAAACAGGCTCGGACGGGCTAGGGCGTGTTTCGAAAGTCCCGCCTGCCGGGCGGCGTCTGGCACGCACGCTCGCTGCGTTGTCGGGCTCGCCCCGATACGACCTGTATCGGGGCGACCCTCCGCCTTGCGATCGCACGCACCAGACGCCGCCCG
>NZ_JBITER010000008.1:0-225852 GCF_044455345.1 Streptomyces sp. NPDC051286 | reverse complement strand
GCGCCGTGTGGAGTCTGCGTGGCTCGTCATCGGGTGTGACCGCCAAGAACGCCGTCAGCTTCGGAGCCGCGTCCGTAGGCCTTCCGACCTCCGGCGCCCCGCTGTTCGGTTACTGGATGCTTCGCTGACCCCGGAAGCGGGTCACGCGCCTGCGCTGGCGAGGCTCGCCCCATGGTGGCTGTCTAAAGCCGCGGAACCGACCGCCCCAGCCCCGTACCGGCCGTCTTCTCTATTCTGCTCGCGCCGCGCCCGTCCGGCGGCCGGGCGGAGGGGGGCGGAGACAGGAGCGTCGCCCGGCGCCAAGCCGGGCGCGCGGAGCGAGCCCTTGACGAGGTGGCGAAACTTCTCTCAGGTCCGCTTTCTTGCTCGGGCGCGGTGCCCCGCGGCGATCTGGCCAGACAGCAAGATGTGAGTGAGTACCACCAGCGTCGGTGGAGTGGCTGTACAGCAGCGCAGTACCGCAACCACAGCAACCGCCCCCGTCCGCTAACGTCTCTCTGGGGCCTCGTAGCGGCCGGTATGGTCGTCGCCGACAGTTGTGGCTAGAGCTACGGATCAGAAGGTGTCCGTGCCCGATCCATGCCCGACAGGGCGGGGAGCCACGGTCAGCCACGGTTGCCAAGACGAGCTCCAGGGCTCCCCGTGGCACCCATTCCCGCTGGTCAGCTCACAGTTGGGGGCACAAGGACCGGTGATTCCCAAGCTCAGAGCGCGAGTTCGATTCTCGTCACCCGCTCCGTGCATTCCATGTGAAAGCCCCAGGTCAGCGACCTGGGGCTTTCGTGTTGCCCAGAACGTGCAGGAGCGCCTGAAGCGGTGCGGGGGTCATGGCCGAACCGCTGCAGAAGGCTGTCGCCGACTTCGCCGCGTCCGTGGCCCGAGGTTCTCCGTCGACCGTGCTCAGTCGTGCGGGCGGCCGGTCCGGGTCAGCCCAGTCGTTTGAGTTCGCGGACAGCCGCAGGCAGTGCGAGGCACAGGGCGAAGGAGGTCGCGAAGCCGCCTCCCCCGGCCAGAACGACATCAGTGGCGCCAACGCCTGACCGGAGTACCAACAGGCTCACGACAAGGCCGACCACCATGGAGCAGGCAACGTACAGCGCCAGCCACAGCTGCCACGTACGTCCGGAACGGACTGTCGATTCGGGCATGGACTCGATCCTTTCTAAGGTCACGGGCAAGATAGAGGAAGGGCGAGCAGGAGGGATCAGCGGTGGCAGGCAGTCACAGCGGCTCGACCGAGCCGTGCAGCAGGTGTTCGGCGAGTTCGGCCCGCAGCCGGCCAAGTGCCGAGACGTACGAGGCGTACGCATCGGTGCATCGGCCGAGCTCACCGAGAAGATCCACACTCCGCCGCTGCTGCCCGATCGGCGGAAAGCGCACGGGAAGGTGTCCCAGAGCCGCAGAGCTCAGCGAGGGGGCTGCCGTGGCCGCGGCACGGTGGGACATCCACTCGCGTGCGTACCGGAGGCTCAGGTAGGCGTGGAGGTACAGGGGGTCGATCTCGGCATCGGGGCGTACGCGCAGACGCATCACGTTCGAGCTGAGCAGCCATCCGGCCTGTGGGCCGGAGACCAGCGCGGGTTGCTGCTGGGCTCCCGTACGCACGCAGACGATGTCGTTGGGCAGCAACTCGAACTTCTTGAAGCGCTCGGCCGTCTGCCACGGCACGCGGTTCTGGGGTTCGTCCGCGATCTTCCCTCCGACGAGATCCTGCGGGAAGACAAGAGGAATACCGGCATCCGCCGTGCGCGCCTCCGCTGGAAGACGGGTGTATGACGGACCGGGCCGGATCTCGCACAGGTCCTTGAGAACTGCCTCGTTCCAGCCGACAGGTCCCGAGCCCGTGCGGTAGCCGTTGCCCGTTTCCCCCGATCGCTGCTCCAGCAGGCGGAGCATGTCCGTATGCTCTGCCGCCTCCTCACTGGCTGTGCGCAGCTGGGCCGCAACGGGAGCAGCACCGTAGTTTCCGCCCCCCAAGTAGTCGGCGGGGCGCAGCGAGCACTCTTCGTCGGCGATGATCGCGCGGGTCACGACGACAGCCGACAAGCCCCGGTCGGCAGCGCGTGCCGCGTACTCCTCACCGTCCGGGAACTGCTCTCCGGCGAGCCACGGGCGTACCACGGCCGTGATCGCATCGCTGTCCGTGTCGCGCAGAACTCGTCGGCGTCGGACCTTTGCCCCCATTTCCTGGGCATCGACGAACAGGATGTCTTCTCTCACCGGTTGCTCCACACGTCGCAGCAGCCACAGGGATACCGGCACGGGCGTCGCGGAGAACAGATGGGACGGCAGCGTGATGACGCACTCCACAGCCCCGCTGCGGACAAGGGCGCGGCGGATCTTGCGCTCGGCGATGTTCACCGAGTTGCCCGCCTTCACCGGCATGACCACCACGGCTCGACCGTCGGGTACCAGTGCCCCAAGGACGTACTGCACCCAGGCGAAATTGTCATTGCCCTGTGGTGGTGGTCCGTACGGCCAGTTTCCCGTCCGGCGCCCGGGACCGGGTGCGTCGCTCATGTTGAACGGTGGGTTCGTCAGCACCACATCAGCACCGTGTTCGCGGTTCGGTGGCCATCGGTCCGACCGGGTGCTGGTCAGTTTCGGCTGCACGCCGAGGTGGAGAAGGTACAGGCTCGCGACCGCTTGGAGCCGGCTGTCGAGGGTCTCGCCGTACACGGTCCCCCGCACGCCTCCGATGTGCCGGTACGCAGCCGCCAGCATCTCTCCCCCCCTCGTGTAGGGGTCCAGCACCGTGGCCTTCTGCCCCGGGGTCAGTACGAGTTCCGCGGCCAACGAGGCCAGGCCCACCGGGCTGCAGAACTCCGAGCTCTGCAGCCCTTCCCGGGCGCTGAACGACTCCCACACGAGCTGGAACGCGCCAACACCCGTACCCGCAGCCGTCCGTACTGCCGTGGTGAGGTCGTCCCAGCTCCGCGGTTCCAGTTGCAGCAAGCTGCTGCGCATGTCGGTGCGGTCGCCGTTCCGGCGCAGCGTGTCCTGGGCCATGTCTCCGAGGGAACGGAGCAGCGATTGCACATCTCGACCCTCTTGACCTGCCGACATGGCGTCCTCAATCCGGCGCCACTGCTCCGGTTCCGCATGCCGTACGTACATCACGATGAGACAGAGGTTCACGTAGTCCGCCATGGGCGCCGGGCCTCGGACCCGGTCCGCGAGTCGGCCCATCAGCCGATCGACGGCCTTCTTGTCCTCGGGCCCGATGCGCTGAGCGCTGCTCCCCACGGCTTTCGGTTCCGCAGGCGGTCGGTCACCACCGGCCCGGCGGAATCGGTCGGCGTAGGTGGTTCCCGCCTGTTCCCCGTCGAGCAACTGGGATTGAGGAATGGTGCGGTTCATCAGCCATCGCGCGATCTCGGCCTCGTGGAAGAGCTCCGTATCGCCGGAGCGCACCGGGGTGGGAAAGTCTTTGTGCCGCCGGGCCCAGTTCGACACGGCCGGGCGCTTCACGCCCGCGCGCTCCGCGATCTGGGTTCGAGTGACAAGACCGGTTTGTTCATCGTGTGCCAACTGCATGATGGCTCCTGACGGTTGGGCCGGTTGAGCTTCGATGTGAGGACCGTACGAGGGCGAAGACACGTGAGACAAGTGCGCATTCACAGTGCTCACTCTTTCTGCCCTGGTGGAGTAGAGAGCGACCTACCCCGCCATGACACGAAAGAGACGAAGAAGCACGTGAAAACGGGGCTAGTAACGTTCCTGCGACCGCACCTCCGCCCAGGTTCCTCGATTACACGGGTTAACAGAATCCTCAGGTAGGCCCCCTCGCACGTCAGTTGCGTGAAGGGTTGCCGAGGACTACAGCCGTGCATCGCGATAGTGAGAGGTGGAGACGACCGCGCGGCTGGTTCCTTCTCGCTTATTCGTCGCGTACTTCGTCCGCCAGACCTGCGGCCAGACGTTCTCGGTCGTCGTGGGCGGTCCGGTGGGCATCACGCTGGTGCAGGGATTCGAGTTCTACCGCCGGTTCCCGAGCACGAAGCGGAACTCGTCCGCGCGCTGCGCGCGGAGGGGAAACAGGTCGCGGTCGTCGGGGGCGGCGTCAACGACGCGGCGGCGCTCGCCGGCCGACCTCGGCACCACGACAGGCACCGGCACCGTTGTCGCCATCGGTGCCGCCGACGTCTCCCTCGTCCGCGACGACATCGAAGCCTTCGCCCGCCGCGCCCTCACCACCATCCGCGGCAACCTGTTGTGACCCCTCGGCTTCAACGCCGTCATCCCACCCGCCGTGGTAGGCCGATTCGACCTCATGCTCGCCGCTGGCGGAGCAGCGGGCCGGTCTCCAGTTCGCAGGAGTGGTGGCTGCGGACCCAGCGGCTCATCGTCGGCTCTTCCTGGATAATCGATGTATGGCATCACAGCCTCGTCTTTCCGATCTCCGTCGTGCCAAGTTCGCCCGGCGCCTGCCCGCAGCGCTCTCCGAGCTTGCCGGTCCCAAGCACGGCCCGGTACGTCTGCCGCTCCACCTTGCGTGGTCAGGGCTGACCACGTTCGACCTCGACCAGCCCCGGCTGCGGATGAGCTACTACCGCATCGTCCTGGCCGAGGGCCAGCACGACGACCTGGTCCAGTACCTCGACCGGGACCTCCTCGCCAGCCTGTGGCCCACACTGCGCACACTGGTCAGCCGGGACGTCCGCGAGGTCTGGGAGAGCGCTTTCGGTGAGCTGGCCGACAGCGCCCGGGCCGCTGCGTGAACCTCACGGGCCTGCACCACCGCTTGCTTGCAGATGTGCTCGCTGTGGGTGGTGCGTACCCTCTCGCACTCACCGGCGGCTACGCGGTCCAGGCACACGGCCTGGTCGACCGGCTCAGCCAGGACCTCGATGTCGCGACCGAGAACCCGGACCCTATGGAGGACATCGCTACTGTCGTGCGCGCCGGACTGGAACGGCGCGGATGGCACGTAGTAGCCCTGGAGACGGACCCCCTGTCCGCACGTCTGATCGTCACCGACCCTGCCACCCGCGAAGAGTGCGAGGTCGACATCCTCAAGGAAGCACTCTGGCGACCGCCCGTACACACCGAGCACGGCTTGGTGCTGTCCCTCGAAGACGTCGTCGGCACCAAGGTCCGCGCCCTGGCCGACCGCGGACTCGCCAGGGATCTGATCGACGTGCAGGCCGCCACGAGCCGCTGGAGCCCCGTCGAACTCGAAGAACTCGGCCGACGCCATGCCCGCGACTCCTTCGACCTCAGCGAGCTTCAAGCTCGGCTGAGCGGAGCCGACTGGATCGACGACACGGAATTCGCCGCCTACGGACTCGACGAGGGGGCGATCGCCGGGCTGCGGCAGTGGGCACAGGCCTGGGCCGACGACATCGGGGAGCGGCTCCACGCGCTTGAGGCTCCGCATGAAGACTGATGACCTCACGCATGCCGACCGTTCGAGAGGGACGCATTTCGTGACAAAGGCTGCCAACCCATCGGTCGCCGTGCCCCATCCGTGCCCTTCGGGGCGGACAACAGCGGTCAAGCTCGGTGCCCAGAGACCGCGCCGACCTCGCATCTCAGGGCCAAACGTGCAGGCCAGAGGCGTTTCGACCGCGCAAGCGTCGGTGATTCCCAAGCTCAGAGCGCGAGTTCGATTCTCGTCACCCGCCCTTCCGGTAAGCCCCAGGTCAGCGACCTGGGGCTTGTTCATTGCCTGGACCTCTTGGGGTCCGCGTGCCATTCGCGTGTCACAAGTGCCGTAACAAGGCGCCAGATTGGGACCTCGAGCGGTCACGCACAGCCACCGAGCCGAGGTCATCCTCAAGCCCGCCTTCGGCACGCTCGCCGACCGGATCGGCGCCAGGCCCGTCCTCGTCGGCGGCCTCGTCGCTTTCGCCGCCGCCTCCGTGCTGTGCGTGATGGCCGACAGTCCAGGCCGCCTGGGGAGTCTGCCGGCGGCCCGGCTGTCATCGCACGTCGGTCAGCCGTTCGCGCGCGGCAGGCGGGCTGCCAGGCCGTCGAGGAGGGACCGGAGGCCGAAGCCGAACGTATCGTCCGGGGCCTCGGCGTAGCCGGCTACCGGGGCAGCATCGATCCGGGACCGCAGGCGGAGAAACCGGGCGGCGACCTCGGCGGCCTCCTTCATCGTGGCGCCGAAGACCTCCTCGGCGTCGCCGCCGTCCCGCTCGATCCGCCGGGTCAGGGCGGCGGTGGCGGCAGCGCCGGTGGCATTACCGAGGACGTACGTGAAGACGGCGGCGGCGGCCCGGTCCGCCTCCGCCTCGCCGAACCCGGCGGTCTCGAAGACGGCGAGGGTGTGGTCGTCGTGGCGGGCCTTGGCCTCGCCATGAAAGAGGTGGCTCGCGAAAGCCTGCACCAGCCAGGGGTGACGAGTGAACATCGCATACAGGTCGGTGGCCATGGTGGTGGCGGCCGTCCGCCAGTCGACCGTGTCGAGGTCGGGGAGCCGGATCTCGTCCCAGACCTGGTCGCCGGCGAGCGTGACGAGGTTGTCCTTGTTCTTCACGTGCCAGTAGACGGCGGTGGCGGCCGAGTCCAGGCGCTGGCCGAGGGCGCGCATGTTGAGGCCCTCGAGGCCCTCCTCGTCGAGGAGGGCCACAGCGGTCGTGACGATCTGGTCGCGGGTAAGCGTGGAGCGGGGCATGGCCTCACGATAGGGCCGCGAAGCCGGATTGCACAAAGTTCAAGAAACCACTTGCACAGTGTTCAAGTCCTGCTCTAAGGTTCTTGACATCGCCACTTGAACTAAGTGCAAGTGGAGGTCGAGCCAACCGAACAGGAGCCCGTCATGAACACCCTCACCGTCCTCGCCGCCGCCGCTCAGATCCTCGTCGCCGCCGCCTTCGTCAGCATCCCGGTCCTCCGCCACCGCTTCGGCGCCGTCGCCAAGGCCGCCGCCGTCGCCGAGCTGGAGCGCCAGGGCGTCCGCCCCGCCGTTCTGGAGGAGAACCGGCTCCGCTTCGACGCGAGCGGTCACGAGTGGTGGGCCCCCGGCGCCTTCGCCGCCGCCTCACTGACCGCCGCCGCGCTCAACCTGGCCGGCAGCCCCTGGGGCACCACCCTGACCTGGGTCTTCTCCTCGATCGCATTCCTCGCCAACATCGCGATCCTGCAGAGCCAGCTCGGCGCCGTGAACTCCGTCCGAGCCGCCTTCCGCCGCAAGGGCGACCCCGAGCTCCTCCGAGTCGACGTCCCCGCCTTCCTCGCCGCGGCCGAAGGCGCCTTCCCGGCCTGGACCCGAACCCTCCAGAACGTCCGCCACTCAGTCGTCTTCGCCGGCTCGGCCCTCGCCCTGACCGCCGCCGCCCTCGCCTGAACCTCCCTCAGCCACTCCACAGAAGGCCCCCTGAACGCCACCACCCGCTCCGCCGCCCCCACCCTGCAGACCGTCGACGCCTCCACTCTCATCGCCACCGCCAACGCTCCCTTTCCCGCCTGGCTCCGAACCATGGCCCTGGCGCGGTTCGCCCTCGCTACCCTCAGCTCCGTCCTCGTCCTGGCCCTCCTGTGGGCCTGAGCCCTCGCACCACCCCGCTCCCCCGGCGACCTCCACTCGACGGACCATCGTCCAGCGGAGATGGCCGGGGGAGCGGGTTCACTTCCGGCAGAAGCTCGCGGTATGCCACAACGTGCCAGTAGGGGCGGTAAACAGCGGTCATCAGGGGACCATCAGGGGGGCCGCAATCGCCTCCGACCCGACCGTTCATGCAGGTCAGATGCCGTTCTCTGGTGGAGGCACCGGGTGATTCCCAAGCTCAGAGCGCGAGTTCGATTCTCGTCACCCGCTCCATGAAAAAGCCTCAGGCCGGCGGCCCAGGGCTTCTTTTTTGTCTAGATCAATTACGGAACGTACGCCATTCGCGCACCACAAGCGCCCTGACTTGGCGTCAGATATAGCCCGCCGCCCCGTTCACCGATCGGTGGTCGAGAAAATCCGGTCCAGGTGGTAACGAAGTACCGCGATGGCCGACTCCGGACTCCGCTGGCCCACGAGGATGCTGGTGCCCATGGTCGCCGTCATGGCGAGCAGGCTGATCGCCTCCGTGCGCGCGGCGATACCGGGATCGGTCAGGCCTGACGCCCGGGCCTGTTCGAGCAGTCCGGTCAGGGCGTTCTCCGCAGCGTCGGGGTTGTCGATGAAAGGCTGGGCGGCCAGCGCCTCGTCGGTCACGGACAGGATCGAGTAGGAGCTGTAGAGGAGGTGGAAGGTGCGGCCCTCCTCGTCGGTCGGAAGGGAGGCCAGCAGCAGCGCCTCGATCGTCGCGCGCGGGCCCGGGTTCGTACCGGCGGCGCGGAGACGGGCACCCATCCGTGCGGCGAAGCGGTCGGTCAGGTGCTGGAGCCCGTAGAAGAGAAGTTTCTCCTTGGTCTCGAAGTAGTACTGCACGAGCCGGAGTGACACGCCGGCCTCTGCGGCCACGTCCCGCATGCCGACAGCATGCAGTCCGCGCCGTCCGGCGACCCGAATGAGCGCCTCGGCGATCTGGTTGCGCCGTTCCTCGTGGTCCACGCGCTTCGGCATGTTCTCGTGTCTCCGCCCGTCGGTGATGGGTCAGCACCCTCTTTTCATGGTACCGCCGTATCAACATCGTGGTACGGTCGTATCACGAAGAACGGATCTTCCAGGAGGTGCCACCGTGCCCGACAACACGACCCGTGTACGCCGCGACGTCGGCCGCTACGTCAACGACACCCTGCGCGACCGGTACTTCGCCGCCTGCGACGCGCTCTACGCGATGGGTGCGCCCGCCCGCTCCGAGACGGACATCGAGACGAGCTTCGGCACCACGCACGTCTACCGGTACGGCCCCACCGACCCGGCCGCCGAGTCCCGTACGCCCATCGTCCTGATCCACGGCTCGGGCGGCTGCTCGGCCCAGTGGTACCCCAACACCCCCGCGCTCAGCGCCGAACGCCCCGTCTACGCGCTCGACACCCCCGGTGACCCCGGCCGCAGCATCCAGCGCGAACCCATGTGGCAGCCCGAGCGCGCGGCCCAGTGGATGGACGAGGCCCTCGACGCGCTCGGCCTCGACCGGGTCCACCTCGTCGGCTCCTCCTACGGGGGCTGGCTGGTCATCAACCAGGTTCACCTCCGCCCCGGCCGGCTCGCCTCCGTCACCGCCCTCGACCCTGGCGGCCTGGAGAAGGTGGGCCTGCGCTTCTTCGTGTGGATCTTCGCCAGCCTGTTCGCGACCTTCGCCCCCAAGGCGCTGCGCCCGCGCCTGGCCGCCTGGCTGGAGCAGCCGGTACTCGTCGTTCCCGAACTGCGCAAGTGGATCCAGGCAGGCGTCCGCGCCTTCCGGATACGCCGCCCCGCCCCACTGCCCCTGTCGGACGAAGAGCTGGGCTCCATCCGGACGCCGTTCTACCTCATCATGGGCAAGCGCAGCCTGCTCGTGCACCCGAAGCGCCAGCTGGAGCGCGTACCGCGTGTCATCCGCGGCGCCCGCGCCGAAATCGTCGCGGCAACTGGCCACGGACCGCAGATCGACCACCCCGACCTGGTAAACGCCCGGATGCTGAGCTTCATGGAGGACATCGACTCCCTCGACCCGGACGCCGCCGACGGCGCAGCCGATGCGTAGGACCTGCAGCTGGGAACACTGGCGTCGGCGGGGCGGCTATGAGCCACCGGCCTCGAAGGCCCCCACACACGTCAGTCGCCCGCCTCAGCACCAGTGAACGACACCGGAAAGCCACCACTCCACACCGTGCCCCATCCACGCCCTTCAGAACGGTGACCAGCGGTCAATACGGGACCATCGCCCACCTCGGGAGTGAGCCTCAGAAACCAGGTCGTGGCGGCCGACTCACCGTTCGCTGCGCTGCGCCTCCAGCCTGGTGCTCCACAGCGTGGCCCCGGGTGCGTCCCGCAGCGCGACGGTCAGCGCTCCGGAGGCGGCATCGATGTCGACCTGTCCGAAGAACTGGTACCCGTCAAGTGGCGAGGCGAGCGCCGACGGGTTCTTGGCGAACACCAGCTGGGGGCCGAAGGTGGCGTCCATCTTGTAGGGATGGGTAGTGGTGCCCGCGTTGAGCGGTCCGGCGACGAACTCCCAGAAGGGGTCGAAGTCCTGGAAGACGGCCCGCGCGGGGTCGTAGTGGTGGGCGGCGGCGTAGTGCACGTCCGCCGTGACCCACACCGTGTTGCGTACGGCGTGCCGCTGGAGGTGGCGCAGCACCTCAGCGATCTCCAACTCGCGGCCCTTGGGCGCACCGGGTTCGCCGTTGGCGACCCCCTCGATATTGGCGCCGTCCGGCACTACCAGGCCGATCGGCATATCGGCCGCGACGACCTTCCACAGGGCCTTGGAGCCGGCCAGCCCGCGCTTGAGCCACTCGGTCTGCCGACGGCCCAGGATGCCGCCGTTCGGCTCGGTGTTCAGCTGAGGGCTGTTGGCGTCCCGGTAAGTGCGCATGTCCAGGACGAAGACATCCAGCAGCGGCCCATAGCTGATTCGCCGGTAGATGCGGCCCGCCTCGTCGGCCGACTGGTCGTCGATCGGGAGGTACTCGAAGAAGGACCGCCTGGCCCGGGCTGCGAGCACATCCACGCGCTTCTCGGTGTAGCGGGCGTCGGTGAGGATCTGGCCGGGATACCAGTTGTTGCGGACCTCGTGGTCGTCCCACTGGTAGATGCCGGGCACCTCCGCGGCGAAGGCGCGAACGTTGTCGTCCAGCAGGTTGTAGCGGAAGTTCCCGCGGTACTCGGCCAGCGTCTCGGCGACCTTGGACTTCTCCTCGGTGACCAGGTTGTGCCAGACCCGGCCGTCGGGCAGGGTCACGGTCTCCTGGAGCGGCCCGTCGGCGTAGATGGTGTCGCCGCTGTGCAGGAAGAAGTCCGGTTTGGCCTGCCGCATGGTCTCGAAGATTTCGATGCCGCCGAGGCCGGGGTTGATACCCCAGCCCTGACCGACCATGTCGCCGGACCAGACGAAGCGGATGTCGCGGCGTGGACCGTGCTGGTCGGGGGCGGCACGGAAGGAGCCGGTCACTGCGGCGCCGGTGCGGCGGGCGTCGGCCGGGTCCTGGAAGGACACCCGGTACCAGTGCAGTTCGCCCGCGGCCAGACCGCTGATCCTGACGTGGCCTGTGAAGTCGCTGTCCGGGGTGACGACCGGCCCCCGAACCCGCCGAGCGTCGTGGAACCGCGGGTCTCGGGCCACCTCAACCACCATCTGGGCCGTACGGTCGGCTCGCGCCCAGACGACAGCGCTGCGGCCGACGACATCGCCGACCTGCACGCCGTGGCTGACCTCAGGTCGGCCGGACAGCACCAGCCCGGACGAGCTCGAGGCATAGGCACGGGGAGCGGTCAGACCGCCGACGGCGGCGGCACCGGCGGCGCCGGCGGCGAGGAGGCCGCGGCGGCCCAGAAGACGGGAGGAAGACAGATACTCGTGTGTGGGCATGCGGAAGATCATTCGGAGGTCTTGTGAACGGCGGCGCCGCAGCACACAACACCCTGTTGAACGGTCAGCATCAGTCGTACCAGCGGATTGCTGACCTCACGAGGAGCGGCTTGCCCCCTTCCCAGCTCTGCTGCCCACCGGCCTGACGGAGGCCCTCCGAACGGATACGTGTGCCGCGGCACACCAAGCTGACGCCCGCACCACTGGCATCCCGCCGAGCCACACCACCGTGCCGGGCAACGCGATCCCCATCCAGGCCGACGTCTCCCCCGACGCCACGCGGGAGGCCATGCCACAACGTGCCAGTACGGGCGGTAAACGGGCGTCACCAAAGGGACCGCCGCAGCAGTCAGAGTGAGACTGCCGGCACACGTTCCCGCAGGTCAGAGGCTATACAAGGGACCAAGTAACGGGTGATTCCCTAGCTCAGAGCGCGAGTTCGACTCTCCACCCGCTCCGCGACGAAGGCCCAAGTCATGGACCCGGGCCTTTCTTGTTGTCTGGACCAGTTCGGGCGTCCCGCACCGGATCCGTACCAGAGGCTTCTGTTCGGCCTTTTCGCGGGAGGGACGTTCAGGTGAGTCGGCCGCGGATTCGCCAGAAGGACAGGACTGCCAGCGCCGCGGTCAGGGCGGCGAAGATCGCGGTCTCGATCCACTGGAACGTCCAGTAGCGGTCAGCCGGCTGCTCGGAGATGTCCACGTGGATGTTCCCCTTGGCCAGGCAGTCCGGCATTTCGTTGATCGACTTGTTGTTGGTGCAGTCCTGGTACCAGTCGCTGTGACCGACCTCCCTGCCTTCGGAGTCGAGAATGGCGCTGGTCTTCACCACCCAGGGACCACCGGGCACCCGCAGCCCGCCGATCTCGCCATAGGTACCGATCTTCGTCAGACCGCTGATCATCTGCGAGGTGAGCGGCACCGAGGTGCGGACCGGGGTTTCGTAGTGCGGTCGTACCAGCGTGGGCATGACGACTTGGAGGACGGCGAAGAGCACCAGGGTCGCTCCCATGGCGGGCACCGTGTGGCGGATGAACAGCCCGAGAGCAGTGCCCAGCATGAAGGCGAAGGCGGCGTAGGCGAGCGGGGCGATATTGCGCGAGCTGAACAGCACCGGCTCGAACCGGTCGTTCAGGATGTCGTCGACCGGACCGGAGGCCCAGGTCAGCAGGGAGCTGAAGACCCCGGTCACGGCCATGCTCAGCAGGCCGATCAGCCCGAGCTTGACCGCCAGCCACCGGCTTCGGGTCACGCTCTGGTTCCACACCAGCCGGTGGGTACCGTCCTCCAGCTCACGGGTGACCAGCGGCGCGCCCCAGAAGACGCCGATGATGCCGGGGACAGCCAGCAGAAGGTAGCCGAGCAGATCCACCTCGAAGGCGTACCGGTCGGCGAAGGCAGCCAGCGCCCCGGAGCAGTTGTCACGGCCCGTGCAGTGCGCGAGGTTGTCGTCGTATCCGCTGTGGATCTGCTGGCCCAGGTAGACCAGATAGATCGCGAGGAGCAGCAGCGCGCCAAGGCCCACAAGCGCCTGTGCACGGAACTGGCGCCAGGTCAGCCAGATCATCGGTGGGCCTCCGTGGGCATCGGGAAGGGCTGGGCGGCGCTCTGATTCGCCCGGGCCATGTAGGCCAGGACCAGCTCCTCCAGGTCGAGGGCTTCCACGGTCCAGGGGCCGGAGGCCGGCAGTCCGTTGGCGGCGTGGACGATCGCGGTGCTCTCCCGCAGCGTGTGGTCGACGCTGACGGGCTCCACCGCCGCGGGCAGCGCCGCGACGACGTCGCGGGTCCCGACGATCCGGTAGTGGCTCGCGAGCAGCTCGGACACATCGCCCGCGAGCTGGATCCGGGATCCGGCCAGCACGACGAGGTAGTCGCAGACCCGCTCCACGTCGGCACTGCGGATCCGGCCCTCCCAGGCACCCGGACCGCCGCGTGAACCATGTGCGGGCGGTCGTGCGGGCCAGTGGTCATCGTCTCCAGAACAGGAGGTGAGTGACTCCGCTGGGGCTCGGCACCGAATCGAGGTGGAAGCGGTCGAGCAGCTCGGTGTGGCTCTCCCACAGCCGTTCGCCTCGACCGAGGTCGACGGGCGCGACGGCGATGTGCATCGTATCGACCAGGTCGGCCTCGAGGAACTCACGGATGGTGGTGACTCCACCACCGCGGCGCACATCCCGACCAGCGGCCTGGGGCGGCCGCACTCCCCCGCAGCAGAGGCGGAAGCGGTGCCACAAACCTACGATGGATCAAGAAGGCGCCATCACGTCGAACCGGCGTTTCCAGAGGAGGCCGCGATGGTGGAGCACTTTGTCTGGGTGACGACACGCCGCATCAAGCCGGGCGCGCTGGAGGAGTTCGAGAGGGCCTGGCGCCCGGACACATACCCGCAGGCGCTGCGCCGCGCCTACGCGTACTGGTCCGAGGACGGGCAGGAGATCACCGGGGTGTCGTTCTGGGACACCAAGGAAGCGTGCGACTCCTGGCGGGCCTCCGCGGCGGAGACGCAGCGGCGTGACGCCATGGCCCCGTACATCGTCGAAGAGCGGGAGGGCTTCTACCGCGGCCGCGAACTCGGACTCGGGCACACCTGAAGCCGCCGCGGTCCTTGTGCCCGTGCCTCGGAACGCCGAGGACGGACAGCACCGCGGCCCATGGACACCGACGCCGGCCTCCATCGACCCTCTGGAGGCGACAATGGGGATATGGCCCCGTAAACCGTGAACCGACCTGCGAGGTGGCCGATGAGCACGCTCGAAGAACAGATCGACGTTGATGTTCCGATCGCTCTGGCCTGGGAACGCCTTCACCAGGTGGAGACCTATCCGCGATTCGTCGACGGAGTACGCGAGGCCCGTTCGGAGGACGGGCACCGGGCACACCTGGACGTCGACGCGGGCGGCCGAGCTCAGAAGTTCGAGGCCGAGATCACTGACCGCGGCAAGGAACACAGGATGGAGTGGCAGACCACGAGCGGTCCCGACCTGTCGGGAACCTTCTCACTGCTGCCCATCGACAAGGAGCACACCCGAGTCCAGGCCCGGATCGAGTACGACCCGGGCACCGTCAAGGAGGCGTTCGGCGGACCGAAGGGATTCGCCCAGGCGACCGCGATCGAACGGCGTGTACGGGACGACCTCGAGCACTTCAAGGAGTTGGTGGAACAGAAGGGGTGAGGCGCCCCCACCGAGTACGACGGCAGTGCGGTCCACGGCCGTCGTGCCCCATCCGTGCCCTTCAGCGCGGCAAACAGCGGTCGACAACGGTGCCCCGTGCACCCAGGTACGGGTTGCCCCGGTAGCGTCTGGCCTGGTCAGGCCCCAGGTCGGCCGCGCAGACGGCGTTGGTTCCCGAGCTCGGAGCGCGCCTTCGATTCTCGTCACCCGCTCCACGACAAAGCCCCAGGCCAACGGCCGGGGCTGCTGCGGCTACCGGCCGACGCAGGCAGGGCGAAGGCCTGAGCGAGCAGTCGCTGGAACAGCCGCGAGCAGCGCAGCTACGCGATATCCCTTCGGGTCGCTGCGAGGTAGCCGACGAGGGCGAGGATCGCGATCGTCCAGTAAAGGGTGACCGGCCCGAGTCCCAGCGCCAGTCCGCCCCGCGCGGAGGGCACCGCCATCCAGTCGGCGAAGGAGGCACCCAGCGGCCGGGTCACGATGTACGCGGACCAGAAGGCCGCGATCGCGCTCAGGCCGAACCGCCAGTGGGCGAGCGCGGGCACGGCGATGACCACGGCGAACATCACGCCCGAGCCCAGGTAGCCCAGCCCCAGGGGGATGGCGGTCAGATCACCGGCAGCGGTGCCCAGCGCGAAGGTGGCCAGCACCGTGGCCCAGTAGAACGCCTCGCGGCGGCGTGTGTGAATGCTGTGGATGGACAGCGTCCGCTCGCTTGCGTACCAGAGGGCGAAGACCACGCCCAGGGCCAGCAGGAAGAACGGGGCGGACACCAGGTACGGCACGCCGAGGCCGACATGCAGGACGTCGGCGGCCATCGTGCCGAAGACGCTGACCATGACGACGGCGGTCCAGTAGATCCACGCCACGTACCGACGCACGGACATCTGGAGGACCAGGGCCGCCAGCAGACCGATCCCGCCGAGTCCGACGGCCGGGACGGGGCCGAGCAGATGGGCCAGGAAGTCCGACGCGGTCTCGCCCATGCCGGTGGTGAGCACCTTGATGATCCAGAACCAGATGGTGACCTCCGGCACCTTGCTCATCGCGCGCCGGACCGTGGGCACAGTGTGGGAGGGGCCGCGATCGTTCAGGTGTTGATCTGTCGCCATGGGCGGCAGCCCCGGCAGGGGATCCCGTGTGCGCCCCATGCCCCTTTGCCCCGCATTGACCTCTCTCACCACAGCTTTGCCCTCGCTTTGACGTTCTGCACGATCGGGCCGCGCACCGAGGCAGCAGTGTCCCCGCCCGAACCTGTACGCAGCCTGAACAGCCGGCCCGGCCGGCCGGGGCGGCGCCGGACGCGGGGCCGAGGCAGTCGCGCCCGGGCGGGCGTTCGGGATCACGGTTCGGGCCCGGGTCGGGCACTCCTGCCGCCATCTCCTCACGGCCGGGGCAGGTGCAGGGTTCCGGTCAGCGATCCGCAGCGGCCTCTGCCGGGACCGGGACGCCGATCCTCGCGGACTCGGCGCAGCGGTCCTCACCGCCGGGTACGTCATACGGCGGAATGTTGATATGCCCAGACTTGCCGAAATTGCCCGCTATGGTCAAAGTTGTCGGAAAGGTGAGAAGCGTCACGACCTCGGTGACGTATGCCTCACCTTCGCTACGGAGGGAGAGCGACCATGACTGACAGTTCCCAGGCGGCTGGCTCAGGGGACACGGAGGTGCAGCATCCCGTCCAGGAGGCGCTGGCGCACCCCATGCAGATGATGACGACGGCAATGGAGAAGGTCCCTGGCGCCGAGAAGGCGAAGGGGATCGTCGACGGTGTTCTGGACTCCGTCGGGGTCGTCTCGCCCCATGCGCGGCGTGTCGCGGCGTACACCGGTGCCGGGCTGCTCGGCGTGGCCGGTGTGGTCGAGTGGCCAGTGGTCGCGGCGGGCGCCGCCGTGGTGTGGCTCACGCAGCCGCGCCCCAAGGATGTCGCGGCGGCCCAGACAGCCGGCGAGGCCCGCGCCGAAGCATTGCAGGCGAAGCGCGCCGCCCGGTCGGCCAAGGCGTCGACCGCCACCGGGAAGGCGAAGACCCGTCCGGGCAAGGCCACGCCGGGGACGGCGAAGACCCGCGCGCCCAAGAAGACGAGCACTTCGGGCGCGGCAAAGGTCCGCGCGTCCAAGCGCGCCGCCACGAGCACCTCGCAGGCCAAGGCAGGTGGGCGGAAGAAGCCCTGACGCCGGCCTTCCACCCGCTCTCATGACCGTCCCGCCGCCGACCCGTGCGGCAAGCCCGCGAAGGTGAGACATGCTCCTCCGTTTGCTGACCGGGCTGCCCGCCGTGGCCCTCCAGAACGCCTTGGCCGCCCCCGTCGAGGCCACCCGCCGGATCGCTCCGCCGACCACCGGCACGGCGCGGACGGTCGCCGATCTGGTGAGCGCCGGTGCGCGTGGCGCTGCAAGCGGCGCGGCGGCGGTGGCGACAACCGCACTGCGGGTCGGCAGGGTCGCTCGCAACGCCGTGACCCCTCAAGTCGGTTACTGGCGCTCAGGCTCCCGCATCCACCTCGCACTGCGGCATCAGCCGGACGCGCAGGAACCCACCGGGGAGCGACTCGAGGCCGCCGCCGAGAAAGTGGCCGTCGAGCTGGCCGAGCACCCTGACGTGCTGATCGCCTACTGGGACGGCGGCCTGGGGCGGCTGATCGTGCAGACCACCGAGGGTGCGATCAGCGAGCAAGTGGTGGACTGGGCTTCCGAACTTGCCGCCGAACACGGGCTGGTGCACGTCGGTGAGCAGACGCTGGAACACACACACCCGGGTGCGCCCGGGGGCGTGCGCGCCAATGCTGTCGCCGTGGCGTGCGACGCGGCGGGCATCGCCACCTCCTTCGCGGCACGGACACTCTCTCTGAAGCCCGTGCCCGAGGTCGTCGTGGCCGCGGTCGTCGTGATGCGTGAGGACTCCCGGGTACGGACGGTGCTGAGCCGCGCGCTGGGCCCCGACATGGCCGATCTGGTGCTCGCCGCCGCCCATGCGGCTGTCTGTGGGGTCGGGCAGTCACCGAGTCCGCTGCTGCTCGACGCGGCCTTGCGGACCGCCCAGTTGGTGGAGTCCGTGGCCCAGCTCACGGCCTTCGACGCCCTGCACGACACGCTGTGCGCTCCGGACAGGCTGACCGTGGCCGGAGACGACGTCGCACGTCCGCCGCTGCGTTCGTGCCCTGGCGAAAAGTACGCCGACGCCGCGATCAACGGGATGCTGGGCGGCGCCCTCACCACGCTCCTGTTCACCCGCAACCTCGATGGGGCGGCCGAGACCGCACTGGCCGGTTCGCCCAAGGCTGCGCGCTACGGCCCGGCGGCCTTCACCGCGGCGCTCGGAAGTGCCCTGGCGCGCGAGGACGTGCTGGTCCGCAGCCCGGAGCGGCTGCACCGACTGGAGCTTGTGGACACCGTGGTCCTGCATCCTGAAGCGCTGCGCGGCACTCGGCGCACCGTGCTCGAGGTCCATCCCAGCATGGCCGGCTGGGATCACCGTCGGCTGTGGCAGGAGTCCACCGCAGCCCTGAGTGCCCCCAGGGACGGGGCAATGCCGTCCGGGGAGCCGGAACTCGGCCTGCGGCCGGTGCCCGACGAGTTGACGCCGAACGCGGAGCGGTCGGACACGGGACTGATGATCGCGTCGGTGCACGGCGAAGATGTCGGTACCGTCCTGGTCGGCTGGGAGGTCGACCCGATGGCCGAGGCCGCGTTGGACGCGGCGCGCCGGGCCGGCCTGCACGTTGTGGTGCTGGACGACCACTCGCTCGGCGAGTTCGGGGCGCTGGCCGACCAACTCGCCCCTGCCGAGATCCCGTTGGCCGACGTGGTGGCCGGCCTGCAGAGCGGCGGGCGGACGGTCCTCACGGTGGCGCGCGTGCCGGACGACCGGACTGCAGCGGAACCGGCGTTGACCGCGGCCGCCCGCGACGTACTCAACGGGCTGCTCCGCAGTGACATCGCCGTCGCCGTCGCCGACGAGCGCAGCGCTGTCGTCTGGGGCGCGGACATTCTGCCGTTGCGCGGTCTTGAGGGTACGTGGCGGTTGCTGTCCGCCGTGCCCGCTGCACGGGCAGCCAGCCGGCGGTCCAAGTTTCTCGCCGAGGCGGGCGCCACGCTCTCCGAGCTCCTGGTACTCACCCGCGGGGCCCGGACACAACGGGTCCCCTTCCCCCTCGAACTGCGGATCAGCCCGGTCAACATCGCCACCGCCGCGGCTCTGGTGTCGGGCTGGTTCACCGCCCTGGGTGTCGCCGCCCGTACGACCCCGCACCCGAGGCCACGGGTGCCCTGGCACGCTCTGCATCCGGAAGAGGTCATGGCCCGGCTGGCGAGGGCGCCGCGGGCCGCGCCCACCGCATGGGCGGTGATGCGGGCCCGGGCCGGTCACGTCATGGGCGCCGCAGCCACCCACCCGGCCTTCGCGTCGGCACGGGTCGGTGCACACCTGGCAGGCGCCGTATGGGCCGAACTCGACGACCCGTTCACCCCCATCCTGCTGGTCGGTGCCACCGCGTCGGCACTGCTGGGATCCGCAGTGGACGCCTTCCTCGTTGTCGGCGCCGTCGCGGGGAACGCCTTGGTCGGCGGTGTACAGCGGCTGCGTGCGGAGCGGGCACTGTCCGAGCTCGTCACCGGGCAACGGCGAACAGCCCGGCGCCTCCCCGATGTGTCAGCAGATGAGGCTTCCCTCGTCGAGGCCGAACGACTGGCGCCCGGCGAGGTGATCGAGCTGCGCACCAACGACGTCGTGCCGGCCGACGTGCGCCTGCTGGAGGTCAGCGGCTTCGAGGTCGACGAGTCCTCGTTGACCGGCGAGTCACTTCCCACCCGCAAACAGGTGGCCGCCGTACCCCAGGCGCCCGTCGCCGACCGCCGTTGCATGGCGTTCGAGGGCACCACAGTGGTGGCCGGCCACGCCCGCGCCGTGGTGGTGGGCACCGGCGCCCAGACCGAAGCCGGCCGCGCGGCATCCCTCGCCGCCCGGGTCCCCACCTCGGCAGGGGTCCAGGCACGACTGCACCGACTGACCCGCCGGGTCCTGCCCCTCACCCTCGCCGGCGGCGCCGCGGTGGCCGGCCTGTCCCTGCTGCGCGGCCGCCCGGCGCGCACCGCGCTCCAGGGCGGGCTGGCAGTCGCGGTGGCCGCCGTCCCCGAAGGCATGCCCTTGGTGGCGACGGTGGCGCAGATGGCCGCGGCGCGGCGGCTCAGCAGGCTGGGTGTCCTGGTCCGCACGCCGCGCAGTCTGGAGGCCCTGGGACGCGTGGACACCATGTGCTTCGACAAGACCGGGACCCTCACCGAGAACCGGTTGCGGGTCGTCCGCCTGGTCACTACCGCCGGGGCCGAGCACCCGGCGGCAGGCCCCGAAGCGGAACCGATCCTTCGCATCGCCGCCCGGGCCTGCCCGCGCGTCGCCGAGCAGCCGGGTGCCCACGCCCACGCCACCGACGAGGCCGTCCTGGCAGCCGCCCCGCGCGCGACCGGGTGGACCACGAAGTGGGCCCAGCCCTTCGAGGCGAGCCGGGGCTACGCGGCCGCCGTCGGAAGGGACGACGACGGCGAGGACATGCTGGTCGTCAAGGGGGCGCCCGAAGTCGTGCTGCCCTGCTGCCCCGATGCGGATCCGACAGCCGTCGCCACGGCACATGCCCTTGCCGCCCAGGGCCTGCGGCTGCTGGCCGTCGCCCAGCGCCGCCTCGCGGCGGAAGAGGCCGCGGAGGCCCTGGACAAGCCCCTCGAACTGCTGGAACTCATCGGGTTCGTGGCACTGGCCGACACCCCTCGCGCCAGTTCGGCTCCGCTCGTGGCCGGTCTCGGCGAGGCCGGCGTACAACCTGTCATGCTCACCGGCGACCACCCTCAGACCGCCCGTTCCGTGGCGGTCGCTCTCGGCTGGCCAACGGATGTCACGGTCGTCACCGGTGACGCGCTGGCCGCACTCGACCGGGCGGGGCGGGCGCGCCTGCTCCGGGACTGCGGCGTCGTGGCTCGCGTCGCACCCGAGCAGAAGCTGCAGGTGGTCGAGGCGCTCCGGGAGGCGGGACGCGTCGTGGGCATGGTCGGGGACGGCGCCAACGACGCCGCCGCCATCCGGGCCGCCGATGTCGGGATCGGCATCGCGGCGCGCGGATCGGCCGCCGCGCGCAACGCCGCGGACCTCGTGATCACCAACGACGAACTGTCGGTTCTCATCGACGCCATCGGCGAGGGCCGTGCCCTGTGGCGAAGCGTGGCCGACGCGATCAGCATTCTGCTCGGGGGGAACGCCGGCGAGGTCGGCTTCTCCGTACTGGGCACCTTGCTGGCCGGCACGTCACCGCTGACGACGCGTCAGCTGCTGCTGGTCAACCTGCTCACCGACATGTTCCCGGCGATGGCAGTCGCGGTCACCCCTCCCGATCCGGAACCCGGCGGTGAGCCCGCCACGGCCGACGACGCACCCGTAGGCCTCGCCGTCCTCGGCGGGCCGCTGACCCGCCAGATCCGCCATCGTGGCCTGATCACCGGAATCGGCGCGGCCATCGCATGGCTGATCGGCAGTCTCACTCCGGGCTCGGCGCGGCGCACCAGCACGATGGCGCTGTGCGGTGTGGTCGGCGCCCAGCTCACCCAGACCGTCGTCGGACGCCGCCACAGCCCAGTGGTCCTGGCCACCGTCCTCGGCACCGCTGTGGTGCTCATCGCCCTCGTCCAGACTCCCTTCGTCAGCCACTTCTTCGGGTGCACACCGCTGGGCCCACTGGCATGGGCCGGCGTGGCCGTAGCCGTCGGCGCCGCCGCCCTCGGCCCCCGCGTACTGCCGCAGGCCGACCAGCTGCTGGCCGGTCTCGCCTCGCGCGTGCGTCCCGTGGTGCGGCTCGCCCACTGACGACCTGAAGGTGATTCAGCGCGGCGCCGGAAGTCAGCGGCGGCAGATCGGTGACGCCGGGGGCAGGTGACCCCGGCGACCGCCTGCGGCGGTGCTCGGCTCCACTCCCACCCCGGTCCTGCGCACAGCGCTCCCGGGGCGTCGCGCACCGGGCCCGCACCACCGTGCGCAATGTCCTGTCCCGTCGGGTCACTCGCGCCCATAAGTCCGGGCGAGTACGCACACGGCGTCTGCCATGGCCCGGCGCAGTTCCTCCGGCGCGACGACCTCCACATCGATGCCGAGCCGCAGCAGCTCACCACGTGCATGCTCGGTGCTCTCGGTCGGGATGACCGCCTCGATCCAGCCGTCGTCACCCACCGCCTTTGCCGTGGCGTCGAATGCCCGGACCACCTCGGGGGGAACGTTGGCCGGCAGCCGCTCGCGCCCCTTCGGGGACAAGCGGATGGTCGCAGTGCCCGGATAGCGGCGCGCCTGGAAGTCGTCCAGGTACGACGACCAGTACTCGGCCAGGACGAAGTGCTCCGGCCGTTCGAAACGCTCGTCACTCAGCACCGCGTCGAGGACCTGGGTGATCCGGTAGGTGGCGATCCGGCCCTTGGCTGCGGCCACGAGGTACCAGGTGCCGGACTTGAGCACCAAGCCGTAGGGGTGCAGCCGGCGGTTCACCTCCTGCGGCTCGCGCCAGCGCCGGTAGCGCACATCCACTGCGTGCCGGCTGAACACCGCCTCGACGAGCAGCGGCAGATACGGAGTCGCCTCGGCTTCCCGGTACCAGCCCGGTGCGTCCAAGTGGAACATCGCGTCGGCCCGCGTCGCCTCTTCGCGCAGCCCCGCCGGCAGCGCGGCCAGCAACTTCAGCCGTGCTGCCGCTACTTCCGCCGCGAGCCCCAGATCGGCAGCGGGCGTGGGCAGTCCGGCGAGGAACAACGCTCTGGCCTCGCGCTCGCTCAACCCGGTGAGGCGGGTGCGGTAGCCGTCGAGCAGCTGATAGCCGCCGACGCGGCCCTGCTCGGCGCGGACCGGGATCCCGGCGGCCAGGCGATCAAGGTCACGGTAGGCGGTGCGTACGGAGACGCTCAGCTCGTCGGCCAGCCGTCGTGCCGACATACGGCCACGGGTCTGGAGCAACAGCAGCATCGAAAGCAACCGGTCGGCGGACACAGGAGGATTCTGCTCCGAAACACTGACAGCTTCTGGCACACACGGGCCCTACCGTCGGCCCAGGTCGATCCACCCGGCCCGAAGAACGCGAAAGAGGAATCGTCCGTGCCCAGAACCGACCCTGCCGACCACCCTGCTGTGATCGAGCTTCGCCAGTACACCCTGCGCCCCGGCCGCCGGGACGAGCTCATCGATCTGTTCGACCGGGAGTTCATCGAAACCCAGGAGGAGGCCGGGATGATCGTCCTCGGCCAGTGCCGGGACCTCGACGATCCGGACCGTTTCGTCTGGCTGCGCGGCTTCACGGACATGGAGGGCCGGCGGGAGGCCCTGTCCGCCTTCTACGGCGGGCCGGTCTGGGCCGCGCACGGGCCGCAGGCCAACGCCACCATGGTCGATTCCGACAATGTCCTGCTTCTGCGGCCCCTGCCGGCCGGGAGCGGCTTCGCGGTGACCCCGTCCGACCGGCCGCAGGAAGCTGCCGCGGTACCGGATCGGTTCGTGGCCTGCGCACTGTGGCACTTCCCTCCGGGCTGCCACAACGGCATCGAACTGGTCCGGGACGGTCTCATCCCTGTGCTGCGGGAAACAGGGCCCGCACCACTCGCCGTACTCACCACGGAGCCGGCGGCCAACACATTCCCCAGGCTCCCGGTCCGTACCGGGGAGAACGTCGTCGCGGTCTTCACCTCGTACCCGGACGAGAGCGCGCACCGCCGCCACCTCGCCCACTCCATGGCTCATCCCCTCGTACGGGAGGAGCTTCTTCCGGACATCGAGCGGGCGCAGACCGCAGCCCCCGAACTCCTGAGGCTGGCACCCACAGCCCGCTCACTCATCCGCTGAGGCGCGGGGCGCCCTGTCGCGCCCCCGCGGGACACCACCCGCAGCCTCCTGAACGGGCCGTGCCAGTACGTGCTGGTCCGGGTGGTGAACGCCCCCGGTCGGCTGGGTGGTCTCGGCAACTGCGCCCTCGCCCCTTCGGTGTTAGCGTCGTGTCCATGTCCAAGACCGAGATCGACGCAGTGACCGCCGAGTTCTTCGGCGCCTTCGACAATCGGGGCGGCAAGGCTGCCGACGTGGCCCGGATCCAGCGGCTGGTTCTTCCGAGCGGCGTGATCGTCACCACCGCCCCGAAGTTCACGGTCTACACCGTGGACGAGTTCATCGAGCCTCGCCGGCGGCTGCTGTCCGACGGTCGACTGGTCGAGTTCTCCGAGTGGGAGACCTCCGAGCGGACCGAGGTCGCGGGCGATATCGCGTCGCGGTTCAGCCAATACCGCAAGTCCGGGGTCCTGGACGGTGAGCCGTTCGAGGGCGTCGGAACCAAGACCTTCCAGTTCGCCCGCACTTCGGACGGCTGGCGGATCACGGCATTCGCCTGGCACGACCGGCCCTGATCCGTCGGGGCGGGACGGCCGGCAGAGAGACAGACTCCGGTCGCCGAGGGAGGCGCGTGCCACTACGTGCCGGTCAGGGCGGTGAACAGCGGTCAACAGGCAGCTTCCCACAACCCACGGACGTACCACCTGAAAGCACGTTTCCGCAGTTCAGACCCGCGTTCGGGGCCCAAGTCCCGAGTGATTCCCAAGCTCGGAGCGCGAGTTCGATTCTCGTCACCCGCTCTTGCGAGACGGCCCAGGCCGGCAACCTGGGCCGTCTCTGTTGTCCAGACCAATTCAGGTGCCGCGCGCAGCTGCCCGGGAGCGGATCCACGGCTCTGCGCAGGAGCCCCGCACGGTCACGGCCGCCCAGTTCGCACCGGGCCGGCTGCCGAGGCCGCCCCGGTCATGCCGGGCGCGGAGGTGCGGGCGCCGCTCACCGATGACTGGAGATGTCGCCGACGTCAGCGCCGCAGTGCCTCGGCGGGCTGGATGCGGGAGGCCCGCCAGGAGGGATAGAGGCCGGCCAGGACACCCGTGGCAAGGCCGATCACGGGCGCGGCCAGGACCGTCGCCGGGTGGACGACCGGGGTCCAGGAGCGCGCCGCCGCAACCGCCACCACCGTGACCACCCCCAGCGAGGTGCCGACGAGTCCGCCGAGCGCGCCCAGCGCGCCGGACTCGGCCAGGAACTGCGCCATGACGTGCCGGCCCCGCGCCCCCAGGGCCCGCCGCAGGCCGATCTCGCCGGTGCGTTCCAGGACCGCCACCAGGGTGGTATTGGCGATCCCGACGGCGCCGATGACCAGGCAGATCGCGGCGAGCAGCAGGAAGAGCCGGCCCAGGTCGTCGCCCACTCCCGTCCGCAGGGTCTTCGGATCGGGCGGCGGCACGGCCTTCAGGTACTCGGGGTGGTCGGGCCGCAGCACGGTGGGCGCCAGTTCGGCGACCTGCCGGGCCGCTCCCAGTTCCGTGGCCACCAGCATCGACGCCCCGCCGCCCTCCGGCGGATCCCACACCTTCTCGGCGGTGGTCCGCGGCACGATCACCGACAGCAGCAGGTCCGCCTTGCGCTGGGTGTCGTCGATGATCCCGACAACGGTGAACGGCTGGTCGCCGATGAACACGGCCGGGCGACTGCGCAGAGTGGTGATGCCGAGCCGGGAGGCCACCCCCGAACCGAGGACGGCGACGAACTCGCCGTCCTCGTCCATCCTCCGGTCGTACAGGCGCCCCTGGGAGACGGTGGGCTGAGCAGCCTGGAGGACTCCCGGGGAGGCCGCGACCACGTCGATGTCGGAACCCTGTGTCCCCGCCCCGACCAGAGCGGCCCGCACCTGGGTGTCGGCTCCGGTGCGGACGGTCCAGTACACGCCGGCGGCCCGGACGCCGTTGAGCCCGCCGATCCGGTCGTCCGCGTCCTCGGGGAACGCGGGCCCCGCATACGGGTCCTGCTCGGCGGCGACGTCCTCGACCGTCACCTCCGTCGCGGTCAGCGCGTTGAAGCGTCCGTCGATCTGCGAGGACGTGGTCGCGGTCAGGCCGAGGATCGCCACGAAGGTGCCGACGCCCAGGACCGTACCCAGCGCGGTCAACGCCGAGCGGCCGGGGCGCTGGAGCATGCCGGCGAGCGCCTCGCCCAGCAGGTCCCGCAGGGGCAGAACGGACAAGGGCACGGTCCGCCCGGGTGTGCGGCTGCCGGGTCGGAGCACGCGGCGCAGCCGGATCACAGCGCCTCCGGTCCGCCTGCGGGAATCCCGGCGAGCTGCTCGCGAAGGACGCCGTCCCGGATCGCGACGGTACGGCTGCCGCGCCGGGCCACGTCGGCGTCGTGGGTGATGACCAGCACCGTCATGCCGCCCGCATGCAACTCGTCCAGCAGGGACAGCACGGAACGGGCGTTGGCCGTGTCGAGGTTGCCGGTGGGCTCGTCGCACAACAGCAGGGCAGGACGGGCCACCAGGGCGCGGGCGATCGCCACCCGCTGCCGTTCGCCGCCCGACAGCCGGGTAGGCACCGCGGCGGCCCGATGACCGAGGCCCACCCGCTCCAGCGCCTCCCGGGCGTTCGCGCGGCGCGTCCGGTGGGGCGACCCGTTGTAGACGAGCGCCAGCTCGACGTTCTCCTGAGCACTGCGGTGCGGCAGCAGATGGAACGACTGGAAGACGAAACCGATCCGCCGGCCGCGCAACGCGGTGCGTTCGGCGTCTTTGAGGATGGAGGTGTCCAGACCGTCCAGCAGGTAACGGCCCCCGGTGGGGCTGTCGAGCAGGCCGACGATGTTGAGGAAGGTCGACTTGCCGGACCCCGACGGGCCGACCACGGTCACGAACTCCCCTCGCCGCACGGTCAGATCGCACGGCTTGAGGGCCGCGACCGGCGGCGGGCCCGGATAGGTCAGCCCGACCTGCCGGAACTCGATGACGGGCGTGGCGGGTTCGTACGTCACGGCGCCGTCCCGCCCGCCGCGTCCGACGGCGACCGGCCCGCGTCGACGCCCGTGACCACCAGGTCGCCGGCCTTCAAGGCACCCTTCCCCACCGGCTCCACGGCGACGTACCCGTCACCGCTGGTCCCGGGGCGGACCTCCACCCTGCGCTGCCGCCCCCCGTCGTCCGCCACCGTAACCACGGTGCGGCCGTCCGCGCCCGAGGTAATCGCGGTGACAGGCACCACCAGAGCCTTGTCGCCGGTGGACGCCGCCTCGATGGTGAGCCGGACGTCCTGGCCGGTCAGCCGGGCGTCGAGGGCCTTGTCCGGCGTGATCCGCACCAGGTATCCGGACTCCCCTCCGACCCCGCCGGCCGCGCCATCGCCCTTGTCCCCGCCGTCACTGGAGGACTGCCCCCGCATGGTCATGGCGTCCGCGACCGAGGCCACCTTTCCCGTTGCGGTCACCCCGCTGAGCTCGGAGTGGATCTCCACCGGCTGGCCGGGACGGAGCAGCCCCTTCTGGTACTCGGGTATGTACGCCTCCACCAACAGGCGCCCCGACGAGACGACCATGGCGGTGCCCGTCACCTGGTCGCCGACCCGGCCCTGCACCGAGCCCACCCGGGCCGGAAAGCCCTCTAGGAAAACCGCCTCGCCCGCGGGAAGCATCGGGCCGGACTGTGCCTGGGCCTCGTCGTACGCCTGCCGAGCGTCGGCGAGATCCTCCCGGGCGCGGTCGACGGCCTTGTCCGGACTCCCGCCGCCGTCCGTCCCGGCGCCCTCAGCGTCCTCCAAGGCGCGTTCGGCGCCCTTCACCGCCTCCTCGGCGGCGTCCAGCGCGGCTCCGCCGTCGTCCTGGGCAGGCCGCGGGTCGTAGCCGATCGACGCGTAGAAAGCAGCCAACGCGTCCTTGGTCCCCGCGCCGAAGGTCCCCTCCGGGTCGCCCCCGGTCCCGTTCCCGAGGTCCCGCAGCGCCTTCTGGAGCTGGGCGACGTCCTTCCCGGTGGCACCCGGCCGCAGGTCCCGGTAGACCGGCACAGTGCCCTTGAGCGCGAACACCGGCCGTCCGGCGACCTCCAGCAGCACCTGCCCCTGCTTCACCTCGGACCCGGCCTGCGTCGCGATCTTCGTGATCACCGCGCCCGAGGCCCCTTCTCCGCCCGAGATCTGCGGGGCGATCCTCGCCGTCTGTCCCGCGACCACCTGGCCCCGGGTGATCAGCGACGACACCAGCACCCGGTACTCCACCGGAGCCGTCAACACGTCCCTGGGCGGCGGTCCGGCCTCGGCCGCCGCCTGTGCGGGCGACTTGATCACCAGCGAGGCGCCCAGTCCGCCCAGCGCGACCAGCGCCGCACCGGCGGCCACGACGACCACCCAGCGGCGGCGCCTACGCAAGCCGTCGGGCGAACCCGCCGCCTCCGGCTTCACGGCCCCCGCCCCATCGCCCGTCCCCGTCACAGCCCGACGCTCCCCGGCACCGACGACCACCCTCGTCCTTTCCCTTCACCCTGCCGACCACCGGCTCAGCCGCCGACGACGGCGTCGCCCACCCCGGCGTTCTTCGGCCGGCAGTCCCGCAGCGCGGCGCGCAGCTCCGGGTCCTCCGAAACCCCCGCGGACTCCAGGTCAACCTCACCGGTCTTCGGGTCGGGGTCCGGATAGTCCTCGAAGCCCTTCTCCCGTACGCAGGCGCTCACCTCGCGCGCCGCCGCCAGGTCCTCCTCGGAGACCGGCGCATCGGGTATCGCCTTCTGAAGGTCCCGGCATTTCTCCTCGGCCGCCACGGCCACCGCCTCGTCCGTGTTCTTGTCCTTGTCCACGCGGAGCTGGCCCGGGTTGGGCGTCTCCAGAACGAGTCCGTTCTTCTCCAGGCAGCGGTAGTAGGCGATCTCCTCCGCGCTCACCGTCTCCGACGGGCTCGCCGCCGGTTCGGCCGCCCCGTCGGCCGAACCGGCGCAGCCGGTCAACGCGAGAGCCGCCAGAACGGCTCCGCAGACGAGAAGGGTAGGGCGCATGCGGCGACTCCTGAGCTGAAACCACGCACGGGAAACGGCGGGGGGTGTGAATTCGGCTCGTTGACGGCCGACTTGGCGGTCCGCTGCGAGATATTCGGGCAACCTACCAGTCCATCACAGGCGCCACTACTGTCCCTCGCGCCAGTAGACACTCCGCCAGGTGGCGGGTTGGATCACCTGGCGTTCCTGCTCACGGACGACCCGGAATCCCACCAGGAGGACATGATGTCCAGAAGCACGACCCACCGCCTCGGGGCGCTGGCGGCCATCGCTGCCGCGACTGCCGGTCTGCTGATCAGCACCACGACCAGCGCCGCAGCCAACTTCAAGGACGGTGTCCTCGAGACGAACGAGTTCGGCCTCTACTACAACTCCGGCTACGTCGGCTGTGTCTTCGACGTCTACGACAGTGACAGCAACTTCTCGGACGACAAGTTCAAGGGAAACTGCAACGGCTCGGGCCAGACCACCAACGACAACACAGCTTCCTACTGGAACCGGGACAGCGTCTTCGACTACTACGTCTACACGGACGCCAACTACCACGGGTCCTGGGGCACCATCCCGCGCAGCTACAAGGGCAACGCCTCCAGCACCTTCAAGAACGCGATCTCCGCGACCAACAGCTGAGGACAGAGCTCGCCTCATCCGACATCGCAGCGTACGGCCGATGTTCCGCCCCGTGCTCTCGGGTGGAGTAGCGGCCGTATGGCTCTTTCCGAACTCCTCCGAGGACCCGAATGCCCTCTCCTCTTGTCCGGCGGATCGCCCCCGCGCTCACCGCTGCGTGCACACTGCTGTTGACCTCCTGCGCCGACACCACCGAGTCCGGCAGCACGGTCGGCGAACCGGATCTGGGGGAGATCCCGGTCATGCTGGAAACAAAGCAACTCGAATTCCCTCTGGGCGCCTACGAGGCCACCGCCGACGAACGGCAGAAGCTCAACAGCGCGCAGGAAGCTCTCGTGGTCCAGTGCATGTCCCGGTTCGGATTCGCCCACACGCCGTCCCCGCAGCAAGCGGCCCCGGCAACGGACAACCGCTACATCTTCGGTGTGGTCGACGCCAAAGAAGTCGCCCGGTACGGGTACCTGAACCCGCTGGCCACCGGCGCCGCAGGACGGCAGCGTCCTCCCCGGCCTGCCCTGTCCAGCACTGAGCAACTGGTCCTCAGCGGTGCGGACGACGCCAACCCGCAATCCATGCCGATGAGCCAGGAGGCCGCCCAACGCGAAGGCGGCAGTGGCCAGAAGGTCAACGGCCAGGCCGTTCCCGTAGGCGGCTGCAGCCGCGAGGCGTTCCTTAAGCTCTACGCACCGAAGCCGAACGCCGTGGACATCATGTACGTCTTCAACCTCAGGAGCGAGGCGGAGTCCCAGACCCGCGCGGACAGCCACGTGCGAGAGAACGACAAGAAGTGGTCGGCTTGCATGAAGAAGGCCGGATACTCCGTCATCGACCCCATGGACGCGTCCAACGAACTCGGCTTCCAGAACGAGGAGCTGTCCTCGCCCGCCGCCATCGCCGCGGCCGCAGCGGATGTCGCGTGCAAGAAGAAAGTCAACCTGGCCGGCGTCCGCTACGCGGTGACCACCGCGTACCAGAAGCGGCTGATCGACAAGAACGCCGAGACGCTGAACCTCGCCCGCCAGCAGCACGGGGACCGGATGAAGCTGGCCGCCACGCTGCTCTCCTGAGAGGCGCCAAGCACGTCGGCATCCGTTTCACCCCCGACCCAGGTGGAGTGTGCCAACCCGCCTGGAACACGGCCACGTTCGCGCAGTCCGGCAGCAGGTCCACGCTGTCAGGGAACCCGTTCATGCGGTCGAATTGTGCGCGATGCACGCCGGACTCCAAGGACCGACACGGCGCCTGGATAAGCAGCCCCACCCCGGGGAGCTTTGGAGGTACCAAGGACCGAGCGCGAACGCACTGTCCATGATCACGGACATGTGAACATGGAGAGCATGTCCGCAACAACTTCTCCACATTCAAGCGAGTTGCCGGCAGCCTCGCCGTCACCACTGGCTGCAGCCCTCGCCATGACCGAGACACTCACCAACAGGGAAGCCGAGGTCTTCTTGCTGCTGGCACACGCCCCGTCCTACGAGGAGTTGGCAGAGCAACTCGGCATCAGCCGCCGCACCGTGCGGTTCCATATCGAGAAGATTCGGCACAAGCTCGGGCCCCTGCAGTACCACCAGCTCTGCGCGGCCTCCTACCTGCACTCGCTCACAACGGTTTGAGAGACAAACACTGGATCACGCTCTCGAGAGCTGCCTTCATCCAGAAATGCACACATGAGCTGCCGACTGAGGGCTGTCCCATCCGCCCGGTGAGACGTGCGGACCGCTTCCGGAGCCGCGTTGACCATGCCGTGCCCCGTCCGTGCCCTTCGGAGCGGCGAACAGCGGTCACACACGGCGCCCAGAGACCCCGCCGCTCCTCGCCCTTCACGCCAGACAGGCAGGTCAGAGACGTTTCCGCGCCGCGAAGGCCGGTGACTCCCAGGCTTGGAGCGCGAGTTCGATTCTCGTCACCCGCTCCATGAAGAAGCCCCCGGCCCACGGCCGGAGGCTTCTTTTGTTCAGACCAGTCGCGGGTGGCGTGACCTCTCTGTGCACCAACAGTGCGGCGAGGGCTCAGCGACGCATGAGACGAGCCGCCCGCCCCGGCTTCCCCTGCGGTAGGGAGCCCACTCCCTACCGCGGGGAGGCCGTTACGGGGTCATCGGGTCCGGTAGGCGTCGATGATGGTCTGGGTGAGGGTGTTCCCGTCGGTGTCGGTCAGCTCCGCGCGCAAGGAGACGCCGGTGTCCGCGTGCGGGTTGCGGATCGTGACGGCGCCGTCCTCGACCGGAACCCGGGTCCACGAGGCGCCGTTGTCCACGGACACCGAGACTGCCAGCGAGCGCACACGTCCGTCCGCGGCGGCGCCCAGCACCGTGACGGGCACACGGAGTGCCGCGTTCGCCGCCGCGGTGCCGGTCGGGCTGAGCTCGGGCGAGAACCGCACGACACTCACCGGCACCGGGGTCGGGCCGGTCGTGGTGAGCGAGGTGAAGGTCCACGACGCGGTCACACGCGTGGCGGTGCCGGGCGCACCCTTGCGGTTCACCGTGCTGGTGAGCCGGTATGCCGCGCGCCCCGGTGGCACGGTGAATTCGGCTCGTCCGGGGGCGCCTGTCTTGGTCCCGACGCGCACGCCGTCGCGGTGAAGAGTGGTCGAGGCCGTGCTGTACGGCGGTGACCACGGCACGTGGCCATCGCCGTCGGCGAGCAGCGGGACATCGACGGTGACGCGGTCGCCGTCGCGAACCACGCCGGGTCGGCCGGTGAGGTCGGGGCCGAAGACGGCGTTGTCGAAGGTGTGCGTGGTCGTGCCCCCGGCCCGCACGGCGACGCCATCGGCGCTGTAGCGGCTCGATGCCGCGCCGGGCGTACCGGGGACCGAGTAGGAGATGTCCCAGGTGCCGCGTTCAGGTGTCACGAGGTAGGTGGCGGTGCCGGGGGTCGCCAGCATCTGGGCGACGCCGACGGTCGGTCCGGCACTCGGTTGCAGGTCGACGGACGCGGTCCCTGCGGAGCCCGGCCGGGCCGCGCCGCGGATCTGCACGGTGGCCAGGTCCTTCGGGGAGGGGTGCCGGGTGAGCCCTGTCAGGGCGCGAGGGCCGGTGAAGGTATAGCCGAGCGCGTAGCCGGCGGTCTCGGTCGTCCAGTACGCGTCGAACCACTGCTTCACCGATCCGGGTTCACTGTCGGGACCCAGGTGCGCGACGCGCAGGTTCGAGCTGGAGTTGATCAGGTTGGCGTCCCGGGTGGTGCCGTCGTGCGTGACCTCGACGAACATCGCGCTGTGCAGGAAGCCCGCGGAGCCGTCGGGCGGCCGTACGTCGACGGGGACGGTGGTCCGCGCGTCGACGGTGATGGTGGTGTCGCGGTCGAGATCGAGGCGCGGTTGGACGATCCAGTCCGTCCCGTCTGCTTCGTTGCCTGTGGTCAGGGAGCTGTCCAGGAGATACCGGCCCCGGGGCAGGCGCACGGTGGTCGTACCGGAAGCGTCGTACGGATGGACGGCCTCGTCGGCACCCGCGCCGGAGATTCCGGTGACGTTGGTGGCGTAGTTCCCCGTCCTGTGGCCGGTGCGGTCGAGGTGAGTGATCGTGAGGGCGTACGTCGCCGGCTCCGCGGCGAAGGCGGTGGTGTCCCATGCGGGCGTCGCGCTGCCGACCAGGGCGACGGCGACAGCCAGAGCACGGAGGACACTCCGGCGGGGTACGGAAGAACTGTTCATGACCTGCACTGCGCTTCCGGGCACCGGCGTTCCCGTGAGCTGCGTCACGCCGGGTGCGGGGGCGCGGCCCCGGTGGCGGCGCGTGTGGCGCACGTCACCGGAACCGGCGCAACGGACGTGGCAGAGCAGAGTGTGGAATCACTCATGAGGAATCGCTTCCGCCGCGGAGACCGCGACGCCTTGGGAGAGCTGTACGACGAGCACGCCCAGGTGCTGTACCGCTATGCCCTGCGGGTGACGGGCGACTGGGCGGAAGCCGAAGACGTCGTCTCGGCGACCTTCCTGGAAGCATGGCGCAGCCGGGAGAAGCTGCGCCCCGACGGGGACAGTCTGCGCCCGTGGCTGCTGGGAATCGCCACCAACATCATGCGCCGCAACGCACGCGCACGCCGACGCCGTGAGTTCGCGCTCGCCCGCGTCCCGGAACGCGGTTCGATTCCGGACTTCGCCGACGACCTCGTCACGCACCTCGCGGATGCCGAGCAACTGCGCGCCGCGCACACCGCACTCGCCCGCCTGCGGCGGCGCGACCGGGAGGTCTTCACGCTCGTGGTGTGGGCCGGCCTGGACTACGCGGCCGCGGCCGACGCACTCGGCGTGCCGGTCGGCACCGTCCGGTCACGCCTGTCCCGCGCCCGTACCCGACTGCGCGAGCTCGCCGGCACCGAAGCGCGCGCCGCACGTTCGCGGACCACGCGGGCCGGACGGCCGGCCGCGGCGGAAAGCAGGGAACACTCCGCCAGCCCCGACAAGCCAGTACCGGGCCGCATCCCCGTCGCCCGGCCGTTGACCCAGGAGAACCACGGATGAACACCTCCCCGCGGCGCCGTACGCATCACCGGTCCGAGGAGACCGAACGCCTCGGCCTCACCGGCCTGCTGCCCCCGCCACCGGTCCCCGGCCTGGGTCCCGACCGCGAACTGCTGCTGAAGGAAGCGCTGCTGCGCAAGGCTGCCGCCGCCGAACAGCCCGGCGTCCTCACCACCCGGGCCCCGCGCCGCCGCCTGGTCCGGGTACTGGCACCGGCTGTCGCCTGTGCCGTGGCGGTCTGCGGCGTCGTGGCCGTGAACCTCGCGGACACGCCCAAGCGCGACAACACCGCGGTCACGCGCGGCGGCGCCCCCCACGCACCCGAAGTGACACAGCTCCTCGACCGCATCGCGCTCGCCGCCGCCAAAAGGAAGCAACCGACGGTCCGTGCCGACCAGTTCGTGTACATCGAGAGCAAGGTCGCCTACGCCGCGCAGAGCGCCGGAGGAGGCCCCGTGACCATGGCCCCCGTGCACACGCGGCAGGTGTGGTTGTCCGCCGACGGCAGCCGCCCCGGCCTGCTGCGCGAGGGGGGCGGGCCTGACACCCCGCTCGGCAGCGACGCACCCGTCCACACCCTCGACGGCCCAGGAGCGACGCCCCGGCCGAGCACCGCGCACAGGGCGGACCCGTCGATCAACAACCCGACCCATCAGTACGTCGCGTCGCTGCCCACCGACCCCGACGCCCTGCTGAAACTGATCCGGGACGAGACCCGCGGACAGGGCCAGGACCCGGACCAGCGAGCATTCACCGCGATCGGCGAACTGCTGGCCGAGACCTGGGCACCACCGCAGGTCAGCGCCGCGCTCTACAAGGCCGCCGCGAAGATCCCCGGGGTCACGGTGATCCATGCGGTCGTCGACGCCACGGGACGCGAGGGCGTTGCCGTCGCCCGTACGGCACACGGGCAGCAGACGCAGTGGGTCTTCGACCGGACCACGTACGCGTTCCTCGGTGAACGCACGGTCCTCGCCGAAGCCGGCGACGCCGGCCCGGCCGGGACCGTTGTCGGCACCTCCGCGGTCCTCACCAAGGCCGCGGCCGACCGCGCCGGCGAGACTCCGGCGCCGACGACCATGTAGCGGGGCAGACATCCACACGGCCGCCCCGGATCGCGGTTTCGCCGGGGCGGCAGCTACCGGCTCCGATCCGCTCAGGAAGCCTGTGCGTGGACGCGGAACCGATCAGTTCCTGCTCACCGGCACGTGGTGGCCCACGATGTTCCGGGTCGCCTTCGTCCCCAGGTGAACCGCCGCCCGTCATTTCCGTGGGTCACGGCGTGGGAACCGCACACCCGGTCCCCAGCCCGCTCGTGGGAGACCGGGCCCGGATGCCGGGCTGGACGGGGCAGGAGGAGGCAGGACGGTTGCGCGGCGAAGCCTGACGCTGCGCGGCCCGGATGCCCTGGTGGTGACGGGTGCCGTGAGCGCCGTGCTCGGGTTCGTGCTCCTGAGCTGCGGGCGCATCGCCTCCCGAGCGCGGAGCGGGTGACGGGTTCGGCTCTCGTCCCCCGCTCCGAGCAAGGACCCCGGGCCGACGGCCCGGGGCTGTTGCGACGGCCCACTCGCCACTACTCGCCGATGCGCACCATCGCGAGCGTGATGTTGTCGGGGCCTCCCGCCTCGATAGCGGCCTTCCACAACTCGAAAGCGGCCCTGCCGTCGTTGTGCACGCGCAGCAGACTGTCGAGTGCGTCCTCCGTCACCGGGTCGGTCAGCCCGTCGGTGCAGACCAGGTAGCGATCACCTGCGGACAGCGGCGCCGTCGTGACGTGGGGGGTGATGGCGCTGAACCGGCGGGCGCCGCCCAGCGCCTGTGTGACAAGTGACGTGGTGCGCCGGCCCGGCGGCAACGGCGGGCTGTCGTCCACGCTCACCTGGCGGAGTCCGTCCCGAGTCGCGTCGAGCACCCTGCTGTCGCCGACGTTGAAGGCGAGCAGCGACTCCGCCAGCACGACGGCGCCCGCGACCGTGGTCCCCATGGTGACCAGTTCCGGATTGCCGTCGGCGGCTGCGTACACCGCGTCGTTGCAGACATTCAGAGCGTCACGAACGGCTTCCTCACTATCCAACGACGGACCGAACGACGCGAGTTGGCGGACGACCAACGCACTGGCCACTTCGCCGGCGGGCTGCCCGCCGATCCCGTCGGCAACCGCGACGACGAGTGGCGTGCCGAGCGGGAACAGCAGCGTCTGCGGATTCTCGGTCACGGTGCCGCACAGCGTCCACGGTCCGACAACGAGGCTGTCCTCGTTGTGATCGCGAATGAGCCCGGTGTGGCTCAATGCAGTGACGGCTATGTACGACATCGAAGGGCCCCGCTCTCCGCAACGGCAGGCGCGTCCCGCATCTCCATTGTGGCGCCGTGGGCACGCGGATGACGCGGCCCCGCCGAGCAGACTGTCGCGCGTGTGCACCACGGCACCGGACCGCGCCTTCGCGGCGTCAGACTTTACTAGCGGACGAGATAGTATCTTCCGCGCTACCATCTTGGTGGATAGTCAGGAGGGACCGCCGTGCACCGCTTCATAGGCCGGGCCCGGGAGCTGCGCATTCTGGGGCGCACGCTCGACGAGGTCCGGGCTGCCGCAGGGTCCGCGAAGCCTGGACAATGCACGCTGCTCCGCGGTCGGCGACGGGTCGGGAAGTCCAGCCTGGTCGAAGAGTTCCTGCAGCGAGCCGGGGTGCCGTATCTGTTCTTCACCGCGGCCGGCGGGTCGGCCGCGGACGAGCTCGCCGAGCTCGCCGATGCGGTGGCGACCTCCACCCTGCCGGAGCGCGGCCTGTACGCCGAAGAAGCACCGAGCCAGTGGAACGCGGCCTTCAGACTGCTTGCGGAGATCGTGCCCGAGGACAGTCCGAGCGTGGTCGTCATCGACGAGGTTCCGTACCTCATGGACCGCGTCGACGCCTTCGAAGGCATGCTGCAGCGAACCTGGGACCGCCTGCTCAGTCGCAAGCCGGTGCTGCTGCTCCTGATCGGTTCCGATCTGTCGATGATGGAGGCGCTCGGCAGCTACGACCGGCCCTTCCATCAGCGGGGGCGCGACATGGTCCTGGGTCCGCTCAACCCGGCCGACATCGCCGAGATGCTCGACCTGGACCCCGCCACCGCCTTCGACGCCACGCTGATCACCGGCGGGCTCCCGATGCTCTGCCGGGAGTGGCGCCCGGGGGCCTCCATGTGGGAGTTCCTGACCAACTCGCTGGAGAATCCGACCTCCGCCCTCCTGGTCTCCGCGGAACGCTCACTGGCCGCGGAGTTCCCACCCCAGGCGATGGGCCGGGAAGTCCTCCGCGCGATCGGCACAGGGGAGCGGACCTTCAGCAACATCGCGCGGGCCGCCGGAGGCATCGCGCACAGCACCCTCAGCCGGGCCACGGAACTGCTCATCGACAAGCGTGCGGTGGCCACCGAACTCCCGCTCTCCCTGCGCCCGTCCAAGGAGCGCCGCTATCGGGTGGCGGACTCCTACATGCGGTTCTGGCTGGCCTTCGTCGAACCCCACATGGCGGAGATCGAGCGCCTGCGCGGGGATCTCACGCTTGCCCGGATCAGGGACCGTTGGACCACCTGGCGCGGACGCGCGGTCGAGCCGCTGATCCGCGAGTCGCTCGCACGCGCCCTGCCCGACGGCCAGTTGCCCGCCGCACCGGCCATCGGCGGCTACTGGACGCGCAGCAATGACGTCGAGATCGACCTGGTGGGCGCCGACCGACAGCCCGTCGCCAAACAGCTGCTGTTCCTCGGCTCGATCAAGTGGCTGGAGACCTCGCCGTTCGACGGGCACGATCTCACTGCACTGCACAGACACCGGGCAGCCGTCACCGATGCTCCTGTCCCGCTCGTCGCGGTCTCGCGCTGCGGTGTCGCCTGTTCGGGGCTGCAGGCCGTCTACGGCCCCGAAGATCTGCTCGCCGCGTGGCGCACGCACCGCTGAGCGACGGCGTGCGGCACACGCCCGTACCCGTTCGTGCCGCTCAGGACGGTGGACAGCTGTCGCCAGGAGCGTCCGGAGCAGTGCGCGACGAGATCGCTCCGCAGCTTCAAAGGCGCGCTGCCGGATACGCCGCGCCGCTGACTCCGGCCCTGCCCGTCCGTGCCTCCACCACGGCGCACTCGCCCGGCGAGGCGTTACGGCCTTCGGCCTCAGGGGCAGGGATCGGACCATGCCCATGCTCGTCGGAACCTCAGGGTGGCAGTACAAGGACTGGCGCGGCGTTCTCTATCCCCCCGGGCACCCGCAGCGGCTGTGGCTGGAGGAGTACGCCCGGCACTTCGCCACCGTGGAGAACAACAACGCCTTCTACCGGCTCCCCACGGCGGAGATCTTCGCCTCCTGGCGGGAGCGGACGCCGCAGGGGTTCGTCATGGCGGTCAAGGCCAGCCGCTACTTGACCCATCTGAAGCGGCTGCACGATCCCGAGGAGCCGGTGCTCCGGCTGATGGAGCACGCCGAGGGTCTCGGCGACCGCCTGGGACCCGTGCTGCTCCAACTACCTTCGAACTTCCGTGCGGACATCGGGGCTCTGGACGCCTGCCTGAGCTGCTTTCCCGACGGGGTACGGGTGGCCGTCGAACTCCGGCACACCTCGTGGTGGGAGGCGGAGCGGGAGCTCCGGGCGGTGCTGGAACGGCATGGCAGCGCCCTGTGCTGGGCAGATCGCTGGTCCCGCCCGGTGACGCCGCTGTGGCGTACCGCGTCATGGGGGTACGTACGGTTTCACGGCGGCATCGCGGAGCCGCCGCCGCGCTACGGCCGCCAGGCGTTGACGTCCTGGGCCCGTCGCATCGTCGACGCCTGGCCCGACGAGGACGATGTGTATGTGTACTTCAACAACGACCTGGGTGGTGCGGCCGTCGTGGACGCCGTGAAATTCGCCCGCGCAGCGGCCGCGTTGGGCCGGACGGTGAGCCGTACGCCTCCCGGAGCCCTGCCGGGACAGTCCACGTCCTGAGGGTTTTCCCGCCGGGCTCTGGTTGTTCCGGGTGCGGCGGAATCGGATCGGCTCGCCCCGCAGGTGGCCGGATCTCCCCCAGCACGCCGCGCCGGACAGCGATCCGCTCCGCATCCGGCCGCGCGGCACCGGCCGAGGGGTGAATTCCCGTACGCGGGGCGTGGCTTGAAGCAGCAGTCTGCTCGCCCGTCACGATGAGGCGGGCCGCACCGGTGGGCCCTTCGCCCGGCGCCCCGGTGCGACCGTATGCCGTTGATTGGCGACCGTGCCGGACCTGGCTGATGATGGAAGTTCAAGGAGCGACGTCCAAGGGCTGGGCCATGGCTGTGTGGCATGTGCGGGACTTCACGCCGGACGATCTCGAATCGGTGGTGCGGCTCGACGCTGAGAGCACCACGACCGACCAGCCCGCTGTTTTCCGCCTGTCCGAGGTCGTCGCCGCGGTGCAGGCGCAGCATCCCGGCGTCGTCGCGGTGGCCGACGGGCATCTCGTGGGCGCGGCGGTGGGGCGGGTGGACGGCGACCGGGCCTGGGTGCTGCGTATCGCCCTGCATCCGGCCTGGCGGAACCTGGGGCTGGGCACCGCGCTGCTCTCCGCCCTGGAGCGCCGCCTGCAGGGCGCCGGAGCCAAGATCGTCGCCGCGGTTCTGCCCGAGGAGGAGACGGGCGCCGCCGCGCTCGGCCATTCCGGGTTCCGGCAGCATCGGGGGCTGACGTACTTCGAGAAGGTGCAGTCGGTGACCGCCCAGGACTCCGCGATCCTGTCCTCGCTCGGGGCGACGGTGCCCGCGGCCGGGCTCTGGGAGAAGCTCTCGGGTATGGCGGACGAGAAGCGGCTCGTCGAACGCCGGCTGGTGCTTCCCCTGGCCAACCCCGAGCTTGCTGACGCGCACGGCGTCGAACCACCCCAGGCCGTCGTACTGTTCGGCCCCCCGGGTACGGGCAAGAGCACGTTCGCCAAAGCTGTGGCAAGTCGGCTCGGCTGGCCGTTCGTCGAGCTTTTCCCCTCCCGGCTCGCGCTGGAGGACGGGCTCGCGCACGGACTCAGCCGCCGCTTCGAGGAGATCGCGCAACTCGACCATGCGCTGGTCTTCATCGACGAGGTGGAGGAAGTCGCCGGCACCCGCAACCTCGCCGACCCCATGTCTGTCGGCGTGGTCAATGAGCTCCTCAAATCGATCGTGCGGTTCCGGGACCGCGACGGCAGGCTGCTCATCTGTGCCACCAATACGGTCGCCGCCCTGGATCCGGCCTTCCTGCGGCATGGCCGATTCGATTACGTCCTGCCCGTCGGTCCGCCCGACCACGAGGCCCGTAAGGCCCTGTGGACCAGCTATATCGCCAAGACCGGGACTGAAGCCGACACGGCCGTGCTGGCCGACGCCAGCGAGGGATTCACCCCCGCCGACATCAAGCAAGCCGCCCGTACGGTCGCCCAGTCCGTCTTCGAACGCACCCTCGACACCGGGGAGAGGGCCCAGCCGACCACCGAGGACTTCCTCCACACGATCAGACACACCCGTCCCACCGTCACCACCGACATGGCCCTGGAGTTCGCCGACCACACCATCCGCTACGGCCGCACCTGAAGGCCCGCGCCGACATGGATCCGCTCCGGCGGGCCCGGGTGCCGGGCAGTCTCCGAACGGCACCGGCAGGCGTTTCCGGATGATCGCGGGGAGGCGTACGAAACCCGGCGCCGCCGGAGAACGCACCGAGCTCGGGCGGGGACGGGTACGCCCGGGCGCCCGCGGATGCGATGCCCGGCCACAGCCGGGGTGATCCTTTTGCCCGCCCGGCTCAGGTGATCTTCCTTATCGCCTTTCGGGCACCATTCCTTTCCTTGCGCACTCACGAACCGCACGTTGCACGGCGTGAAACGAAAAGAGAAGGCGCATTCATTCGCCGGTGACATCTCCCACATCGATGTTCGGCAATGCGGTCACCGAATAGTAGTTATCACGACGGCGACTTGATGAGATTTGTCCGACTTGATGTCACATGCCCCGCACGGGGTGGGCCGGAATCCGAACGGGCGGGTGGTCGCGCCCGTTCCTTCGGCAGGCAGAGAACCCTGACGACGCAACAGGACTTCTCGCGGCCCTGGGAGCCGGACAAGCACGACCGGGCGACCATGGCAAGGGCCGGCCATTACTACGAAGCTCGATAGTCATGAGGCGTGTTGCCCCGCCTCGCGGCAGTTCCAAGAATGACGGCCGCACAGCATCTCCACAGCTCAAGCCGAGGAACTGCGCTGAGGCCTGCCCTACCGGGGGCGCTTGGCGATTACCGAGCGAGGTCACGCATGAGGAAGCACCGCAGGAAGAAGTCCTACCGGCCGATAGCCATCGCTGTCGTCGCAGCGGGAGCCGTGGGTATCCCCTCCGCGGCCATGGCCTGTCTGGGCTCTCCGGAGGACGCGGGCAGCCGGCCCTCCGCCCACTGGGAGACCGTGAGCTCCGCGCACCACTGGAAGACCCCGAGCTCCGCTCACCACTGGACGGCCGGCCCCCGGGGGCAGAAGCCGACTGCGAGTGCGCCCACGAGCCCTGCGGCGTCCGCAGGCGCATCGGCAGCACCTGCCCCGACCGCCACCCCCGCGTCCGCGGACACGGCCCGCGTGCTGGCGCTCGTCAACAGCGAGCGCGGCAAGGTCGGATGCTCGCCGCTCACCGTCAATGCCAAGCTGACCAAGGCTGCGCAGGACCACAGCAAGGACATGGCCGACCACCGGAACATGTCCCACACGGGCTCCGACGGATCGTTGCCCGGCGACCGGATCACGCGTGCCGGTTACACCTGGAGCGCCTACGGCGAGAACGTCGCCTACGGCTACTCCACACCCGAGTCGGTGATGAATGCCTGGATGACCAGCCCGGGCCACAAGCGCAACATCCTCGACTGCACGTATAAGGAAATCGGCATCGGACTCGCACAGCCCGGCCATTACTGGACGCAGGATTTCGGAACGGCCCGATAGCCGACCGGGAAATCCTCGGTGGTCGCCGCGTCGCTCCCGGTCGCGCTTCCGGCGTCGGTTGCCGGTGCCGGCTGATGACATGCGGACTCCACCGGTGTGTGTGATGCACGGAGACCGGAAAAAGGGCGTTCTGAGGGTATGACTCGCGGGCGGCGGAGGCGGGTGGTCAGGCACGGCGCGGCGCGGCGGGCACATCCCTCGGACGGTGGCGGGAGGTGGGCGGGTGTGTCCGTACGGTCGTGGCACGGGGCCATGTCCGGCTGGCGGGCCCGCCCGGACGCCTCGACCGGCCGCGCCGCCGTGGAGGCCGCAGCCGGTACGGAGCCGGGCGGCGCGGGATGATGCGTGCATGACCGACGACCAGCTGGGCCTGGCACTGCCCTACGCCGACCGTGCCGGCCACCGGCAGGAGTGGCTGCCGCATCGTATGCGCGACAGCGACTGAGGACTGAGGCCACAGGGCTCATCGGCCCAGAAGGGCCGGGAGGTCGGCGAAGGAGTCGAGGACGTGGTCCGGGATGCCGGTGGCGGAGCGGTGTGTCTCGGGCAGGTACTTGCCTGTTCTGACGAGGACACCCGTGATGCCGCACCGCTGGGCCGCGAGTACGTCGGTCTCGATGTCGTCGCCCACCATCAGCGTGCCGGACGCAGTGGCGCCGAGGTGGGCCAGAGCGGTGGCGTAGAACGCCTCGGCGGGTTTGCCGGTGATTTCCGCCTCGGTCCGGGCGGCCCGTTCCAGCCCCGGGAGGAAGGCCCCGGTGTCCAGGGCGAGACCTTCCGCCGTACGCCAGTACAGGTTGCGATGCATGGCGATCAGCCGGGCGCCGTGCTGGAGGTGGCGGAACGCGGCGTTGAGCGACGCGTAGTCGAACGCGTCGCCCGCGCCTCCCAGGACGACCACGTCCGCGGGAGCGCTCTCCCCCACGTCGACGACGGTCACGCCCGTCAGGTCCTCGCTGACGTCGCCGCTGTTGAGCAGCGCGCACCGGGCACCTGGGCAGTGGGCGCGCAGGTACGCGGCGGTGACGGCGGGCGCGGTGAGGATGTCGTCCTCGCCGACCGGGAAGCCCGCCGCGGCCAGCTTCGCCGCGATCCGGGCACGGGTGCGTGAGGTGGTGTTGGTGACCAGGGCAAACGGGAGTCCGGCGGCACGCAGCCGCTCCAGGGCGGCCACCGCGCCGGGCAGCGGTTCCCAGTCGACGGTGAGCACGCCGTCGATGTCGATCAGTACCGCTCCGGTCCGTTCCATGGATCGACCGTCGCCGACTTGCGCGGGCGCCGCAAATGGGGTTGCTTCGAAGTGGGTGCGTACGTGCCTCTGTCTCCCCTGGGTCGGAGGTGAACCACCGTGCTGTTCACCGATCGCACGGATGCGGGCAAGCAGCTCGCCGAAGCGCTCCGGCATCTGCAGGGGGAGGAAGAGGGGGAGAGACCCGTCGTTCTGGGGCTTCCCCGTGGCGGGGTCCCGGTCGCCGCGGCGGTGGCGACCGCGCTCGGCGCACCTCTCGATGTGATCGTGGTCCGCAAGCTCGGTGTTCCGTACCACCGTGAGCTGGCATTCGGTGCCATCGGGGAGGGCGGGGTGCGGGTGATCAATGAAGACGTCGTACGCCGCGGAGGGATCAGCCGCGGGGACATCGCGTCGGTGGAGCGCGCGGAGACGGCGGAACTCACTCGGCAGGCACGGCAGTTCCGGGGCGACCGGCCGCAGTTGGAGCTGGCCGGCCGTACCGCGATCGTGATCGACGACGGGGTGGCGACCGGCGCCACGGCCTCGGCCGCCTGCGAGGTCGTACGGGCGCAGGGCGCGGCCCGGGTGGTGCTGGCGGTTCCGGTGGCACCCGCGGACACGATCGCCTGGCTTCGTACACAGGTGGACGATGTGGTCTGTCTCTCCACGCCGGCCCTCTTCTCGGCCGTCGGCGAGTGGTACCGGGACTTCTCCCAGACGGCCGACGAGGAAGTTCTCGCCCTGTTGAAGGCTTAGAGCCTGTCGGGTGACCTCTGATCGGGCGGCCACGCCCTGGCACGCGCGCTTCCGGCGTTGCCAAAATGCCCTGGTAGCTCCGCTACAAGGCCATCCCGGCGCCTTGGAATCGCACGCGCCATGCCGCGTCCGCTCTCCGATCGAAGGTCACCCGACAGGCTCTTAGACCGACCGGTCCGCGCCGTACGTTCCCCGGCCCGGGCGCCGGTGCCCCCTTCGGGGTGCCGGGTCCGGTGTCCGGACCCGGTACCCTGCCGCGGTTGCTCAGTCCTGCTTGCCGAACCGCAGCTTCCACGGCGCCACCGCCGACTCGATCTGCACGCGCAGTCCGAGCTTCGACTCGCCGTTCACCCGCTCCTCGAATCGGATCGGGACCTCGACCATCCGCAATCCGCGCCTGACCGTGCGGTAGTTCATCTCCACCTGAAAGGAATATCCATTGCTGCGGACGGACGGCAGATCGATCGATTTCAGGGTGTCCGCCCGCCATGCCTTGAACCCGGCGGTGGCGTCCTTCACATGCAGTCGCAGAATGGCATTGACATAGAAATTGGCCCAGGCGGAGAGTGCCTTGCGGTGCCAAGGCCACTCGGTGGCCAGCGAACCGCCTTCCACGTAACGGGACCCAATGACGACTGCGGCATTCTCGGCGAAGAGTTTCTCGACCATGACCGGAACCACCGACGCCGGATGGGAGAGGTCCGCATCCATCTGAATGACCACGTCCGCTTTCTCCGCGAGCGCACGCGTCATCCCGGCCACATAGGCACGCCCGAGCCCGTCCTTCTCGGTGCGGTGCAATACCCCGACCAGGCCCGAGGTCTCGGCCGCGAGCCGGTCCGCCACATCCCCGGTACCGTCGGGCGAATTGTCGTCCACCACCAGAATGTGCAGGTTCGGCAGGTGCAGATCCTTGAGCAGATCGACGAGGATCGGCAGATTCGTCCGTTCGTTGTAGGTGGGGACGACCACCACAATCCTCGGGGAGGTCTTCTCCACGGCCATTCCCTTGCGCTCTCTCGTGCTCTCGGGGGTTTCCAGACATTCTCGGGGGTTCTCCGGTGTTCCGCGCTCCCGATCCGCGCGAGCCTAGCACCCGCCTCGTGCCCCTAAATGGGCAAAACAGTGTTCTCCGGATTTCCCTCCCGCCCTCGCGACACCTTGGGGACGCTGACAGGCGGAGCCCCGGAGCCCTATGGACCTCTTCCGTCACCGAATCGGAGTCGTGCCATCAAGCGCCCGCAGAGTCCGGTCACTTTGAGCGCGGCGGCATATCCCGGGGACCGTTCCGGACCGGATCCGGAAGGCGGCGCGGGACAACGCACCTCGTGCCGCTACGGGTTATGGCCCCGGCCCGGCAGCTGCCGGCCTGCGCCGGGCGGAGCGTTCGGCCGGGCGATAGTCTGGTGCGAGCAGGGACTGGTGACGGTTGCTGCGCGGCGGTGGGGCCCGCCGCACCCGAACCGCGGCAGCAGTGCCGCCAACGGTCCCTACTTGCGGTGGAACGTGCTCGCGTCCGGGCACCCAGCAGGTAGGAGACATGTGCCCATGGGAGCCCAGCGGCCCCGAGCGACATCCGTGACGGATGGCCCCGACGGCACCCGGCGTGTCGCGCCCGTACCCGGGCCGCGCAGCCGGCAGCCGGGCGGGCAGTGGCCCGTCCTCGGCGTCATCGCCCTCGGCGGCGCCGTCGGAGCGACCGCCCGGTACGGGGCGTCGCTGATCTGGAGCACCCCGCCGGGCGGCTTCCCGTGGACGACACTGGTCGTGAATGTCCTCGGATGCGCGGTGATCGGCGTGTTCATGGTCCTGATCAGCGACGTGTGGGCGGCGCACCGGCTGGTGCGCCCGTTCTTCGGCACGGGGGTGCTGGGCGGGTTCACCACGTTCTCCACGTACGCCGCGGACATCGAACGACTGGTGGATGGCGGCCGGGCCCGTACCGGCATCGCGTATCTCGGGCTGACGCTGCTGGCGGCGCTCGCCGCGGTGTGGAGTGCGGTGTGGGTGACCCGCCGCGTGCTGGCGTGGAGGCAGCCATGACGAGGGAGACGGAGCCGGCCGGGGCGGCCGAGCGGGGGCTGCGCCTGACGGTCCTGGTCGGGGAGTCCGACGTCTGGCACCACCGCCCCGTCTATGCGGAGATCGTGCACCGGGCGCACCGTGCCGGATTGGCGGGTGCGAGTGCGTTCCGTGGCATCGAGGGGTTCGGCGCCTCGTCGCGGATCCACACCCAGCGACTGCTGTCGCTGAGCGAGGACCTGCCGGTGGCGGTCGTGATCGTGGACACCGAGGACCGGATCCGCGCGTTCCTGCCGCTCATCGATGAACTGACCGGGGACGGCGTCGTCGTCCTCGACGCGTGCGAGATCGTCCGCCCCCGCGACCGGGAGGAGGGCCGGTGAGCTGGCTGCTGGTAATCGTCGGCGCCGCGATCGGCGCCCCGCTCCGCTATCTGACCGACCGTGCGGTCCAGGTCCGGCGCGACACGGTCTTCCCGTGGGGGACGTTCGCGGTGAACGTGGCGGGATCCCTGCTGCTGGGGCTGCTGACCGGCGCGGTGGCGGCCGGTGCCGCCTCGTCGCAGGTGCAACTGTTCGTCGGTACGGGGCTGTGCGGGGCGCTGACGACGTATTCGACGTTCGGTTACGAGACGCTGCGGCTGGCCGAGGACGGGGCGAAGTTCTACGCGGCGGCCAATGTCGTGGCGAGTGTGGTGGCGGCACTGGGCGCGGTGTTCGCCGGGGTCGCGGTCGCCGGGGCGCTCTGGCACTGACCCGCAATCACTCTCCCCGTGTACGCCACACGGGTGTGCCGTCGCCCGACCGGCAACGCGCGCTCGCCGAACGCGCTGTGCGGGTAAGGGACTTCATGATTCCTTCGACCCGGCCCGCGCGGCTCCGGTCAGGCGGTGCGGCGCACCGGTGCCGGGCGGCGGTTGCGGCGGCCGCGGGACGACGGGCCGCCGCGGTTGCCGAAGCAGCAGTCGTTCGTGCGCGTTGAACTGTTCAAGGAGAACTCTTCCTCGACACGGCGGTTATCGAGGAATTCCGCGCGGCAGCGAAGTGGCGCAGGAATCGCAAGAACGGGCCGATGAAATGCGTGGACGAAGTCCGGCTGCGAAAAGTGAGCCGTGTCCGGCACGGCGGATAATAAACCGTGTCTGTCACAGGGACGGGGCAGGCACACAGGTGCGGGCCCGGAAAAGCGACGAGCTGGGACCCGCACCCGAAGGTGCGGGTCCCAGTTGCGGACGCGCGCCTCGGCGCGCCAGACGCTGGAGCGTCTGCAGGATCACACGGGGGTGATGTTCTCCGCCTGCGGGCCCTTCTGGCCCTGCGTGACGTCGAAGGTCACCTTCTGGCCTTCCTGCAGCTCACGGTAGCCACTCGCGGCGATGTTCGAGTAGTGGGCGAAGACGTCAGGGCCGCCACCGTCCTGCTCGATGAAGCCGAAGCCCTTTTCCGCGTTGAACCACTTGACGGTGCCAGTAGCCATGTCTTTTCTCCTTCTGGGGCAGTGCCCGGGGACCTCGCACTGTGCCGGTCCCGCGTCGCCGCAATGATTACCCCGTCCGGAATGATGATGCCGGAATTACAAAAGCGCGCCCACCAGCCAATTGTGGCGACAAGAGCACTTGGAGTTTTGGGAACCACAACCGCAACTGGTATCCACCGTAGCACGATGCAAGCGACCGCGCGCGGCGTGTAATTACACTCCGCCCGACACGCCATAAACCCTCATCGCGCATTGCATAAAACTCTGCGCTTGCGACAACGGATATGTGCTCCCGGCCTCAGGACCCCGAACCCGCCACCGGCCGGCGCAGCTCCGCACCGAGGCGCGGGGTGTCTTCGGGCTGGTCCTCCAGAACGACGGTGCGACAGGCGGCCTCGGCCGGCGTGCCGCCGTCGACGAGTTCGCGGGCACGGACGGCAATGCGCAACTGGTAGCGGGAGTAGCGGCGGTGGCAGCCCTCGGACCGCAGGGGCGGCGGACACTGATCAGCTGGTCTGTTGATGGGGGAGTGATCAATGGTCATAATGCATGAGTAGCCCTTCACGCATCCCCCGTCGTGAAGGGCTACAACGTGTTGCGGGCCCGAACGTGTGGCCGATCCCGCGGACGCACGACGACTTCACGGGCAAGGGACTCCCCTCGTGGTCCCTTGCCCATGTTTTTTCGAGTTAACAGTGACGTAGAGTGTTTATGCAAGCCCACTCCTGACAGCGGAGCAGGATGTTCCGCTATGTCTCGCCCGCTTCCCCACGCTGCGGACCCCTCATCCCGGTTGGTTACAGTACGAGCCCGTCGACCGGATCCAGGCAGGCGCAGCGTCTCAGGGGCGCGCGTGCCGGCGGACGTGAACGTGGGGGCCCCGATGGACAACGGCGAAGAGCGCACGCCGGAGCTGCGGACGCTGCAGCAGAAGGTCGAATACATGGTGCAGGAGACCTTCCCCGGCCAGAAGATCTCGGGGCGGGTCTTCGCGGACCTGGTCAGGGAACGCGGCGGCTCGCTGTCGCACAGCTACTTTTCCAACATCCTCGCCGGGAAGGTCACCCAGCCGTCCGAGGACATCCTCAAGGCCCTCGGACTGGGCTTCGGCGTCGACTGGCGCTTCTTCAAGGAGGAGTCCGAGGTCGTCGACGACGTCGTCGCCGGCCTGCGGTTCCTCGCGAAGCGGCGTACCGGGGAGATCAGCGGGCTCGCCGGACGCGGCCTGGCCGACGACGGTCTGCCGCCGGAACTCCTGCAGTTCGCGCTCTCGCTCCTGGAGGACGCGAAGAAGCGGCCCGGCACCCCCGCCGACGGCGAAGGCGGCGGTTCCGCCGCCGCCGGCCCATCGGCGCAGTAGGCCGCCATGTCCCTGCGCAAGCTGCGGAAGGAGTGCGAGGCCGGACTGGCCGACCTTCCGATCCCCGCGCCGTTCTCGATCGCCGGCCTGGTGGCCAACATGGAGGCGGCCCGGGGCCGCACCATCATGCTGCACGAAATGCCCGACCGGCTGGCGCGCGTCAATGCCGCCTGCGGTCTGCGGCTCGCCTCCGGCTCGACCAGCTTCGTGCTCTACCGAAGGCGCCCGACCGTGTACCAGACCCAGCACGTCATCCTGCACGAGCTGTGCCACGAGTGGTTCGACCACGGCACCTCGCTCGACGCGGACCAGCTCCAGCGGCTGCTGCCCGTCTTCGACACGTCCCTGATCTCCCGGGTCGTGGACTCCGGTGTCGCCGACGCGCTGCGCGCGGGCGACTCCACCGTCCAGGCCCGCGCCCAGTACGACACGCATGACGAGCGGATCGCCGAGTTCGGCGCCTCGCTCATCCCCCGGATGGCCAGGGACGTGACCAGCGACGACATGGTGGGACGCCTCGCCAATTCGCTGTCGCGCCCGGTCGCACACCGCCGCCGCGGGCTGCTCCGCCGTACGTGACCCCTTCCCCGTCCCCTTCCCCCACCCAGAGGAATCCCGCCGTGACCCCGCTCGACCTCGCCGGCTACCTCATAGCCGTCCTGATGACGGCTGTCGCCGTGTGGCGCATGCCGGCCGCCCTGTGGGGCGACGAGGAGGACAAGCGTCGCCGCGCCCTGTGGGGCTGCTACGCCGGATTCGCCGCCGCCCTGTGGACCAAGACCGAGGTGGTGCGGATCGGGCTCAACAACAGCCCGGTCACCGACCTCTCGGTTCTGATCAAGCACTACACGGCGACGATCGCGATCCTGGCGATCCTCAGCTACATCGTCGCCATCTACGGGCAGTACCCCGACGCCGGTGACGTCCCGCGGCACGTCCGGTTCGCCCGGGCGGTCCAGCAGGTGGCGGCCAAGGCGTCCGTCGCCACGCTGATCCTGCTGACGGTGCTCTTCTTCACCGTCGTCGACCGTTCCGTGCCGTCGGACCGCTTCGTCGCCGACCATGCGGGCCAGTGGGGCGCCACGCTGTACATGAGCGTGTTCTACCTCTACCTCGGCGCCGCGTCCGCGGTCTGCGCCTATCAGTGGGCGCTGGCCACCGCCGGTGCCGGGCTGCGCCATCTGCGGGTGGGGCTCGCGATGATGACGTTCGCGATGTTCATCGGGGTCGCCTACACGGTCAGCCGCACCCTGTTCCTGTGGGTCAGCGTCGTCGACCAGCCGAGTGCCGCCTTCGCGCTGGAGTTCGACGAGGTCACCGAGGCCGCGCAGGTCGTGCTGTTCGCGTTCTTCGCGGTCGGCGCTTCCGTCCCCGCCCTCAGCAAGGGGCGGCGCCGGGCGAAGCTGTGGCGGGCCCAGACCCGGCTGCACGCGCTCTGGTACGAGCTGATGACGGCCTTCCCCGACCAGCCGTTCGAGCCCCCGGCCTCGCTCCGGCGCGAGCTGACCCGGTTCGACACCCCCGCGGATCTCCGGATCGACCGGTGGGCCGCAGATATCGCGGACGCGGTCGAGAAGCTGCGCCACTACGTACCGGACAGCCTGCTCCCGGCCACCGTGGCAGCTGCCGCCGCCGACGCCTCTGCCCCGGCGAAGGCCGGTCCGCTCGCCGACGCGTACTGGATCAAGGCCGCCCTCGCCGCGATGAACGCCGGCGCTCCCGCCGGGAGCGCCGCGGCGGTCGGCACCCAGCACGCCACCGACCAGGACGGTGAGGTGGCGTGGCTGGTGCAGGTGGCGACGGCCTACCGGACCGTCACCGAGGACCGGGCCCGGGACGTACTGGCGGCTTCGGCGGCCATGGAGAGGACGGCATGACGACCACCGATTCGGCCACCGGCTCCGACCCGACGACGGCTTCGGCCGCCCGCGTGGTCACGGATGTGCTGCAGCCCCGCAACCTTCTGCTGGCCGGCATGCTCGCCATCGGGTCGGCGGCCGCCGGCCACTGGACCGGTCTGCTGTGGGGCCTGCTCGGCGCCCTGTGCGCGGGGATCCTCCCCGCCGCGTACATCGAGTGGGAACGGGGGCGCGGAACCTGGGGCGACCGGCATGTGGTCGACCGTACGAAGCGCGCACCGATCTTCCTCGTCATCCTCGGCTCGATCGGCGCGGGCTCGGTCGTCATGGTCCTCGGCCACGCGCCCACCGGGATCCTGGTGGCGATGCTGGCCTTGTGGGCGATGACGGTCGTGCTGCTGGCCGTCAACACCGTCTGGAAGATCTCGGTGGACGCGTCGGTCGCCTCGGCGGTCGTCGCGCTGCTGGCCGCGGTCCACTCGCCGTGGTGGCTGCTCTCGTATGCGATGACGGCCGCCGTGTGCTGGTCACGGGTGGCGCTCGGGTACCACAGCGTCGCCCAGACGGTGGCGGGCTCGGCGCTGGGCGCGGGGACCGCGACCGCGTTCCTGCTCGTCTGACGGCCACTCGGTTCCGCCGCCGCGTCATCCTGTTGCACCACACTGCCCCGCGTTCCGGACCCCGGTGCCGGTCCCGGACGCCGAGGTCCCGGACTTCGCCACCGTGAAGTCCCCTCCCCGCCGCCGCCCGTTCGGTCCGGCGATTCCGTGACGTGCCCGCACGGCGCAGGGCCTGAGAGCCTGTCGGACGCCAAAGGGCTGTCCCGTCATCCCTGGTGGGCGCACGACGACAGCGACGGCACCCCGCCGCGTTGTCGAGGCTGCTCCTCCGCCCTGCGACGCACCACGTCTGACGCCGTGCGCTGATCCACCGCGGATGACGGGACAGCCCTTAGCGTGACAGCTATGCGTGTACTGCTCACCGGCGGAGCCGGTTTCATCGGGGGACACATCGCCGGGGCGCTGGCGGCGCGGAAGCACGAAGTGGTGGTCGTCGACGCGCTGCTGGAGTCGGCGCACGGCGTGGGCACCGGAGGCGGCCGGGACGGGCTGATCGTTGCCGATGTCCGGGACAAGGCGGCGGTGGCCGACGCGCTGCGGGGCGTCGACGCGGTCTGCCATCAGGCCGCGATGGTCGGTCTGGGCAAGGACTTCGCGGACGCCCCGGAGTACGTCGGCTGCAACGACCTCGGGACCGCCGTCCTGCTGGCGGAGATGGCCGCGGCCGGTGTGCGGAATCTGGTGCTGGCCGGTTCGATGGTCGTCTACGGCGAGGGGCGGTACGACTGCCCCCGGCACGGGCGGGTCCGGCCCGGGCCGCGGGCCGTGGACGATCTGGCGGCGGGCCTGTTCGAGCCGCGCTGCCCGGACTGCGGGGCGGAGCTGACGCCGGGGCTGGTGGGCGAGGACGCGCCCACCGACCCGCGCAATGTGTACGCGGCGACGAAGCTCGCCCAGGAACATCTGGCCGCCGCGTGGGCGCGCGCGACGGGCGGCCGGGCGGTGACCCTGCGCTACCACAACGTGTACGGGCCGGGGATGCCGCGCGACACCCCGTACGCGGGGGTCGCCTCCTTCTTCCGCTCCTCGCTGGAGCGGGGCGAGGCGCCGCAGGTCTTCGAGGACGGCGGTCAGCGGCGGGACTTCGTCCATGTACGCGATGTGGCGTCCGCGAACGCGGTGGCACTGGAGGCCGTGGGGGGACACGGGGCGGGAAGTTTCGCCGCGTACAACACGGGGAGCGGGGATCCGCACACGATCGGCGAGATGGCGACGGCGCTGGCGTCCGCGCACGGCGGTCCGGCACCGGAGATCACCGGCGGGTACCGGCTCGGAGATGTACGTCATGTGACGGCGGACTCGCGGCGGTTGAGGGAGGAACTGGGCTGGCGCCCGGAGGTGGGTTTCGCGGAGGGGATGGAGGAGTTCGCCGGGGCGGCGTTGCGAGGGGCGGTCGCCACCGGTTGACCGACGGCCGCTCCGGCTCCGGACGGCCCGCCCGGTCCGGACCGACGGCGGCCACCTCGGCGACCGTCGGATCGTCGTCGACGACGAGAACATGACCGCGCGGTCCGCCGCGGACGGGTCCGGGACCCGGGATGTCCGGGATGTTCTCCATACGGTCACCTTGGCATCCCGGCCCCCGGGTCGGGCAGTCGGCGGTCCGCCGAAGGGTCGACGTCCGTCTTACGTAGGAACCTGAAGCCCGAAATGCCGGTTTTCGCTCCGTAGTGTGAGCGAGGTGACCGACTTCTACCCCGCCCACTCCCCCCACGCCGACGTGATCCTCCCCTGTCTGGACGAGGCCGCCGCGCTGCCCCGGGTGCTGGGCCGCATCCCGGACGGCTGGCGCGCCGTCGTCGTCGACAACGGCTCCACCGACGGATCGGCGGAGCTCGCCCGCTCGCTCGGGGCGACTGTCGTCCATGAGCCGCGACGCGGCTTCGGCGCCGCGTGCCACGCCGGACTGCTCGCCGCCGAGGCGGAGTTCGTCTGCTTCTGCGACTGCGACGGTTCCCTCGATCCGGGTCTGCTGCCCGGCTTCGTACGCCGGGTCGCCGACGGCGAGACCGATCTGCTGCTGGGGCGCCGCCGCCCCGAGGGCCGTGGCGCGTGGCCGCTGCACGCCCGCGCCGGGAATCTGGCGCTGGCCCGGATGGTGCGCCGCCGGACGGGACTGCGCCTGCACGACCTCGGCCCGATGCGGGCGGGGCGCCGGGCGGATCTGCTGGCACTGGAGCTCACCGACCGGCGCAGCGGCTACCCGCTGGAGATGGTGGTGCGTGCGTCGGACGCCGGGCTGCGGGTCGCCGAGACAGATGTCCCGTACCTGCCGCGTACGGGCAGGTCCAAGGTGACCGGAACCTGGCGGGGGACCTGGCATGCGGTACGGGACATGCGCGCGGTCCTGCACAGGCCGCCGGAACGGACGAGCGCGGCGACGGCCCGTCAGGAGGCGCCCCGATGAGCGTGCCCGGCCCGACCGCCCTCCTCGTCATCGCCAAGGAACCACTGCCCGGACTGGTCAAAACCCGGCTCACGCCGCCGTTCACGCCCGCCGAGGCCGCACAGCTCGCCGAGGCGGCGCTCCGGGACACGCTGCGCACGATGCTCTCGCTGCCCGCCCGGCGGCGCGTACTCGTGCTGGACGGGCGGCCGGGGCCCTGGCTGCCGGCGGGCGTCGAGGTGGTGGCACAGAGCTCCGGCGGACTCGACGAGCGGCTCGCGGCGGCGTTCGCCGGCTGCACCGGTCCGGCCCTGCTCATCGGCATGGACACCCCGCAGATCTCCGCCGCCCAGTTGGGGCGCGCGCTCTCCCCGGATGCCTGGGACGACTGCGACGCCTGGTTCGGCCCCGCCGACGACGGCGGCTTCTGGGCACTCGGCCTGGCCGCCCCCGACCCGGACCTGGTGCGCGGTGTGCCCATGTCCGTCCCGCAGACCGGTGCGGTCCAGCGGCGGCGTCTCGTCGACGCCGGACTGACCGTGCGCGATCTGCCACGGCTGCGGGACGTGGATACAGCGGCGGACGCCGCGCACGTCGCCGCCGCCGCACCGCACGGGGAGTTCGCCGCGGCGCTGGCCCGGCTGACCGCGGCGGCGGCCCGGTGAGCGGTACGGTGCCGGACCGCGCCGCCATGAGCACGGCAGGTTCCGAAAGAGAGGACCTCGCCCCGTGGTCCACCGACCCCTACGCCGACGCGCTGCGCAACGGCCACGGTCCGCTCTTCCTCCGCCGTACGGACGGCTCACTGCTGCCCCTGGACGTCGAGCGCTGGTGTGCGCAGGCCGACGCCGCCGACCTGTCGGCGCTGCGCCTCTGCGAAGGGCCGGTCCTCGACATCGGGTGCGGTCCCGGCCGCCTCGTCGCGGAACTGGCCTCCCGCGGCCACCGCGCACTCGGCATCGACGTCAGCGCCGCCGCTGTCGCCCACACGCTCCGGATCGGCGGCTCGGCGATGCGCCGTTCCGTCTTCGACCCGCTTCCCGGTGAGGGCCGTTGGGGCACTGTGCTGCTGATCGACGGCAACATCGGCATCGGCGGCGACCCGCACCGTCTCCTGCTGCGCACCGCGGACCTCCTCGCCCCCGGCGGGCTCCTCATCGCGGAGACGTCGCCGCTGGACATCGACGAACGGGCCCAGGTCCGGTTGTACGACGGTCGCCTCGCGCCGGATGGGACCGGCGAGGAGGACCGGGCCGCCACCGGGGGCGCGCTCTTCCCCTGGGCCCGGATCGGCACCCCGGCCCTGCTCCGGTACACGCAGCCGAACGCCTGGCGGGCCGTCGATCAGTGGGTGTCGGACGGCCGCCCCTTCATCGCCCTGCGCCGCACCCGGAGGGTCCGGACGCTCAGCCAGCACGCCGACACCGCGAACAACGCCGCCGTGATCAGCAGCCAGTTCCCGAGGAACACATCGGGGGAGAGCCCGCTCGCCGGTTTGTAATGGGTCGCCTTCCTGCTGATCAGCGGGAACCACATCAGCAGGAGCAGCCCGGAGAGAAAGGCGGGCACGCGGACGAAGTTGACCAGCCCGGAGCGCGGTCCCAGAACCGCGCGTACGCCCCGGTCCGCCGTCGCGTACACCGGCAGCAGCACGAGGTCGTGCAGCAGCGCGGAGCCGACGAACCACACCGCGACACCGAACGTGTCCCCCTCCAGCAGCCGCACACCCGCGTAGCCCGCGAGAGCGAAGGTGGCGGCCAGGAGCAGGAAATGCAGTGGTCCTTCCCCGTACCAGCGCCTGAAGACCGCCGCGTACCGCGGGCCGTTCGTCCTCCGCATCACAGCTCTCCGAACGTCAGCCGGGTCACCCATTTGGTGTTGAGCACGCCGGGCGCGGCCGGGACGATGATCCGCGCCGGGTACCCGTGGTCCGGCGACAGCGTCTCGCCGTTGACCTCCAGCGCCAGCAGCGAGCGCGGGTCGCGCACCTGGTTGTCGCGGAGCGCGGCCTTCCGGAACGGCCCGCTGCGCTGCACGGACTCCACGAACACCCCCGGCGGCCGGTCCGGATATCCGGCGAGTGCCGCCAGATCCCGCAGCCGAACCCCGCGCCACCACTGGTCCGCGGTCGACCAGCCCTCCACGCACGCGATCGGCAACGCGGCGCTGTACTGGTCCATGGCCAGGAGCTGTTCCCGCGTGAACACGAGATCCCCGGCGGGTCCGCTGACGGTCAGCCGCCACCGTTCACCCGTGTCGGCTGGGACGATCCGGACGGACGCGGCCGTCTTGTTGATCTGGAAGCCGTTGGGCCCCGACCCGGGGTCGGCGACCCCGCGCGGGGTGAGGAGTGCGGTGCCGCGCAGCACGTCGAAGCTCCGGCCCACCGAAGTGATCAGCAGGAGGAGCGACCCGGCGCCCACCACGGCGAAAGCGCCGCGCCGGGAGATGGTCGGCGCATGGGGGGCGGGGGACGCCAGCTCATCGGTCTCACCGCGCAGTTCACCACTGCGCAGCACCCGCACGGCCCGCGGGAGTTTCAGCCCGACGTGGGCGACGAACCCGGCGAAGAACACCCACGCCCCGTAGAAGTGGAGCGGGTAGAACGACCCCGGGAACACGTAGAACACCTGGATGTTGAGCAGCCCGGTGATGAACTCGAACAGCGCCCCGCCGACGAGCAGCAGCAACGACACCCGTTCCAGGGCGTGCCCCACCGACCGGACCGGCGGCAGCGCGAAAAATTTCGGGATCACCGACCACAGCTTCGCCAGCAGTACCGGTACGAGCACGATACCGACCATGACGTGCAGCCCCTGTGTCAGCCGGTACAGCCAGTGCGGTGCGGTCGGCCAGGCGAACAGGTAGAACCCCAGCGGTCCCTTGCCCGGCGTCTTGTCGTTGACCGGCGCAAGATTCGGGTTGTACGCGGCGTACGACAGCAGCCCCGTCACGAACACCAGCGTCAGCCCGACGAGGAGGACGAGCCCGAGCACCGCCGTGAACCGGACGCTGCGCACGGGGCTGCGCCAGAACCCGGGGGAGGAGGGCAGCCGATCCGTGGTCCTGAGCCGTTCGAGAACGGCCGGGACCCGCCCTGCGGACGGTCCGCCGTCCGATGGCCCGGCACGGCCCCCACCGAAGCGGAACGGGAACCGGAACGCTCTGTTGTGACGTCTGTCGCCCATGTCCCGACGCTAAACCCGAGGTCTCGGGCCGCAGCGCGTACGACTCCTGACGAAACTCCGACGTCACTCCCGAAGTCCGCCAATCGGGCCAAGATCTGACAGTTCGATGACGCGCCCCGGTGGCACCACCCGTCATCGCCCCGCCCTGCATAGCGTGCCTGTGTGAAGACCGAGGAGCACGTGAAACGCGAGCAGCGCACCGCCGGCCGGCGCGCCACCGGCCGACGCCTCGACCTGATCGCCGCCGCCACCGGTGTCCTGCTGGTCACCGCCGCCGTGCTGGTCGGCCGGGCGATCCAGGACGCCGGCGGCAGCCTCTACGTCAACTGGCCGCCCCTGCTGGCGTCCTGGTACCCGCACACCGGCCCCGGCACCCCGGCCGCCGTGGTCGTCGCCGCGGTCGTCGTCGCGTACGGGCCGGTCCTCGCCGGCCGGCTGCCCTGGCGGGGTCTGCTCGCGACCGCGTGGGCGGCCTCCCTCGGCTGGATCTTCTCCCTGGCGATGATCGACGGCTGGGGGCGGGGCATCGCCGAACGGCTCACCACGAAGCATGAATACCTGCGGGTCATCAGCCGTTTCGACGATATCGGCGCAGCGCTGCGCGGATTCAACACGCACATCCTGATCGGCCCCCCGGGCAACTGGCCCGCCCATGTCGCCGGTCATCCGCCGGGCGCCACGCTCACCTTCGTGCTGCTGGACCGGATCGGGCTGGGCGGCGGGGGCTGGGCCGGTGTCTGGTGCATCGTGCTCGGCGGCTCCGCCGTCGTCGCCGCCCTGATCACGGTGCGCGCCCTCGCCGACGAACACATCGCCCGCCGCGCCGCCCCGTTCCTCGTCCTCGCGCCGATGGCGGTCTGGACCGGCGCCTCGGCGGACGCCTGGTTCGCCGCGGTCGCCGCGTGGTCGGTCGCCCTCCTCGCCCTGGCCGCAACCCGCCGGACCCGGCCGGGCCGCGCCGCCGCGGCCGCCCTCGCCTCCGGCCTCCTCTACGGCCTGACCTGCTATCTCTCGTACGGCCTGACGCTCATCGCGCTCCTGCTCCTCGCCGTTCTGTTCCTCGCCCGCACCGCGCGCCCCCTTCCGCTTCTCCTGCTCGGGGCGCTCGTCGTGCCGGTCGCTTTCACCGTGGCGGGCTTCAACTGGTGGGAGGGGTACCGGCTGTTGGTCGAGCGTTACTACCAGGGGGCGGGTGGGATCCGTCCGTACACCTACTGGGTCTGGGCGAATCTCGCGGCCACCACGATCGCCGCCGGTCTCGCCACCGTCGCCGGTCTCCGCCGGGCCGCGGCCGGCGCCCCGTCCGCCGTCCGCGCCGTCCGCACCGGCGCCACCTCCGCACCGCAGCGGCTGAGCCTCCTCGCGCTGGCCGCGCTCCTCGCCCTCCTCGTCGCGGATCTGTCCGGGATGAGCAAGGCCGAGACGGAACGCATCTGGCAGCCGTTCGTCCTCTGGCTGCTGCCCGCCGCCGCACTGCTCCCCCTGTCCGCCCGACGCGGCTGGCTGACGGCGCAGGCGGTCGTCGCCCTGCTCGTCAACCACCTGCTCTGGACCGGGTGGTGAGTTCGGGAAGCACGTTGAACCGATCAGGCACGGGGTACAGGTTGCCCCGTGCCGACATTCGAGATCACCACCGCAAGCGCCGCCGACATCGACATGCTGGGCGAGTGGGCCCACGCCGAGGGCTGCGAACGTCGTCACGCATCGGCCCGCTGCACGCCACATCGCCCGAGGTGGCGGCCGCCCTGGTGAGCGCCCTCTCGGCCACTGCACCGGAGACGGAGATCGCCGTCGACGTACCCGACATCAATCCGGCGGCGGTCCGGCTCGCCGAACAGCTGGGTCTCACCCCGTCGTTCGAGACAGCCCGCATGTACACGGGCCCGACGCCGGACGTCGACTACACCGGGCTGTACGGCATCACCACCCTGGAACTCGGCTGACCGTCGGATGCCCTGACCGCCGCCGCTCGTCCGCCCCTTACGGCCTCCCCCACGACAGGGAGTGGGCTCCCTGCCGCGGGGGAGGCCGTTACCGCCCGAGCCGGTCCAGCACCCGGCCGCGGAGCAGCTCGTACTCCTCGCGCAGCCGTACGATCTCCGCCGGCCGGGGTATCACCGTGCCACCGGTGACGATCTCCTCCGGCCCGAACTGCTCCCGCGTGAGGTCGATCTCCACGCCCATGCCCAGCCGGTTCCACCAGTGGAAGTCGGTGCGCTCACCGTCGACCCGGACCTCGCCGCGGATCAGCTCGCCGCCCAGCAGATCGTTGAGCACCAGGGCGGTGACCCCGCACTGGTCCCGGGCCGGATTGTCCGCCGTCCAGTGCGGCCGGTGGGCGGGCGTGGCCGTGTCGGCACCCCAACTGGCGCGGACGGCGGCTTCGACATCGACGAGCAGCAACGGCTCCGTGGTCTCCATGGCACCGATCCTCGCAGCACCCGCTGACAACGCGGCTGCTCCTCCCTCTCCCTTCAGTGCACGTGCGGCCCGCCCGTCGTCTCCGGCTTCCCCCTCGGCACCAGTCCGACCGCGACGACCGCACCGGCCCCGGCCGCCGCCGCACAGACCGTGAACGCGTCGGCGAACCCGCCCACCGCACCGCCTTCGATCCCGGCTGCCGCGACCGTGGAGACGACCGCCACTCCGATCGCGCCGCCCACCTCGTGGAACGTGTTGACCACCCCGGACGCGAGCCCCGCCTCGCGGTGCCCGACCATGCCCAGCGCCGTCGTGGTCGCGGTGACGAAGACCGCGCCGAGTCCGAGCGCGGCGACGGAGAGGCCGGGCAGCAGCGCCCCGTACACGCTGCTGTCCGCTCCCAGCCGGGTCAGCGGTACGGAACCGGCGGCGGCGATCACCATCCCGGCGACCGCTGTCCCGCGGCTGCCGGCCGTCCCGACCAGCCGCGCCCCCAGATGCGCGCCGAGCCCGACCGCGACGGCCACCGGCAGGAACACCAGCCCGGTCCGCATCGGGGTGAACCCTCGCGCATGCTGCAGATAGACCGACCCGAGGAAGAAAAAGGCGATCAGCAGCGCCGTCGCGACCAGCATCAGGAACGCGCCGGCGAGCACCGGCCGCCGGGTGAACATCCGCAGATCCATCAGCGGCTGCTCGGCCGCCCGTTCGACGCCCGCGAACGCCCCGTACAGGAGCACGGCCCCCGCGACCGGCACGAGGACGGCGGCCGATCCCCACCCGGCGTCCCCCGCCTCGACCAGTCCGTAGATGAGCGCTCCGGTCCCGGCCGTGACCAGCAGCGCGCCGGGCAGATCGAGCCGGGCGGAGGGCTGGGGGGCGCGCGCCGGGACGAGGGTGGGTACGGCGGCGAGCAGGGCGATCCCGACGGGGACATTGATGTAGAAGACCCACTGCCACCCGGGGCCACCGGTCAGCGCGCCGCCGAGCAGCACCCCGATCGCCGACCCGGTCCCGCCGATCGCCGCCCACACCCCGAGTGCCTTGTTGCGCTCCGCGCCGTGGAATGAGGTGGTGACGAGGGACAGGGCGGCGGGCGACAGCAGCGCCGCCCCCACCCCTTGGGCGATCCGGCCCCCGATCAGCACCGGGGCGCTGCCGGCGAGCCCCGTGCCCAGCGAGGCGACGGTGAAGAGGGCCAGCCCCGCAAGGAGGGTGCGGCGCGCGCCGAGGGCGTCGGCGAGCCGGCCGCCGAGCAGCATCAGCCCGCCGAAGCAGAGGGTGTACGCGGTGACGACCCAGGTCAGGGTGGTGCGGCCGAGGTGCAGGTCGGCGGCCATGTCGGGCAGTGCGACGTTCACGACGGTGACGTCGAGGACGAGCATGAACTGCGCGACGCAGACGAGGGCGAGCGCCACCCAGCGACGCGGGTGGGCGGGCGGATGCCCGGCCTGATGTGCGGCCGGATGCTGTAGGTGCGTCTCATGCGGACTCATGAACTGAACTGTACGGGCCAGTTCATATGAACTCAACTGTTCAGTTCAGCTGGCTGTTAGCCTGGCCCCATGACCATGCAGAGCAGCCACCGGGGGAACGCGAAGCAACCCCCCGGCGGACCGCGCGCCGAGGCCAAGCGGCGGGCCATCGTCAAGGCCGCCCGTGAGGCGTTCCTGCGGGAGGGGTTCGGCGTCGGGGTGGACGCCATCGCCACCGACGCGGGCGTGTCGAAGGTGACCGTCTACAACCACTTCGGCAGCAAGGAGGCGCTGTTCACGGCCGTCATCGCGGGCGCACTGGACGAGCCCCTGGGCGGCCCTTCGGCCGCCGCACTGGCCGGACTCGCCGACGCCGAGGACCTGCGCACTGCCTTCGTCGAGGCGGCCCGCACCTGGGTGGCCACCGTCCGCGACAACGCCGACGTCATCGCCCTGCGCAACCTCGTCGCCGCCGAACTGCACCGCTTCCCTGAGCTGGCGAACGCCTGGCAGGGCCGCGGCCCCGAGGGCCACCACCCCGCCGTCGCCGACGCCCTGCGCACCCTCGCCGACCGGGGCCGCCTGACCATCCCGGACCTGGAGACGGCGATCATCCAGCTGTACGCGCTGCTGATCTTCCCGCACCTGGTCTTCAGCTCGTACGGCACGGCCATCGACGACCCGGCCACGGACCGCCTGATCACCAGCGGCGTCGACATGTTCCTGGCCCACTACGCCCCGGCGGGGCCCACCGGCTGAACGCCCCCGCCGTCTCGGTTCAGCGTGTCGATGAGCGCGTACGGCGGCTGGTCCGCTCCGTGCGAGGCGGTTCCCAACCCCGTTCCAGCCGGACCGCGTTGATCTCGGGCAGCCCTCCCGCGTGCCGGGTTCCGGCAGCCCGGACCCGAGGCCGTAAGGGGTGAAGTCCGCGCAGTGCGTCACGACCGGCGCCCGGCCGGGGCGTGCTTCGTGCCGCGCAGCCCGTCACGGCCCGGGCGGGGGCGGCCCCGGACCCGTCTCGCGCCCGCCGGGCAGGTGGAGCACCGCAGCCGCCCCGAAGGGTCACCGGTCCGCCATACGTACCTCCTGGCCGCGGAAGCCGTCACCGTACCGAGCATGCTGTACCGGAACATCACCGAACGCCGCACACCCGTCGCACACAAGGGACCCGCCATGGGATCGTCACCACAAGTCGGCCAGCCCGTCCAGGACTTCACACTGCCGGGCGGAACGCTCGCCGGAGGCACGTTCGAACGCCGCGACTACACACTCTCGGACGCCCGCGGCCGTACCGTCGTCCTCGCCTTCTACCCCGGCGACAACACGGCCGTCTGCACCAAGCAGCTCTGCTCGTACTCCTCCGGCATGGAGACCTTCACCGGTCTCGACGCGGAGGTCTGGGGAATCAGTCCACAGGGTGTGGACAGTCACGAGTCGTTCGCCCGCACGTACGGTCTGCGGATGCCGCTGCTCGCGGACACCGGACGGGAGGTCGCCCGGGCGTACGGGATCACGGCGCCCGGGATCGGGGTGCGCCGCGCCGTGTTCCTGATCGGGCCGGACGGCGTGCTGCGGTGGAAGCATGTCGCGGTCCTCGGGGCCACCTTCCAGTCGCTGGACACGCTCGCCGACCACATCTCCGGCACCAAGAACGAGTAAAAGATTGCCGGACCCCGGCAATGTCACAGCCCGAGCGTGTATGGCATCATCCAGCCAGCTCGACGGAACTTCGGAGAATTTCGCAGATCGGGAAAGGTGATCACATGACCTTGTTTCTCGGCCTGGGCATTGCGGGGATCGTGCTCCTCGCCCTCTCCCTGATCTTCGACGGAATCCTCGAAGGGCTCTTCGGGGGCGTACTCGACGGGCTCTTCGACGGCCTCCTGTCCCTCCCCGTCATTGCCGGATTCCTCTCGATGCTCGGCTTCGGCGGCGCGATCGTGCTCGGCACCACCGGTGCCGGTACGGTCGCCGCGACCGCGGCCGGACTGGTCGCCGGACTGGTCGCGGCCTGGCTGACCTGGAAGTTCAGCCGCGCCCTGATGCGCGATCAGACCGCCGCCACACCGCGGGGCGACGATCTCGTCGGTACGTCCGGGTCCGTCGTCACGGCCATCCCGGCCGACGGCTACGGCGAGGTCCTGCTGCGGCTCGCGGGCCAGCCCCTGAAACTCGCGGCGAAGAGCCCGGCGCCGATCGAACGCGGCACCGAGATCTGGGTGGAAGCCGCACTCTCGACCACCTCGGTCGCGGTCCGCCCCGTCGAGCGCTGACCACCCACACCGAACCGAACCGCCGTCCCCGATCGGGAGGCAGGGGGGACCCCTTATGAGCCCAGTTGTGACCGCCGTCGTCGGAGTCGTCGTACTCCTCGTACTCCTCGGCCTCGTGGTGATCACCCGCTACAAGGTCGCCGGGCCCAGCGAGGCCTTCATCATCACCGGCCGGCGCGGCAAGAAGTCGACCGACCCGGTGACCGGACGCACCAGCATCGACAACAGCGGGCAGAAGGTCGTCGTCGGCGGCGGCGTCTTCGTCGTCCCGTTCGTGCAGCAGAAGTTCACCCTGGACCTCTCCAGCCGGCACATCCCGGTCGCCGTGCGCGGAGCCGTCACCCTGCGCGGCGTGAAGTCCCACCTCGAAGGCGTCGCGATCGTCAAGGTCGGGGGCAACGAGGACGCGATCCGGGCCGCCGCCCAGCGGTTCCTGCAGCAGCAGGACGGCATCGTCGGCTTCACCCAGGAGGTACTCTCCGGCGCGCTGCGCGCCATCGTCGGCCGGATGTCGGTCGAGGACATCATCCGCGACCGCGCCGCGTTCGCCGGCCAGGTAGCCGAGGAGGCCGAGGCCAGCCTCTCCGGCCAGGGCCTGATCCTGGACGCCTTCCAGATCCAGGACATCACCACCGAGGGCTCCTACCTCGAAGACCTCGGCCGCCCCGAGGCCGCCCGAGCCAAGCAGGAGGCGGACATCGCCGAGGCGATCGCCAAGCGCGCGTCCGAGCAGGCCCGCCTGAAGGCCGCCGAGGAAATCGCCATCGCCGAGCGGACCTTCTACCTCAAGCAGGCCGAGATCAAGGCCGAGACGGAAGCGGCGGCGGCCAAGGCCAACGCCGCCGGCCCGCTCGCCGAGGCAGCCCGCCAGCAGGAAGTCCTGGAGGAGCAGGAGAAGGTCGCCCAGCGCCAGGCGGCCCTGACCGACCGCGAGCTCGACACCAAGGTCCGCAAGCCCGCCGACGCCGCCCGCTACCGGGCCGAGCAGGAGGCCGAGGCCCGCCGCATCGCCCAGGTCAAGGAGGCCGAGGCGGACGCGGAACGCTCCCGCCTCACCGGTCAGGGCGAGAAGCTCCACCGCTCGGCGCTCGCCGACGCCGTCCGCATCGAAGGCGAGGCGGAGGCCGCCGCCATCGCCGCGAAGGGCGCGGCCGAGGCCGAGGCCATGCGGAAGAAGGCGGACGCGTTCGCCCAGTACGGCGACGCGGCGGTGCTCCAGATGCTGGTCGAGGTACTCCCGCACGTCGTCGCCAAGGCAGCCGAACCGCTGAGCGCGGTCGACAAAATGACGGTCATCTCGACGGACGGCGCGAGCCAGCTGTCGCGCACGGTCGCGGACAACGTCGCGCAGGGCATGGAACTGCTCACCGCCACGACGGGCGTCGACCTGGCGGCACTGCTGAAGAACCTGAAGGGCGGGCCGGCTTCGGACACTGCGGCGCAGATCCCGGCCCCGGCCCCGGCATCGGCATCGGCATCGGCATCGGCCAACGGCAAGATCGAGATCACCGACTGACGCCGTTCCCGAGCCCCATGTGCCCGGCGGTGAGCAACGGACCGCCGGGCACCGCTGTGTCCGGACCTCGGCCGCCGAGTGAACCACTCTCAGAGCAGGGTCGCCTCGTGCAGGATCCGTACCAGCGTCACCGTCGCGTTCAGCGACGACAGCGCCGACACCATGGTTCCGACGGTGGCCACCAGTCCCGCCCAGGCGACATGCGCGGACGACGGGGGCCACAGCCGGGTCGGCGGGACGGGCTCCAGGAGCGCTGCGACCCGGCGCGGGATCGGGCCCACCGCCGCGAACGCGGCGAACGCGGGCGGGGCGGTCGGCGAACGGTGCGCGAAGAGCGCCGCCTTGCCGACCGCGCCCGCCACCGCCCGCCGGTCACCGATCGCCTGCGCCGCCTCCTCGTCCGCCCACCGTTCCGTGCTGTACGCCACCGCCGTACGCAGCGGCAGCAGGAACGGGTTGGCGCGCGCGGCAAGTTGGGTGGCCAGGAGGTAGCGGTGGTGACGGGCGGCCAGATGGGCCTGCTCATGGGCGACGAGCGCCCGGCGTTCGCGGGCGGTCAGGCACTCCATCATCGCCGTCGACACGACCACCCGGCCGGGTGCGCCGGGAAGGGCGTACGCGTACGGCTCCGGGTCCGGCAGCACGGCGACCGCGGACGGCTGCTCCTGGAGGGACTGCAGGGCCCGTGTGGCGCGGATGCGTTGGCGTACGTGGCGGTGGACTGCCGACCCGCAGGCCACGACCACCGCCGCCAGCACCCCGATCGCGACAATGCCCGCCTTCTCCTCGTACGGCACCGCCGCACGCACCTCGGGGTCCGCCCAGCCGTCCGGCAGCGGGTTGCCGGGGAGTTGGGCCGTGCCCACCACCATCAGCAGCGCCAGGCACACCGTGCTGCACAGGGCGAGCGTCGTGCCGACGGCCGCCAGCAGGCGGGTGGCGCTGCGCGGGTGCAGATGCTGTTCGGCGAGGCGCGCGATCGGCAGCGCGGTCAACGGCAGTACGAGGGGCAGGTAGACGAAGACGCCCATGAGTCAGCCCTCGTCCGTCTCCGTCGTCTGCGCCAGCAGTGCGCGCAGGCGTTCCTCGTCGCCCGGGGACAGCGCCGAGACGAACCGGGCGAGTACGGCCTCGCGGTCCCGTTCGCCGTCCAGGACCCGACGCATCCGCAGCGCGGCGAGACCGGCCTCGTCGGAGGCGGACGTCCAGGTGTAGGAGCGGCCCTCGCGGGCACGGGTCACACACTTCTTCTCGTACAGACGGGACAGGATCGTGATGACGGTGGTGTACGCGAGGTCGCCGTCGAGGTGTTCCTGCACCCAGCCCGCCGTCGCGGAGCCGTTCGCCGAGCGCAGAACGGCGAGGACCTGGGCCTCCAGCTCGCCCTGTCCGCGCTTGCGGGGGCGCCGGTTGTCGGAGGCGGGGCCCGCCGGGGGCACGTTGTCGTCGGGCAGTTCGTTGTACGGGTGGTGGCTGGCCCCGGCCGTGTCCATCGTGGTGACTGCCCTTCGTGCGATGCCGCGTCGGCCACGGCGTCGCAGCATCGTACTGAAGGCCGGTTCCCGGACGCAGTGGGCGACCGCCCTGCTAACTTCTACACGTCTGTAGAGTTGGATCTCGTTCCGGCAACGCAACGCAAGCAACGTATGGAGACGTCATGGCACTGTGGGATCGGATCAAGGAATCCGCGACGACGATGCAGTCGCAGCTCGAGGCGAAGAAGAACGACCTGAAGAGCGGTGCGTTCCGCGACGCGAGCATGGCCATGTGCGCCCTGGTCGCCGCCGCCGACGGTTCCATCGACCCGTCCGAGCGCCAGCGCGTCGCCTCGCTCATCGCCTCCAACGAGGTGCTCCAGAACTTCCCTGCGGACGACCTGCAGCGGCGTTTCAACGAGTACGTGAACAAGCTCACCGCCGACTTCGCCTTCGGCAAGGTCAGCGTGCTCCAGGAGATCGGCAAGGCGAAGAAGAAGCCGGCCGAGGCGCGTGCCGTCATCCAGATCGGCATCGTCATCGGCGGCGCCGACGGCGACTTCGACAAGTCGGAGCAGGCCGTCGTCCGGGAGGCGTGCTTCGCGCTCAACCTTCCGCCGCACGAGTTCGACCTCTAGACACTGCCTTCGGCCCCCCTCTCCGGGCCGGCCGAACGGCACCCCCGTACCGCCGGGAACACACCGTGGTCCGACTGACCATCGGACCGCGCCCGGCAGGCCGGGGAATCGCGACTCCCCCGAGCGAATCCCCGGCCACCCGCCCCCAGGACCCCGCCTCCGTGCCGCGTACGCATCGCGCCACGGAGGCGGGGTCCTGCGAGGTCCGGGGGGCCGGCCCGGTCGTCAGGCGCGGACCGGGGCCGACTCCTCCACCACCTGGGCCCGGGGTGCGCCCCTGGGGTACAGGACCGCCGTCACCACCAGCCCGATGAGGAAGAAGCCCGCCGACCACCAGTACGCGGTGGAGTAGCTCTGCAGTTGGGCCCGGGCGACATGGGCGGGAGTCACCGGGCGGTCGGACAGGTAGTCCATGGCGGCGCTGGTAGCGACGGTGTTCAGCAGCGCCGTGCCGATCGAACCGCCCACCTGCTGGCTGGTACTGACCATCGCCGAGGCCACACCCGCGTCGCGGGCGGCCACCCCGTACGTGGCCAGGTTCATCACCGTGGCGAAGATCGCGCCGAGGCCCAGCCCGAGGACGAGCAGAGCGGGCAGCACATAGGTGAGGTAGCTGCTCGTCAGGTCCAGGCCGGTCATCCACACCATGGCGGCCGCGGCGATACCCATGCCGAGCGGCACGATCGGTTTCGCGCCGAAGCGCGGCACCAGCACATTGGTCGTCGTCATCGACGTCGCGATCATCAAGCAGACCATCGGGATGAAGGCGAGACCGGTGGTCACCGGCGAGTAGTACAGAGTCTTCTGCAGGTAGTACATGAGGAACAGGAAGACGCCGAACATGCCGCCGCCGGCGATGAACATCGCCAGGTACGACGCCCCCCGGTTCCTGTCCAGCACCACCCGCAGCGGCAGCAGCGGATGCGCGGCCCGCGTCAGCCACCGGACGAACGCCGCCAGGAGCACACCGCCCGCCAGCAGGAAGCCCCAGGTGTCCGGTGAACCCCAGGGGTGCGACTCGGCGTTGGAGAATCCGTACACAATGCAGAAGAGTCCCGCCGAGACCAGAACGGTGCCCGGGACGTCGAGCTTGGGGCGGGCGGCGGGGGCACCGGCGGTGAGCAGCCGGATGCCGCCGAGGAAGGCGACCAGGGCGAACAGCAGATTCACGTACAGGCACCAGCGCCAGTTCAGGTACTGGGTGAGGACCCCGCCGAGCAGCAGCCCCACCGCGCCGCCCGTCCCCGCGATCGCGCCGTAGATCCCGAACGCCTTGGCGCGCTCCGCCGGGACGGTGAACGTCGTGGTGAGGAGGGAGAGCGCGGCCGGGGCGAGGAGCGCGCCGAACATGCCCTGGAGTGCGCGGGCGAAGACCAGGACCTCGAAGCCCGGGGCGGCGCCGCCGATCGCCGACGCGACCGCGAAGCCGACCAGGCCGGTCAGGAAGGCGATCCTGCGGCCCACCAGGTCGGCCATCCGGCCGCCGAGCAGCAGCAGTGAGCCGAAGGCCAGGGCGTACGCGGTCACGATCCACTGGCGGTTGCCGTCGGAGAAGCCGAGGTCCTGCTGGGCGGAGGGCAGGGCGATGTTCACGATGGTGGCGTCCAGCACCACCATCAGCTGGGCCAGACCGATCACGGCCAGCACCCACCACCGGCGCGACGGGCCGCGCCCACGGTCGGATGCGGGGCGGGACGGCGGGGAGGTGGCGGCCGCTCTCCCGCCGCTCGCGGAGGACTCCCCCTCGACAAGCTCCCGCGCATGACGTGAGTGACGAACCATGGTCCGGGTCTCCCTCGGTGCGCGCCCCCGAAATCCCCCGGACCCACGCTAAAGGCAGGTCCGCATCCCCGCATGTGGGAAAGGGCTGCCCCGTCAGCCCCGGTGGTGGATCGGCCCGCGGCGTCGGATGCGGTGTATCGCAAGGCGCAGGGGCTTCCTCGTACGGGGCGTATCCGAGCGCTCCGACAGCGCGGCGAGGTGCCGCAGCTGTCGTCGTACGCCCATCAGGGACGGCAGGAACAGCCCTGAGGAGCTGCCCGGTCCCGGCTGGGCCGTCAGAGTTCCTTGGCGGGCCAGTCCAGCAGCCGGGCGCCGATCACCGCGGTCTGCAGCGTGTAGCGGTGCATCGGATCGGACGGGTCGGAGCCGGTCAGCTGATGAATGCGCTCCAGCCGGTAGGTGAGCGCCCGCACGCTCAACGCCAGTCGGCGGGCCGTCTCGGCGGCGACACAGCCCGCGTCGAAGTAGGCGGCGAGCGTCTTCAGCAAGGGTTCCGCGCCGCCTCGCGCCTTCTGGAGCGGGCCGAGCTCACTGCGCACCAGATCGGCCATCGCCTGCCGGTCCCGGGTCAGCACCGGGTAGACCAGCAGGTCGGCGGCGTACAGCACCGGATCCTCCAGGTCCATCCGGTCCGCCAGATCGAGCGCGTCGAGCGCCTCGTCGTACGACTGGACGACACCGCCCGGACCCCGGTGCGGGCGGCCGACCGCGACCATGCCGCCGTCCGTCGCCGCATGCGCCTGCTTGGCGAAATAGCGCAGGACGTCCGGCTGGGCGCCGGGGGCGATGCAGACCAGGCGCCCGTCCTTGGTCGTGAGGAGGATCTTCCGGCCGTCGAAGCGGGCGAGCAGCGCCGCCTCCACCATGCGGGGCACCGCGTCCGTTTCGGTGTACGCCTCCGGGCCCGTCGCCACCGCGACCGCGTGTGCGCGCGACAGCCGCAGCCCGAAGCGGGTGGCCCGCTCGGCGAGCCGGCCCAGGTCGCTGCGCCCGTACAGCAGGTCGTCGATGAACTCGCGGCGCGCCGCCTCCTCCCGCCGTACGGTGAGCCGCTGGGCGCGCTCGAACCCCTCGGCGAACGCGTCGACGGCCTGCTCGACCGCGGCCAGCACGCAGTCGGTGGACCCGGGGTGCGCGGCTGTGGCGTGCGGCCAGGCGACGCGGGTCGCCGCCAGATGGAGACCGACCAGGGCGCGCAGCTGGAATCCCGCCTCGGCCGCCTCCCGGCCCAGGGTGCGACGGGCGTCCAGCTCGTCGCGGGTCAGTCGGCGGCCGGTCGCCGCGACCTCCTCCAGGATGCGGGCGTACTCCCCCAGATACTCGTCGGGAATCTCCGGTTCCGACACGCCCATGCCTCCAGTTCTGATGCGTCACTGACACCCACTCACCACATATGAGCAGGTGTCGGTGCCCGGCATCAAGGACGTACAAAGATTGCCGGATTCCGGCAGTGCGATACGACGACGTCGGCTGTCATGATCTGACTCAGCACCAACCGGGGAAACACAGGGGAATACGGGGGATACGGGGACGGGGGGACGACTCGGTAGCCGCGGCGCCGCATGCAGGCGGAGCCACGGCTACCGAGTCACCGCCGGACGTCCCATCATCCACCGCGCCCCCACCGACAGGCAGGGGGAGTGGACCGATGCAGGAATTCCTGAGAGCCGCATCCTCCTTCCCCGCCGTCCTCTTCGGCGCCGCCCTGATCGTCGTCATCTGCTTCTGGCTGCTGGTCCTGGCGGGCGCGGCCGACCATCACTCCTTCGACGCCGACCTCGACACCGACCTGGCCGGGATCGGCGGTGTACCGGTCGCCGTCTCGGTGTCCGTGATGGTCGTCGTCGCCTGGTTCACCAGCCTGACCGGTTCCGTCCTGCTGCTCCGCAGCGCCGTCACCGGCACCGCCCGGGCCGCGCTCGCCTGTGCCGTGCTCGCCGGGGCGCTGCTGATCTCCTGGGCCGTGGTCCGGGTCCTCGTCAGCCGTTACCGGCGCCGCTTCCCGGCCGAACTCCCGCCGTCCCGGCAGGACTTCCTCGGCCGGGTCTGCACCGTCCGTACCGGCTCCGTCAGCTCCGACTTCGGCCAGGCCGAGGTCACGGCGGCCGACGGTTCGACCGCGATGGTGCAGGTCAGGCTGTTGCGGCAGACCGATGAGGCGGCGTTCACGGCAGGCAGTGCGGGGCTCCTGTACGCGTACGACGACGAGGGTGAGTTCTTCTGGGTCTCGCCGTACGACGTGACGCTCGACCCGGGACCGCCGAAGCCCCCACAGCCGCTGCCACGCACCCGACGCCGTACCCGCTGAGCTGCCCGCACCGCCGGGCACCCACACTTCTCACCTTCCTCACCAGCCGCCAAGGACTGTCATGGATGCCATCTCCCTGGGCTTCGGTGTGCTCGTCGCCGTGGTCCTGCTCATCGCGATCGCCCTGCTGCTCGTCATCGGCCGGCTCTTCCGCAAGGTCGAACAGGGCAAGGCCCTGATCATCTCCAAGACCAAGAAGGTCGACGTGACCTTCACCGGAGCCGTCGTCCTGCCGGTGCTGCACAAGGCCGAGTACATGGACATCTCGGTGAAGACGATCGAGCTGCGCCGCACCGGGCGCGAGGGCCTGATCTGCCAGGACAACATTCGCGCCGACATCCACATCAACTTCTTCGTACGGGTGAACAAGACCGTCGAGGACGTCATCAAGGTCGCCCAGTCCATCGGCACCGAGCGGGCCAGCGACAAGGCCGCCATCCAGGAGTTCTTCGCCGCGAAGTTCGCCGAGGCGCTCAAGACGGTGGGAAAGCAGCTGGACTTCGTCGATCTCTACACCAAACGCGAGGAGTTCCGGGACCGCATCATCCGGGTCATCGGCACCGACCTGAACGGCTACCACCTCGACGACGCGGCGATCGACCACCTGGAGCAGACGCCGATGGCGCAGCTCGACGGCGCCAACATCCTCGACGCGCAAGGCATTCGTAAGATCACCGAGCTGACGGCGATCGAGCACGTGCGCACCAACGAGTACCAGCGCACCGAGCAGAAGGAGATCACCCGGCAGAACGTCGACGCCCGCGAGACCATCCTGGAGCTGGAGCGCCGGCAGGCCGAGGCCGAGATCAAGCAGCGGCGCGAGGTCGAGACGCTGCGGGCCCGCGAGGAGGCGGCCACCGCCCGGGTCCAGGAGGAGGAACGGCTCGGCGCGCAGACCGCGTTCATCCGTACCGAGGAGCAGCTCGGCATCCAGCGCGAGAACCAGGCGCGGGAGATCGCCGTCGCGCAGAAGAACCGTGAGCGGGTCATCGCGGTGGAGAACGAGCGCATCGAGAAGGACCGGCTGATCGAGGTCATCGGACGCGAACGGCAGACCGAGCTGAACCGGATCGCCGCGACGAAGGAGGTCGAGGCCGAGCGCCGCGAGGTCGCCGATGTGATCCGGGAGCGGATCGCGGTGGACCGTACGGTCGCCGAGCAGGAGGAGTCCATCAAGACCCTGCGGGCGGTCGAGGAGTCGGAGCGCACCCGCAGGTCGGTGATCATCGCGGCCGAGGCGGAGGCCCAGGAGAAGCTGGTCAAGGACATCAAGGCGGCGGAGGCGGCCGAGGCGGCGGCCACGCACCGGGCGGCGGAACAGTTGACGCTCGCCGAGGCCCGGCTGAAGAGCGCGGACCTCGACGCCCGGGCCAAGCTGCGGCTCGCCGAAGGCGTCCAGGCGGAGTCCGCGGCTCCCGGACTTGCCGACGTGCAGGTACGGGAGGCGGCGGCCGATGTCATCGAGAAGACCGGTCTCGCCGAGGCCGGGGCCACGTCCGCCCGGCTCAAGGCCGAGGCCGAGGGTGCGCGGCTGAAGGCTCTCGCCACAGCCGAGGGCACGCAGGCGCAGGCCACGGCGGACGCCGCGATGATCGGCGAGAAGCTGAAGGCGGAGGCGGCCGGGCTCACGGAGAAGGCGGCCGCGATGGCGGCGCTGGACGACGCGTCGCGCGGGCACGAGGAGTACCGGCTGCGGCTCGCCGCCGAGAAGGAGATCCGGCTGGCCGGACTCGATGTGCAGCGGCAGGTCGCCGAGGCGCAGGCGACGGTTCTGGCCACCGGCCTGGAGAACGCGGACATCGACATCGTCGGCGGGGATTCGGTCTTCTTCGACCGGCTCGTCTCGTCCATCTCGCTCGGCAAGAGCGTGGACGGTTTCGTGGAGAACTCGGACACCGCGAAGGCACTCGCGGGCCCGTGGCTGAACGGGTCGTCGTCGTTCACGGACGACCTGACGCGGGTGCTCGGTTCGGTCTCGACGGGCGATGTGCAGAACCTGACGGTGTCGGCGCTGCTGATGCGGATGCTGGCGGCGCCGGGAGTGGGTGCGGATGCCGGACAGCTCCGCCAGCTCCTGGACTCGGCGCGGAAGCTCGGTCTGGCGGACCTGCCGGTCGGGGCACTGGCGGACGCCCCTGACGTACCCGCGTCGCGCAATGGGACGCCCGTGGCGTAGGTCCTGTCCTGCCGGTCTTCGTGGATCGGCCCGGGGCGTCCGGTGCGGTGCATCGCACGGCGGAGGATCGTCCTCGTACTGGACGTACGTGGGCGACTGACGACAACGCGGCGAGGTGCCGTGCCAGGCGTTCCGGGCCGACGAAAACAGGCAGGACAGGACCTGGGAGCCCCGGCGCCGGGCTGGCCGCTCTGTCCTCAGAGGCCGGACGGGCTCGAGTGGACTGCCACGTCAAGCCCGTCGAGGGGGTCCCCCCATGCCCTCAAGGCTATGGGGGAGTTCGAGGACACAGCGCGGCCGACGGCCGCACCACCCGACACACATCTCGCAGGGAGCCGTACGCATGGACACCGACCCCACCTCCACCGTGGACGCCGGCACCTACGACGTACTGCGGCGCCGCCTCACCACACAGGCCACCGAGCTCACCCACCGCGCCGAAGCACTCAACACCCGCCGCACCGAGGAGTTCGGTTCGACGCGGCTCCGTCTCCTGGCCACCGAGCGGATCCGTACGGAGCGCCCTTCCGTCCCCCGCGATCTCGTCGCTGTGGGCGGGCAGTTGCTGTTCGGCTTCGAGCGAGGACCAGGCGCACGCGGCGAAGCCGAGGTCGGGGACGTACTCACCCTCTACGGACCCGATCTGTCACCGGGCCGGGACGCTCTCCTCGCCGACGAGGCCTTCGTACGCGAGTTCACCACCCTGCACCGCTACTACCGCGACGCCCGCCTGCTCCGTCTCCGCCGCGTCGACGGGCGACTCCTCGCCGTGTTCCGTACCGGCGAGACCGCCGACGACATCCGCGTACTGCGCTGGGCGCTCACCCCGGACGGTTCCCCCGGTGCGTTCCTCGACGCGCGCGGCGACCGCGACCACGTCTTCCCGCCGTCGCACGACTTCACCTGGACCGCGGCGGGCCGCGAGTCGCACGTCCTCGGCCGCCACCCGCACATCGCGATCGGCAGCAGCGGCGCGCTCTTCGTCGACACGCTCGGCGGCACCCTGACCGTCAAGACGGCCGACGACACCGACACACCGCACGGGATCTACGAGGAGCCGGTCACCGAACCCCTCCAGTCCCTCGCCGACGCCGACGTCGAATACGCCGAGGTCGGCCCCCTGATCCTGCTGCGGATCCGCCCGTACAACGAGGACGCCTGGCGCCACCTGGTCTTCAACACGCTGCTCTCCACCGTGCAGCGCCTCGACGCCATCGGGCCCGCCTGCCACCGGCTGCCGGAGGACCAGGGGATCATCTTCCCCGGCGGCACGTACCTCACCACGGGCGCCACCAAGACCTTCGACCTCGCCGAGCCGCTCGCCGACCCGGTCTTCGAGGGGGCCGTCCGCTCCCCCAACGGCGAGGACGTCCTCTACCTCTTCCGCGCCCGGGACGGCGGCCGCGGCCTGCTCCTCCCCTACAACCTGATCCGTCAGGAGGTCGCCACCCCGCTGCTCTGCCGCGGCCACGCGCTGCTCGACGACGGCACCCTCGTCCTCCTCAAGGACACCGCGTCGGCCGAGCCGGCCCGTGTGCACACGGTGCAGCGCTGGCAGACCCCGTACGTCTCCGACACCCATGCCGCCTCCCGCCCGGCGGGGACGGGTCCGCTCGCCCGGGTCGGCAACGCCGATCTGGTACGCGGTATCTCCGACTGTCTCGCGCTGGCGAACAGCGCGACGCGGACCACGCCGACCACGGCCGTGTACGCCCGGCTCGTCGCCGACTGCACCCGCACCACGGACCACTACCACTGGCTCACCGACACCGAACTCGGCTCACTCAGTGCCCCGTTGACCGCCCTGCACGACACCGCGCAGCAGGTCCTCGCCGAGTTCGAGACGGTGCAGGAACTGACCCGGCAGGCCGCCGAGGCGCTCACCGGCGCGGCGGACCACCTCACCGCGCTCGTCCGCCGCATCCGTGGCGAAGCCCCGCGCTCGGCGGCCGCCTGGGTCTCCCAGCTCACCGAACTGCGCCGCGCGCACGGCCGCTTGGCGACGCTCGGCGAGATGCGGTACGCGGACACCGACCGGATCGCCGAGCTGACGGCGGCCACCGCCGCCGATCTCAGCTCCGCCGCCCAGCGCGCGGTCGCGTTCCTGAGCCGGGACGACGCGTTCACGGACTACCACCACGACATCGAGCAGCTCACCGCCGACGCGTCCGCGCTCGGCACCGTCGCCGACGCGACCGCGCTCGGCGACCGGCTGACCGAGATGACGGACGGGCTCGCGACGGTCACCGATGTCGTCGCCGGGCTCGACATCGGGGACGCGACCGTCCGCACATCGATCCTGGAACGGATCGCCGAGGTCCTCGGCGGTGTGAACCGGGCCCGGGCCACGCTCGACGCGCGCCGCCGCGAACTCCTCGATCACGAGGGGCGGGCGGAGTTCGCCGCCGAGTTCGCCCTGCTCGGGCAGGCGGTCACGGGTGCGCTGGCCGCCGCGGACTCCCCCGACGCGTGCGACGAACAACTGGCCCGGCTCCTGCTTCAGCTGGAGAACCTGGAGTCCCGGTTCGCCGAGTACGACGACTTCCTCGCCGAGCTGGCCGAGCGGCGGACCGAGGTGTATGAGGCGTTCTCGGCCCGTAAGCAGACGCTGCAGGACGACCGCGCCCGCCGCGCCGAACGGCTGGCGGACTCGGCGGCCCGGGTGCTGGAGACCGTCTCCCGGCGCCTGTCCGCCCTCCCGGACCTGGACGCCGTCCACACGTACTTCGCCTCCGATCCGATGGTCGCCAAGGTCCGGCGCACGGCGGACGAACTGCGCGGGCTCGGCGACCCGGTGCGGGCCGAGGAGCTCGACGGACGGCTGAAGGCGGCCCGCCAGGAGGCGGGGCGGGCCCTGCGCGACCGCAGCGAGCTGTACGCGGACGGCGGGGCGACGATCCGGCTCGGCCGGCACCGGTTCGCCGTGAACACCCAGCCGTTCGACCTGACGCTCGTGCCCTCCGGGGACCGGCTCGCGTTCGCCGTCACCGGAACCGACTACCGGGCTCCCGTCACCGACCCGGCGTTCGAGGCGACCCGACCGTACTGGGACCAGCTGCTGCCCTCGGAGTCGCCATCCGTCTACCGCGCCGAACACCTCGCAGCCCGCCTCCTGGACGAGCACGGCGCGGATGCGCTGGCCGCCCGCGAACCGGCCGACCTGGCGTTGCTCGTGCGGGAGTCGGCTGCGGACGCGTACGACGAGGGATATCAGCGCGGCGTCCACGACGAGGACGCCACCGCCATCCTGACCACGCTGCTGCGACTGCAGGCCGGTGCCGGCCTGCTGCGTGTCCCACCCTCCGTACGGGCGGCGGCGCAGCTCTTCTGGACGTACGACACGGACGACGCCCTCCGCGACTCCTGGACGCGCCGGGCCGCCTCCCTGGCCCGGGCCCGCGCGACGTTCGGCCTGGCACCCGCGATCACCGCGCTCCAGGAGGAATGGGCAACCCGGATCGGGACCGATGACGCGCACGCAGCCGCCGCGTACCTCTTCGAGGAGCTGACCTCGGGCCCCGCCGGGTTCGTCACGAGCGCGACCGCGCGCACCTTCCTGGACAAGTTCCGCCGCACGACCGGAACTTCGGCGTACGACGAGGATCTGGAGGCCCTTCGCGACGACCTCCCCGCGCGCCGCCAGCTCGTCGAGGGCTGGCTGACCTCCTACGCCTCCGCGAGCGGAACGGACCTCCCGAGCGGTGATCTCGCCGAGGCGGTCGCCGTCGAACTCTGCCCGGAGCCGCAGCTCACCCGCTACGACTGCGAGGCACCGCTCTCGGCGACCGTGGACGGCCTGCTGGGCACCCACCCGCTCATCGACCGTGGCCGGCTGGCCGTCCGCCTCGACGAACTCCTGCCCCGCACGCAGAAGTTCCGGGCGAGCACCGTACCCGGCTTCCGCGCCTACCAGCGAAGCCGCACCGCCCTCGTCACCGCCGAACGCGCCCGGCTGCGGCTCGACGACCACCGACCGCGCGTGATGTCCGCGTTCGTCCGCAATCAGCTCCTCGACGAGGTGTACCTGCCGCTGATCGGCGACAGCCTCGCCAAGCAGCTCGGCACGGCCGACGCAGACCGGCGCACCGACTCGCAGGGCCTCCTGCTGCTCGTCTCCCCGCCCGGCTACGGCAAGACGACACTCATGGAGTACGTCGCCGACCGGCTCGGCCTGGTCCTCGTCAAGATCAGCGGCCCGTCGCTCGGCCGCGACGTGACCTCCCTCGACCCCGCGCAGGCACGCAGCGCGACCGCCCGCCGGGAGATCGAAAAGATCAACTTCGCACTGGAGGCGGGCAACAACACACTCCTCTACCTGGACGACATCCAGCACACGTCACCCGAACTGCTCCAGAAGTTCATCCCCCTCTGTGACGCCACCCGCCGTATCGAGGGCGTCCGGGACGGCGAGCCGCGCAGCTACGACCTGCGGGGCAAGCGGTTCGCGGTATGCATGGCGGGCAACCCGTACACCGAGTCCGGCGAACAGTTCCGGATCCCGGACATGCTCGCGAACCGGGCCGACGTATGGAACCTGGGCGAGGTGCTGAGCGGCCGCGACGACGTCTTCGCGCTGAGCTTCATCGAGAACGCACTGACCGCCAATCCGGTGCTGGCCCCCCTGGCCGGCCGCTCCCGCGAAGACCTCGCGCTGCTCGTCCGCCTGGCCTCCGGCACGGCCCCTTCCCCAAGCTCTCAGCTCCGTTCGAGCGAGGGACAACCCATCGCACGCGCGGACCGCCTCGACCACCCGTACACCCCCGCCGAGCTGGACAGGATCACCGCGGTCCTGCGCCACCTCGTGACCGCCCGTGACACCGTTCTCGCCGTGAACGCCGCGTACATCGCCTCGGCCGCGCAGACCGACGCGACGCGCACCGAGCCGCCCTTCCGGCTGCAGGGCTCGTACCGCAACATGAACAAGATCGCCGAACGGATCGTGCCCGTGATGAACGACGCCGAACTGGCCGCCGTCATCGACGACCACTACACGGGCGAGGCCCAGACCCTCACCACGGGCGCCGAGTCCAACCTGCTGAAACTGGCGGCTCTGCGCGGCACCCTCACCGCCGAACAGGCGGACCGGTGGGCGGCGATCACCGCCTCGTACGTACGCACCCAGGCATCCGGCGGCCCGGGCAGCACCTCCCGGCCCGGTCCGAGCAGCGCAGACACCACCTCGCGGGCGGTCGCGGCACTGGCCCTGCTCTCCGACCGGATCGCGGCGGTCGAGGCGGCGATCGTCCTGGCGTCGGAGCCACGTCCACTGCTCGCGGGCCCGGAGCGGTCCCCCCGGCACGCGGCTCCGCGCACCCCCACGACACACGAAGATCACTGATCGGCCGGAATGACTCGAACACCCGGAGGTATGCACGGCATGCTGGGATTCGTGTCCACACTTCCCCAGCAGCCCCAACGCTCCCCCCTCAGCGCCCACATGGTCATCTGCGGCGACGACGCGCTCGCCCGGCGGCTGGCGGTGGAGCTGCGGTATGTCTACGGGGAGCGGGTCACCCTGCTTCTCCCGCCGGGGCGCGATCCGCGTCGGCCCGATCTGCCGCTGACCCAGCGCGGCCGGGCGGCAACGCTGTTCGGCCGGATGTCGGCGGCGATGAACCGCAACCTGGGCAACGGCGGCAACGGGACGACCGGCAGCTCCGACAGCGACACGAACGCCGGCGTCGAGGCGGTCCGCATCCTGGAGGCCGCGGAGCCGTCCGACGAAATCTTCGAGGAAGCGGGCGTGGAAACCGCCGCCGCACTCGCACTCGTCTACGACGACGACGAGCGCAACATCCGCGCCGCGCTGACCGCCCGTCGCCTCAACCCCCGCGTCCGGCTGGTCATCCGGCTCTACAACCGCAAGCTCGGGCAGTACCTGGAGAACCTTCTCGACCAGGCCGCCGCGGTCGCCGTCCCCGGACTCGACCCGACCGCGCTGGACGCGTCCACCACCGTCCTCTCCGACGCCGACACCGCCGCCCCGGCACTCGCCGCGACCGCGCTCACCGGTTCCAGCAAGGTCGTCCAGGCGGATGGCCTGCTCCTGCGGGCCGTCGAACGCACCCCGCCCCGGCCGGGCGAGGTCGCCGACCCCGGACTCTGCACGCTCGCCCTGCTCTCCTCCACCACCCATGACCCGGCGGGCACCGAAGGATCCGACAGCAGCGGCGCCGAAGGGCCCCAGCTCCTGCCCGATCACGAGCAGGTGGCCGCGGCGACCGGGCGCGGCACGGTGGTCCTGGAAGCCATCCGCGAGGCCGCACCGAACGGTCCGAGGCTGCGCGTGGGGGGCCGCAGTGCCCCGCTGAGCCAGATCTTCTCGCGCCGTCTGCGCTGGTCGGCGCTGGGAGTCGGCTCGGCGGTCCTGGCCCTCGCCGTCGCTTCCACCCTCACCACGGGCGACCACCCCCTGCACGCCGCGTACCTGACCCTGCTCGACCTCTTCGCGATGGGTGACCCGGCGATCGGCGACCGCACCGCGCGGCAGATCATCCAACTGCTCTCCGGGATCGCCGGCCTGATGCTGCTGCCGCTGCTGGTGGCGGGCGTCCTCGAAGCGTTCGGCTCCCTGCGTACGGCGTCGTCCCTGCGCCGCCCGCCGCGCGGACTCTCCGGCCATGTGGTGCTGCTGGGGCTCGGCAAGATCGGCACGAGGGTGCTGGTCCGGCTCCGCGAACTCGGCATCCCCGTGGTGTGCGTGGAGGACGACCCGGACGCGCGCGGTATCCCGGTGGCCCGGCGGCTGCACGTACCCGTCGTCCTCGGGGATGTCACCCAGGAGGGCGTCCTGGAAGCCGCGAAGATCCAGCGGTCCCGCGCCCTTCTCGCCCTGACCAGCATCGACACCACCAACCTGGAGGCGGCGCTCTACGCCCGCTCGGTCAAGCCCGATCTGCGGGTGGCCCTGCGCCTCTTCGACGACGAGTTCGCCACGGCCGTCTACCGCACCCTGCGCACCGCCCACCCGCAGGCCCTGACCCGCTCCCGGTCCGTCTCCCATCTGGCTGCCCCGTCCTTCGCCGTCGCAATGATGGGACGGCAGATCCTCGGCGCGATCCCGGTCGAGCGGAAGGTGATGCTGTTCGCCGCGATCGAGGTGGCGGGCCACCCGCAGCTGGAGGGCCGGACGGTCGAGCAGGCGTTCCGGGCGGGGGCATGGAGGGTGCTGGCCCTGGACGCGACCCCGCGCGAGGACCGCCACACCGGCCTGACAACCGTCGCACCCGCCTCCCCGGACCGTCCGTCGGGCCTGATCTGGAACCTGCATCCGGGGTACGTGCTGCGCGCCGAGGACCGTGTGGTGATCGCGGCCACCCGGCGCGGACTCGCGGAACTGCTCCGCAGGCGACGGGCAGTGACGCCGCGTTAGCGTCGTGGTGTCACGAGGTGCGTTGCCCGAGGCGTGACGGAAGGGAAGAGGAGTGCGCCCGACCTGCTTCGCCACCAACACCAGGAGCGGACGTCGGGCGAACGCGCCAGACGCGAGCCGGGGGGACGTTGGCCCAGACGATGCGTCCTGACACCCTGCCGCGCTGCCGGTACCCGGCGAGCACGGTCTCGACGGCTCGGTGACGGGCCGCTTCGCCGGCAGAGGCGACGAGTCTGCGGGCCGGCGCGGTACCCACGTACGCGAAGTACGTCAACGAACCGCCAGGGCGCAGCAGGTCGAAGTATCTGTCCATCAGTAAAGCCACCGTGTCCGGGACGAAATTGGTGAAGGGCAGGCCGGAGACAATGACGTCGTAGGACTGCCGTGTGTTCAGGTGCTCGATCCGCGTTTCGTGGATCCTGACCCGGACGCCGTCCTCGCTCCGCACCGGCACGACCGCCTCGCCGAGGCGGTCGTCCCGCGTCTGCGCGTGCGCCGTGTGTTCGTCCCGGCCCGGCCGGTATTCACGGACGACGTTCCGCAGGACGGCGGCGAAGCGCGGGTTCGCCTCGACCACGTCCAGCGTGCTTCCCGGGGCGAGCAGCGGCAGCAGACAGCGGGTGACGGGGCCGGTCCCTGCGCCCACCTCCAGTACATCCACGGGTTGTCCGGCCCGCTCGGTGACCGGTGCGGCGAGGGCGGCGGCGAGTCGGCGGCTGCTGGGTGCGACCGCGCCGGTGATACGGAAGCCTCGGGCGGCCTCGGTGACGAAGAGCCGGGTATCGGCGAAACGGGGCCATGAAGTCATACCAGTGACGCTAGGCAGCGGGCACTCTTCGGGAATCGGCCGTTGTGTTCGGGTGAACCGGTACGGACGTCGTCGCCGAGGCGCACGCGACCCCGACGAAAGTAGGGGGTGACTGCGACTCAAGACCGATGGGCCCCGGCCCCTTCGACTGACTACGATCGGCCGGTGGAACACAAATACCCCCACCGGGGTCCGGTGTGGATGGAGTGGTTGCTGGCCGGCGGGGTGCTGTTACTCGTCGCGCAGGGCCTGGCCAAAGCCCGCTTCGAGGTGCAACTGTTTTCCGTAGGACCGATTGTGGCTGTCGCCGCCGCACTGTTGCTGCCGCTTCGCTGGCGCAGCCCGCTCGCTGTGGTCCTTCTCGCCGGGGCGGCGCTGGGTGCGCAGGGCGCCTACGAACCCATGACCGTGATGGTTTTCCACCTGACCGCACAGGGCCGGGTGCGGGTGGCGGTGGCGGCGGGCGTGATCGCCGGTGCGCTGCCCTGGGTGTGCGCGCCGCCGCTCAGCGGAGGCGTGACGCCGAATTACGGCGCCGCACTGCTGTTCGCGCTGGCGCTGACGGCCGGGTTGTGGTGGCACAGCCGTCGTCGGCTCATCGATTCGCTGAGCGAACAGGTCGAACTCCGTGCCGAGCAGGCCAGGTCGGCGGAGCGGGCCCGGATCGCGGCCGAGATGCACGATGTGCTGGCCCATCGGCTGAGCCTGTTGGCGCTGCACACCGGGGTACTCGCACTGCGCGCGGAGTCGCTGCCGCCGCAGATCGGTGAGCGGATCGCACTGCTGCGCACCACCTCTGCCCAGGCGCTGGCCGATCTGCGGGACGTGCTGGGCGCCTTGCGTGCGGAGGACGATGCGGTGTGGGAGGCCGGCAGGAATCCCATGCAGAGCAAGGTGCCGGCTCCTGCGTTACGGAACCTGTCCGAACTGCTCGACGAGGTAAGGAGCATCGGTCAGGATGTCGCGGCCGAACTGACGGGGGAACCCGGTGCCGCACCCGCGACTCATCTCCTCGCGGTGCACCGGCTCGTTCAGGAAGGTCTCACCAACGCCCGTAAACACGCACCGGGCACGGCGGTGCGATTGCGGGTGCACTACGGCGCACCGGCCACAGAGGTGGAGTTGGTCAACTCGCCCCCCGCAGTGACCGCTTCACGGCCCGATGGAGGCGTGGGCCAAGGCTTCGGGCTGATCGGGCTGGCCGAACGGGTGGCCGGGCTTCACGGCTCTCTCGCCCACGGCCCGGAGCCGGATGGGGGATGGCGGCTCGCGGCGCGTCTGCCCATGAGTGCTCCGGACGGTGAGCCGAGCCGAAGAGCCTTCGAGGAGAACGGTACGACCCGCGCGGCTGGACCGGTCGGCGGACGAGCGGGCGGAACCGTCGGAAAAGGCGTAGCCAAGGCCATGTGCAAGGGTGTGGCGAAGAGGATCGGGATGCGGTCCGTGAATCGGAGCGGGCAGACATGAGCGGGGCTCGGATCATCAGCACGATGGTGGTGGACGACGACGCGCTGGTCCGGTTGGCCCTGACCGACCTACTGGCGACCGACGCCGGCATCGAGGTCGTCGCCCAGGCATCGGACGGCCTCCAGGCCGTGGAGGAGGCTGCCGCCCGTCGGGTGGACGTCGCCCTGATGGATGTGCGGATGCCGAAGCTGGACGGCATCGCGGCCATCACGCGACTGCGGAACCTGCCGCATGCCCCTCGCGTCATTACTCTGACCACCTTTGACCTGGACGAATATGTGTACGAGGCATTGGCGGCGGGCGCCGACGGGTTTCTGCTCAAGGACTCGGACCCTGCGGAGATCCTGCGGGCCGTACATGTCGTGGCCGCCGGCTCGGCGATGCTGCATCCGTCCGCCGCACGTCGGCTGATCGACCGCTACCATCGCGGCGCCCGGCCGGGGACCTCGGCTGTGCGCAGACGGGTGGGCCGGCTGACGCCGCGCGAGCGCGATGTCCTGGCCTTGCTCGCGGAGGGGGCAACCAACTCGGAGATCGCCGGGGGGCTGCGGATGAGCGAGAGCACGGTGAAAGCTCATGTCAGTCGCATCCTGACGACACTGGAAGTCGGAAATCGCGTCCAGGCGGCACTGGCCGCCCGGGACGCCGGTCTGACGCGTGACGCGTGACGCGTGGGGCTCGCCGCGTTGCGTGGCGAAGCGAACCGAGTGACGTGACGAAAGCACGGCCGACTGGGGCCCGGCATCAGATCCCGTCCCCGGGCCGAGACGGGTGTGCCGCCCCGCTCACGCCGGAGGCCGGATTTCTGGGTCTGCGCCGGGGCCTCGCCCACGAATTCGGGCCGCGCGGAGTATGTGTCAACACAGTGCTCCCCGGACAAATCCTCGTAGACATGTCGCCGCGGACAAAGGTGTGCCTGGATGCCGAACCACCGGCGCGACGTTTCCCTCGACACTCGAATAAGTAATGTTGCCAAACCATGACTCTCCATCCGCTTTTCATTCTGCGATGGCCAGGAGTCAGCGGAATACCGATCACCAGCACACCCGATAACCAGTTCCGACCCCAAAGCCTTTCGACAATGACGACCGACGGACCTCCGACTGCACGGCCCAGCCGCCCCCCTGACCGACCGTCGACAATTGGACCTTCTTGGCATTCCTGACGAGTTCAATTCATCGGACCGTCAGAACATTCGATCCGGATAGTGCACCAACCTTCGCTCGCCGCAGCCGAGTTCACCCTCCAAAAGAAGAGATGCAGCGGATTCTCTCTCCACCGACCGGGGCCCATATTTCCGATTTCCCAGCCGATACGGCGAAAGTGGATCACTGCACGGCGAGTTGGCATCGCACACAACACAGTGAGTGCATACTCAAACCATCCAACAAGCCAACGCGACATACCGGCGCGCGCTCACGCATTTGCGCATGCCTGCGTATTCGCTTTCAGCTCTGCAGGAAGGCTCCGGTGTGAAACGTCAGTCGCTTCGCAGATCTTGGGTCCAAACCGTCACAATGCTTTCCGCGGCGGGGACACTTGGCCTGATCGTCAACGTAGCTTCGTCGGCGGCCGCCATGGCCGACGTAACCGAGAAGCCCGCAATCGATTACGCACTAGGAGTGCCAGGCCCGAATGGAGCCGTGAGCGCCGATCCGGGTTCCCGCACCCTGCCGACGGCCTATCGCGACGATGACGACGCTTGGGAGTGGTGGGACGGCGGCAGCACTCACAGGAACCGAGGCCCGCAGGGCTTCCAGGGCGAACCCGGCGCACGGGGCCCGCAGGGACGTCCGGGCAACACGGGCGCACGGGGCCCGCAAGGACGCCCGGGCGACTCGCGCGGACAGGGCCCACGAGGACGCCCGGGCCCCCAGGGCGAAACCGGAGCCACCGGACCCCAAGGCAACCAGGGCTTCCAAGGCGACACCGGAGCCACCGGACCCCAGGGCGACCAAGGCGACCAGGGCTTCCAGGGCGACACCGGCGCCACCGGACCCCAGGGCGACCAAGGCGACCAGGGCCTCCCCGGGATCCAGGGCAACCAAGGCCTCCAGGGCGAAACCGGAGCCACCGGACCCCAAGGCCTCCAAGGCGACCAGGGCCTCCAGGGCATCCCCGGCGACACCGGAGCCACAGGCCCTCAGGGCAACCAGGGCTTCCAAGGCGACCAGGGCACCCCCGGGATCCAGGGCAACCAAGGCCTCCAAGGCGAAACCGGAGCCACCGGACCCCAAGGCAACCAAGGCGACCAGGGCCTCCAGGGCATCCCCGGCGACACCGGAGCCACAGGACCCCAGGGCTTCCAAGGCGACACCGGAGCCACCGGACCCCAGGGCGACACCGGAGCCACCGGACCCCAGGGCCTCCAAGGCCTCCAAGGCCTCCAAGGCGACACCGGAGCCACCGGACCCCAAGGCAACCAAGGCCTCCAGGGCAACCAGGGCCTCCAGGGCATCCCCGGCGACACCGGAGCCACAGGACCCCAGGGCAACCAGGGCTTCCAAGGCGACCAGGGCACCCCCGGGATCCAGGGCAACCAAGGCCTCCAGGGCGAAACCGGAGCCACCGGACCCCAGGGCCTCCAAGGCCTCCAAGGCGACACCGGAGCCACCGGGCCTCAAGGCAACCAAGGCCTCCAGGGCGACCAGGGCCTCCAGGGCATCCCCGGCGACACCGGAGCCACAGGACCCCAAGGCAACCAAGGCCTCCAAGGCGACCAGGGCACCCCCGGGATCCAGGGCAACCAAGGCCTCCAAGGCGACACCGGAGCCACCGGACCCCAGGGCCTCCAAGGCCTCCAAGGCGACACCGGAGCCACCGGACCCCAAGGCAACCAAGGCTTCCAGGGCATCCCCGGTATCCAGGGCAACCAGGGCAACCAGGGATTCCAAGGCAACACTGGAGTCGCAGGCCCCCAGGGCCTCCAGGGCAACACCGGAGCCGCAGGCCCCCAAGGCTTCCAAGGCCACCAGGGCTTCCAAGGCGACACCGGAGCCACAGGACCCCAAGGCCTCCAGGGCATCCAGGGCAACACCGGAACCCAGGGGCCCCAGGGCGGGAGCTCCGGGGCGCTGAGCGAGGTCGTCACGGGTACTTCCGCAACAGGCAACGTCGTTGTGTCGTGCCCCGCCGGCAAATTCGCCGTGAGCGGCGGCTACGACCACCCGGCGACAGGCACCCACAAAATCATCCACAACGCTCCCGTCGGCTCTCCGGCCACTGGCTGGCAGGTAACCGAGGACAGCGCGACATCTGTCACCGGATACGTGGTCTGCGCGCCATAAACCCCCGGGCCGCGAGCCCCGGCCGGCCGGGGCTCGCGGCCCACTGAGCGACGAAGCCCTCAGGGGCGCCGTCCGCACAGCTACCCCGAACGTGGCCCCGCCGGCCGACTCAGCCGTAGGACCGAACCGATGAGGTAAAACCCCGTGAAAAAGCGGATGGGACTGTGGACCGGACTCGCAGCAGCGGTCGTCGCCGCCAACGTGGCGGCCGGTTGGGTTCACCTGTCCACAGGGGTCTCCAGGACTACACCCAGGGCTGGATCGGGGCCCGCGGCCGGGCTTGCCCCCAAGGTGGGGAGACTGCTCCAAGCAGGCATCAAGCAGGGCGGGAACAAGGATTTCTCTGGAGCGACAAGGAGCTTCAGACAGGTCCTGGACCTGGATCCCGCCAACAAACTCGCCTGGTACAACCTCGGCGTCGTCGCCCAGCACGACAACAGGACGGCCGACGCCCGCGCGGCTTACGACAAGGCGCTCAAGATCGATCCGGATTTCGAATCGGCGCTCTACAACAAGGCGATCCTGATCGGGACGAGCGACACCGATCAGGCGATCGAGATCCTGCGGCACATCGTGGGCGCCAACCCGAAGGCCGCCACGGCCTATCTGCACCTTGGACAGGCCCTGACCAAGAAGGGCCGTGACGGCGAGGCCGAGGACGCCTTCGGCCTCGCCGTCCGCGCCGACCCTTCCCTCCGACAGCTCGTCCCGGAACAGTTCCGGAATCCCACGAGCCCAGCACCGACAGCCACTCAGGGAGGTACCAAAAGATGACTTCTCTCCCGACCCCGAAGTTCTCTGTCTTCACCCCCAGCCATCGACCGCGCTTCCTGGACGAATGCCTCGCGGCCCTTCAGGCGCAGACCCGCTCCGACTGGGAGTGGATCGTGCTCCTCAACAACGGCGCGCGGTGGCGGCCCGAACAGCCCGATGACCGTGTCCGGGTGGAGATCTCGGACGACCTCGCGGGCGTCGGAGCGGCCAAGCGCCGCGCCTGCGAGCTGGCACGCGGAGAGATCCTCGTCGAACTCGACCACGACGACCTGCTGGCGAAGGACTGCCTGGCGGAACTGTCGAAGGCTTTCGACGAGCATCCCGACGTCGTCTTCGTCTACAGCCATACCGCTCAGATCACCGAGGACGGAGGCCGGGACGACTCACGGTTCAACGAGGCGCACGGCTGGCAGTACGAGGAGGTGGATGTCGACGGCCGTCAGCTCCTGCAGGCCGTCTCCATGGCACCGACGCCGCACAACGTCTCGTACATCTGGTACGCCCCCAACCATGTGCGGGCGTTCCGTAAGGACGCGTACGAGCAGGTCGGTGGGTACGACGCCACGCGCACAGTGCTGGACGACCAGGACTTGATGTGCCGTCTCTTCCAGGTGGGGGAATTCCACTTGATCCCTCGCTGCCTGTATCTGCAGCGGCAGCACCCTCACAACACCCAGCGCGATACCGAAATCAACGCGCACATCCAGCGCGAGACGGTCGCCCTGTATGACAAATACGTGGAGGTCAACGCGCTTGCCTGGACCAAGCGGCGCGGGCTCCTCGCGCTGGACCTCGGCGCCGCGCACCGCAAGCCGCCCGGCTACCTGGGAGTGGACCAGTACCCGAGGGACGGCGTCGACATCGTCGCGACACTGCCCGGGCCGCTGGACCTCCCTGACGACTCGGTCGGCCTGCTCCGGGCGGTGGACTTCCTGGAGCACGTGCCTGCGAAGATCCCGCTGATCAACGAGCTGTACCGGCTGCTGGCACCGGGCGGCATGCTTCTTACCCGGACTCCCAGTTCCGACGGCCGGGGCGCCTACCAGGACCCGACACATGTCGCCTATTACAACGAGAACTCGTTCTGGTACTACACCGACGACCAGTACCGCGCCTTCGTACCGGAAATCCAGGCCCGGTTCCAACGGTCACGGTTGGTCACCTACTTCCCTACTGACTGGCACTCCAGGAACAACATCTCTTACGTGCAGGCCAATCTGATCGCGATGAAGGACGGCGCCGAGCGGTGCGGCGGTCTCCTGCTGGTGTGATGCCTTCCACCGGGAGCGTGGACGCCCCGTCATGCGGCGGAGGCCGGCCCAGCCGGCCTCCGCTCGTGGGTGCGGGAGCGGCATGGCCCAGGCCCGGCCTGGCTGCCCCGACCTGGCCGCAATCCGCTACAACACGCCCCCCATCACCCCCCGCACCTCCGCCAGCGTGGCCTCGGCGACGGCATTGGCTCGCTCGTTGCCGGTCCGCAGGACCGACCGTACGTATGCCATGTCCTGCGCGTACTCCGCCCGCCGCGCACGCACCGGCGCCAGCCGCTCGTTGACAGCCTCTGTCACGGTCCGCTTGAGCACGGCGCCACCGCCGTCTCCGATCTCCTCGGCGACCTCGTGCGGGTCGCGGTCGAGGCAGAGCGCGGCGAGGAGTACGAGCCCCGACACTTCGGGCCGGGTCTCCGGTTCGTACGTGATGTGCCGGTCGGTGTCCGTCTTCGCCCCGCGGATCAGCCGGGCGGTCTCGTCGGCGGTGGCGCCGAGCGCGATCGAATTGCTCCGGCTCTTGCTCATCTTGCCGCCGTCGGTGCCGAGCAGGAGGGGCGCGGCGGAGAGCAGGGCGTCCGGCTCCGGAAAGACCTTCCCGTACCGCTCGTTGAAGCGGCGGGCGACGCTCCGGGTCACTTCGAGGTGCGGCAGCTGGTCCTGTCCGACGGGGACGAGGTTGCCCTTGCAGAACAGGATGTCGGCGGCCTGATGCACGGGATACGTGAACATCAGCCCGCTGACGGCGGACTGCCGGGAGTGCGCGATCTCATCCTTGACCGTGGGATTACGGTTCAGCTCGGCAACGGAGACGAGGCTGAGGAACGGCAGCATCAGCTGGTTCAGCGCGGGCACGGCGCTGTGGTTGAAGATCGTGGTGCGGGCCGGGTCGATACCGATGGCCAGGTAGTCCAGCAGCATCCCCTCCATGTGCTCGGTGAGCCGGTCGGCGACGTCCCGGTCGGTGAGCACCTGGTAGTCGGCGATGATCACGAAGACGTCCACGCCGAGGTCCTGCAGCCGGACACGGTTGTGGAGGGTTCCGAAGTAGTGCCCGAGGTGCAGCGCCCCGGTGGGCCGGTCCCCGGTCATCACCCGGAACCGCCCGGGATCCTGCTGGATCTGCTGCTCCAGCTCCGCACTGCGGCGCTGGGCGGGGGTGGTGTCGGCTGCGGTGACGGGTGCGGCGGCGATGGTCATGATCTCTCCTCGCGGTGCTGGTTGCGTGGAGGACGGCCCGCCAGGAGCGGCATCCGTACCCGTGCGAGGGCGCAGAAGAGGGCCGTCCGTATCGAACGGCCCTGGTTCCGTGCAGATGAGGCGGCCGCTCCTAAGTGGAGCGCCACCAGTTTCGGCACGGTACGGAAGTCATGGGCCGAGTGTAACGCGGTCAGGCTCCGCCCACCCGGCTTTGGCGGAGCGGAAATCACGCGAGGACCCCACGGCCGTCGGAGTTCCGCCCGGCGGGCGGCTCACTTGTGGGCGTGCTCGCCCACGTAGAACAGCAGGTAGACGAAGCCCGCGAAGAGATGCGTGGCGAAGACGTAGACGAAGACGCGCAGCGCGACGCCGCGCTCCTTCCAGCTCTCGCTCTCGCTCACGGGCCCAGCCTCCTTCGTGCCGTCGCGTTCCCGGCTTGTCTCGCCGTCCAGAGTACGCACCGCCGGGACTCCGCTCCGACGGCGGAATAGGCAGAAGGGGTGCCCCGTTGTAGGGTGTGACGCAAGTAGTTCAAAGTTCAACCATCACCCCTCACGGAGGCGGGCGCCATGGAGTTCGGGATCTTCACCGTCGGAGACGTCACCACCGACCCCACGACCGGCAGGACGCCGACCGAGCACGAGCGGATCAAGGCGACCCTCGCGATCGCCCTGAAGGCCGAGGAAGTGGGCCTGGACGTCTTCGCGACCGGCGAGCACCACAACCCGCCGTTCGTCCCGTCCTCGCCGACCACCACGCTCGGCTACATCGCCGCCCGCACCGAGAACCTGATCCTGTCGACATCCACGACGCTGATCACCACCAATGACCCGGTGAAGATCGCCGAGGACTACGCGACGCTGCAGCACCTCGCGGACGGCCGGGTCGACCTGATGATGGGGCGCGGCAACACCGGGCCGGTCTACCCGTGGTTCGGCAAGGACATCCGCCAGGGCATCCCGCTCGCCATCGAGAACTACGCCCTGCTGCACAAGCTGTGGCGGGAGGACGTCGTCGACTGGGAGGGCAGGTTCCGTACACCCCTGCAGTCCTTCACCGCGACCCCGCGCCCGCTGGACGGCGTCCCGCCGTTCGTCTGGCACGGTTCCATCCGCTCCCCGGAGATCGCGGAGCAGGCCGCGTACTACGGCGACGGGTTCTTCCACAACAACATCTTCTGGCCGATCGAGCACACCAAGAAGATGGTGGACCTCTACCGGCAGCGGTACGCGCACTACGGCCACGGCACCGCCGAGCAGGCCATCGTCGGCCTCGGCGGCCAGGTGTTCATGCGGAAGAACTCGCAGGACGCGGTACGGGAGTTCCGCCCGTACTTCGACAACGCGCCGGTCTACGGGCACGGGCCCTCCCTGGAGGACTTCTCGCAGCAGACGCCGCTGACCGTCGGCTCCCCGCAGGAGGTCATCGAACGGACCCTGTCGTTCCGTGACGCCGTCGGCGACTACCAGCGCCAGCTGTTCCTGATGGACCACGCGGGACTCCCGCTGAAGACGGTCCTGGAGCAGCTCGACATCCTCGGCGAGGAGGTCGTCCCGGTGCTGCGCAAGGAGTTCGCCAACATGCGGCCGGCCGGAGTGCCGGAATCCGCCCCCGTCCACCCGGCCGTCGCCGCCCGCACGAAGGAGATCTGACCCACCATGCAGAACGAGGCTCTGAAGATCGTCGCCGTGTCCGCCGGGCTGAGCCAGCCGTCGTCGACCCGGCTGCTGGCCGACCGGCTGGCGGCCGCCGCCCGGGAGCGGCTGGCCGCCGAGCAGGACCGGCCGGTGGAGGTCCGGGTGATCGAGCTCCGCGATCTGGCCGTCGACATCGCGAACCACCTGGTGACGGGGTTCCCGCCGCGGGCGCTGAGCGAGGCGATCGGCACGGTGACCGCGGCGGACGGCCTGATAGCCGTGTCGCCGGTCTTCACCGCCTCGTACAGCGGACTGTTCAAGTCGTTCTTCGACCTGATCGACAACACGGCGCTGACCGGCAAGCCCGTCCTCATCGCGGCGACCGGCGGCACCGGCCGGCACTCGCTCGTCCTGGAGCACGCGATGCGGCCCCTCTTCGCCTACCTGCGAGCCACCGTCGTACCGACGTCCGTGTACGCCGCGTCGGAGGACTGGGGCTCGTCCGGTGACGAGTACACCGAGGGGCTGCCGTCCCGGATCCGGCGCGCGGGCGGCGAACTCGCGGGGATGATCGCGGGCGGCCGGGCGGTCTCCGGGGCGTCCAAGGCACTGGGGCTCGACGACGAGGTGGTGCCGTTCGAGCAGCAACTCGCCGACCTGCGGCTGGACTGACCTGCCGCTGCCCGAGCGGGGCGGACCCACCCGGAGGGCTTCTGCCCGGTTTGATTACAGTGACCCGTAAAGATGCGCCGTGAGGTGTATCACGCAGATGTGAGCTGAGAGGAGCTCACGAAATGGGAGTCCGATCAGCTCGCGGCGTCTGGTGCGTGCGATCGCAAGGCGCCGGAAGGTCCTCGTAGCGGAGCTACTAGGGCATTTCGGCAACGCAGCGAGCGTGCGTGCCAGGCGTCGCGAGCCGGGCGCCCATTCTGTGAGCTCCTCCAAACCGACCTGGAGGCAGAGATGGGCAGGATCGTAGTGGGCGTGGACGGCTCCGAGTCGTCGATCAAGGCGCTGCACTGGGCCGTACGCCAGGCCGAGCTGACCGGGGACTCGGTGGAAGCCGTCAACAGTTGGGAGTACCCCGCGACGAGCTGGGCGTCCATGATGCCGGGTATGCCGGAGGACTTCGATCCCCAGGCCCTGGCGACCGTCTCGCTCACCGAGGCGCTGGAGGAGGCCCTCGGCGCCGAGGGCGCGGCCGCGGTCAGCAAGATCGTGGTGATCGGCAACCCGGCACAGGCCCTGCTGGACCGCGCGAAGGGCGCGAACCTGCTGGTCGTCGGGGCACGCGGATACAGCGGCTTCAAGGCAACCCTGCTCGGCTCGGTCAGCCTCCATGTCACCCAGCACGCGCCGTGCCCGGTGACGGTCGTCCGCGACTGACCGAGTGAACTCGACAAACGAAAAGAAGGAGGGGCGGTCCCGTTCGGGGCCGCCCCTCCTTGAATCCGCGGCGTCCTTCGCGCGCGCCTCGCGTTACACCGCTGACCTCCTCGTACCGGACGGTCCCGCCCGGACCCGCCGACGCCGGGGCTTCCCCCGCGGAGCAGGTCCAGGATGAAGAAAGAAAGAAGGAGACGGGGCGCGGCGTCAGTCCTCCGTCACGTGGAACACGTAGAACGCGCACACCCACATGCCGAATCCGGTCGCCAGGGCCAGGATGGTGGACGCGAGCACGCTCTTGTCGGACAGGCTGTACAGGAAGCCGACCGCACCGCCGAACAGCGCGCCGTACGCGGTGGCCTTGGTTCCTGTGGGCAGTCGCTTCTGTACCCGGCCGAGGCCGTAGCAGAGCGCCGCCAGCACGGCGCCGGTGATCAGACCGAGCGCGAGCTGTGTGCCGGTGAGCACGCCGCCGCCGCGCACGATGGACGTCGCCCACCAGCCCCCGATCACGCCCAGGGCGACGGGCATGGCCCAGCTGAGTGTGCTGGGGCGGTGGGTGCGCGCCCGCGCGCGGCGGCGCGTCGGCACCGAGGCGTGTGTCGTCATGGCTGAAAGCTCCTTCCTTCACCCCGTTCCCTCCAGAGCACACCCGGCCGTGGGGCCCGGCAACTCGAATGGGGTACCGCCCGGAGCGCACCGCCGCTGTCCGGGATTCCCTTGAGGGGTGCGGACCTCTCTCTCGGTGGCGTTGTCGACGGTACTGGTTGGGCTGCTCGCCGTCCTCGTCCCGCTGAGTGCTCTGGCCGCCTGGGTCGATCTGGAGATCGACAACACGGACCGGTACGTCGCCGCGGTGGAGCCGCTCGCCTCCGACCCCGATGTGCAGGCCATCGTGGCCGGTCTGATCACTGACGAGGCGATGAAGAAGATCGAAGCCGGGCCGCTCCAGGACACGGTGCGGGGCTTCCTGTACGAGGCGGTGCAGTCGTTCACCACCACCGATGCCTTCCGTACCGCTTGGGACGCCGCCAACCGCACCGCCCACAAGGCGGTCACCGCCGCGCTGAACGGGAAGACCGGCGAGGCAGTGACCATCGATCTGGCGGCGGTGACGGAGCGGGTCAAACAGAATCTGCTGGACAACGGGGTGCCGTTCGCCGACCGGATCCCGGTCCAGCACACCGAGATCACGCTGATCTCCGCCGACCGCGCCGACCATCTGCGCCACACCTTCCGCCTGCTCCGGACCGGCAGCATCTGGCCCACCGTCGGGACCGTGCTGTTCGCTCTCGCGGCCGTGGCCGTCGCGGCGGTGCGCGGCCGGCCGGGACGCCGGGGCGCCGCCCTCGCCGCACTGACGGCCACGGCGCTCGTCGGGCTCGGATTCGCCCTCGGCGCGCTGGTGCTGCGCGCACTGATCGCGATGGCCCGGAACCGGGTGTCGGCCGGGGTGCCGGGCAGCGACCACGACGCGGTGGCAGCGGTGTACGACGCGCTGACGGCTTCGCTCCGTACGACGGTGTGGATCGTCCTCGGTACGGGGCTGGCGGTGGCGCTGTGTGCGCTGGCCGCACGGGTGTGGGCGGGCCGGGGATCCGCCGCACGGGCGTGATCCGGCCCGCCTCGCCGGCGCCTCCCGTACGTACTCCTGGCGCGCGGGCCGCTCCACTCCACTGCACACCCGGATCGACCATGTGCTGGTCAGCGGCGACTCCCGGTACGGTCCGCCCGCTTGCCGCGCCTCGACGGCACCGGCCACCGGGCGCTCCTCGTCGGACCCGACCTGCACACCGGCTGAGGGCCGGGCGCGCACCCGGTTCGACGTGCGGCGGCGCGCGGGCCGGGCAAGAGTGGAGGGCAGGACTGCGTGACCGTCGGGGTCGACTGAGAGGTCTTCCGTATGCGAGCCATAGCCGTCAGCGCGTTCCGGGCCGATCCTTCACTGATCGAGCTTCCCAAGCCGGATCCCCGGGCCGGCGAGGTGCGGGTGAAGATCATGTACGCCGCGCTCAACCCGTGTGACTGGCAGATCGCGGACAACGCCCCGGAAGGGGCTGCGGAGTCGGTGTTCCCGCTGGTCGTCGGCGTGGACTACGCGGGCCGGGTGGACATGATCGGCGGCGGCGAGAACCGCTTCCGGGTGGGCGACGAGGTCTTCGGCCGGGTGAGCGGATCGCCGGCGGGCCCGGGCACGTACTGCGACTACGTGTCCGTCCCGCAGGACTCCGCGATCACCCTGGTCCCGAACGGTCTCCCGCTCCGGACCGCCGCGGCGCTGCCGTCCGCCGGGATGACCGCGGCGCAACTCCTGGAGACCGCGGTGCTCCGCGGCCACGAGAGCCTGCTCATCATCGGAGCGGCGGGCGGCGTCGGCAGCTATCTGACCCAGCTCGCGTCCGCCCGGGACCTGCGCGTCATCGCCGCCGTCCGCGGCGACGAGCACAGGCGGATGAGGGCGCTCGGCGCCGCGGTCACGATCGACACGATGGCCCGTCCGCTCGAAGCGGCGGTACGGGAGGCGTGCCCGGAAGGCATCGACGCGCTCGTCGACCTGGTGTCCACCACTCCGGACGGTTTCGCGGCGCATGCGGCGCTGGTCCGGGCCGGGGGTGTGGCCGTCTCCACGCGGGGCGTCGCCGGGCGGGCCGCCCGTCCTGCCGGTGTCAGCGGCATCGACTTCCGCCTGGAGCCGACACCCGTGCTGCTCGACGTCCTGGCTACGGGGGCCCTGGAGGGCGTGCTCAAGGTGCCCATCGACATCGAACTCCCGCTGGAGAAGGCCCCGCAGGCGCTCGACCGGAACCGCACGGGCGGCGCCCGCGGCAAGACCCTGTTCGCACTCTGATCCGCAACGTACGAACCGAGCTGCCGGGCGACGAGAAAGGGGCGCCGGCGCCGCTGTGCCAGGAGGTCGCGGCGGCACGGGCGATCGCCTCACCGCAGCCGAGGGCGTCGGGAGCCCACTCCCTGTCGCGGGGGAGGCCGTCAGGCCGGCCGGCCCCCGTGACCGCGGCTCTGCAGGCGTTCCATCTCGCGGCGGTCGCGCTTGGTCGGGCGGCCCGTGCCGCGGTCGCGGACCGGCACCTGGATGACCGCTCCGCGCGGCGGCGGGGGCGGGCTGTTGTCGACGAAGCACTCCGCCGCCACCGGCGGGCCGACCCGTTTCTTCACGATCCTGGACACGACGACGATCCGGTCGCGGCCGGTGTGCCGGAGCCGTACCTCGTCTCCCACATGCAGCGTCTGTGCCGGCTTGGCACGGTCCCCGTTGACCTTGACGTGCCCCGCGCGGCAGGCGGCAGCGGCCTGCGAGCGGGTCTTGGTCAGCCGTACCGACCAGATCCAGCTGTCGACGCGGACGCTTCCCTCCGCCTGCGGTGCCTCACCCGAAACCATGTCTCCGACTGTAGGCCTTCCGCCCGGGCCGTGAACCTCGTACGGGACTCACGCAACGCTCTTACGGCCTGGTGCACGATAGCGAGCGGGCTCCCGGCGCCATGCGACTCCGCCTCCGGCGTTGTCGTCGGTCGACGACTCCCCCATAGCCCTCAGGCATGGGGGACCCCCTTCGCGTCGCCTCTCTCCTCCGCCTTGGATTCGAAGCCGCATGACGCCGCTCGCTGATCCACTTTCTATCGTGCACCAGACCGTTACCGCCCAAGCCGACACAGCTGTAATCACGGGACTACGATGCGGACGATCTTTCCGAACGGACTGACCGCATCCGTTCGGAGTTTCGAAGATCTATCTCTGACATGCCGCCACATGTCGTGCCTCTGAAGGATGTACGGGGATTCCGCCGTGGCACGCCGTACTTCCGGAAGCAGTTGAGAACAGCGATGCGCAACACGCCCGCCCGGCCCGGCCGTGGGCTCCAGCCCAATGCCCTCGGTACGTTCAACACGATCGTGATGGCGGTCGCGGGCAGCGCCCCCGCCTATTCGCTGGCCGCCACCAGTGCCGTGCTCGTCGGTACGGTCGGTCTCGGCGGGCCCGCCGCCCTGCTGTACTGCGCGATACCGATGCTCGGCATCGCCCTCGCCTACCGGCAGCTCGGCCGGATCGACGTCAACGCAGGCGCCGGTTACTCCTGGGTCGGCAGGACCCTGCACCCCTTCCTCGGTTTCCTCAGCGGTTGGGCGCTGGTCGTCGCGGCAACCCTGTTCATGGTCGCCGGATCGCTGCCCGCGGGGACGATGACGCTGACCGTCATCGACTCGCGCTCGGCCGACAACACGACACTCGCCACCCTCATCGGGGCGGGCTGGTTCCTGCTGATGCTGCTCGTCGTGCTCGGCGGGGCCCGGCTCAGTGCCCGAACCCAGCTGCTCATCTCCGGGGTCGAGCTGGTGATCCTGCTGCTCTTCGCGGTCGTCGCGCTGGTCCGCGGCTCCACGGGCACCGGGGCCGGTGCCGCACACGCCTTCGCATGGTCCTGGCTCGGCCTCGGGCACTTCGACGGGGCCTCCGACTTCGCCTCCGGCGCGCTGATCGCCGCGTTCTACTACTGGGGCTGGGACGTCACCGGCAACCTCAGCGAGGAGACCCGCGACAGCCGCCGCACCGCCGGGCTGGCCGGGATCGTCGGCGTGCTCACCGTCTTCGCGCTCGTCGAAGTGTTCGCGATCGCGGTGAACGTGATCCTCTCCGCCGACGACATCCAGCAGCACAGCGCCAACGTCCTGACCGTGCTCGGGGAGAAGGTGTGGCCCGGCGTCGGCGGAAAACTTCTGGTGGTGGCGGTGATGCTGTCCACCGTCGCGACTCTGCAGACCACGCTCATCCAGGTCACGCGCTCCTTGTTCGCGATGGGCCGCGACCGCACGATGCCTGCCGCGTTCGGCCGGGTGCACCGCAGCTGGAACACGCCGTGGGTGGCTGTCGCGGCCGTGGGCGGGGTCGCCCTCGTCCTGATCCTCGCCTCGCTCGCCCTCGGCCGCGCGCAACGGATCCTGGGTGTGGCCGTGCAGGCCATCGGGCTGCAGATCGCCGTGTACTACGGGCTCGCGGGGCTGGCCGCCGTCGTCGCGTACCGCAAACTGCTCCTCCGCTCGGTCCGGGACTTCGTCCTCGGCGGGCTCTGGCCGCTGACCGGTTCGCTCTTCATGTTCTGGATCTTCTTCGAGGCGCTCGGCGACTTCAGCAGAACGGCGCTCGCGCTCGGCCTCGGCGGTCTTGCCGTGGGTGTCGTCCCGATGTTCTGGTACCGGCGGCGCGGCAGCTCGTACTACCGTCCGGCGAAGCTCGATGCTTCGCGGACCGTCCAGGCCGAGGATTCGTCCGGGTGCACCGATTCCGCCACGATCCTCACCGACTTCTGATCCCCGGCCCCTCCCGCCCTCACCAGCCCCGAGAGGAAACGACCCTCCGAGCATGGCTGTACGCCGACGCCGCACCCTCCCACCCGTGCGCTTCGACCCGGACTTCGGCGACCGGTCGCTCACCGCGGCCCGCCAGGACATCGTCATCGGCCGCTGGCAGGGCGTACGCGATCTGCTGCACGCCACCGGCAACGCGTGGGCACTGCGCACCCACCGGACCCGGCTGCTCGCCCACGCCGCCGCGGGCAGCTCCACCGCGGAGACCTGGCTCGCCGCCGAACCGAAGAACGCCGACGCGCACGTACTGAAGGCGGCGACCGACGTCGTACGGCTCTTCGGACGGGCCGTCATGGCGGGCCGCGGCGTCGCCGTCGACCAGGACCGGGTGGACCGGGTCGTCCGCTGCTGCCTGCGGGCCGCCGAGGCCTGCCCGTCCGACCCGATGCCGTGGGCGTCGCTGCTGACCGTGGCGCGGCTGTACGAGGACGGGGCCCGGCGCCGGATCACGCAGTGGTGGGACGAACTGCTGCGCCGCGACCCCCACCACATGGAGGGGCACACACAGCTGCTGCGTTACTACTCGGCGCGCTGGCACGGCACCCACGGCACCATGTACGACTTCGCGCGCGACGCGGCAGGCGCGGCGCCGCCCGGTTCGCCGCTTCCGGTGCTGGTGCAGATCGCCAGGGTCGAGGAGTACCGGTACGTCTCCGATGCCACGCACGGGCGGCCCGTCGTGGCGCCGCGCACCGGGCAGCAGCACTGGAACCACGAGCTGGCGGTGACCGAGGTGTGCCGCACCTGGGAGCGGTGGCTCGGGATGCGCGCGGCCGGGCCGGTCCCCCCGGAGGAGGTCGGCGAGCTGAACTACCTCGCGCACGCGGCCTGTTACGCGGGGCGTCCCGCGGAGGCCGCGGACGCGTTCCGGCTGCTGGACGGGCGGGCGGTGCTGGTTCCGTGGTCCTACACCGGGGACGCGGAGGCGCAGTTCACGCGGTGGCGCCGCCAAGTCACCACCGCGTGAACCCTTGCGCGGGCGGGCTCAGAGCCTGTCGGGCGGCCACGGCGTATCACGCACGCTTCCGGCTTGCCGAAATGCCCCAGGGCGTGTTCCGAAAGTCCCGCCTGCCCGGCGACGTCTGGCACGCACGCTCGCTGCGTTGTCGGGCTCGCCCCGATACGCCTGGTATCGGGGCGACCCTCCGCCTTGCGATCGCACGCAGCACGCCGCGTCCGCTCTCCGATCGAAGGTCACCTGACAGGCTCTCAGACGCCGATGTCGCGGCCGTCCTTGCGCCAGACGGCGACGACCGACGGGCGCACGATCCTGCCCGGACCGTCCGGCCAGCTGCTCGCCGGCTTCTCGACGGACGCGCCGTCGATCTCGCCCGGGTGCTGCACCGCGACGAGCACCCGGCGGTCCTGCACCAGCGGACCGCAGGTCTCGGCGCCGCTCGGCACAGTCAGGAACTGCTTGAGCTCACCGCGCCGCTCGCCCTGGGTGGCGACCCCGAACAGGCCGTCGTGCGAGCCGAGCTGGTTTCCGTCCGTGGCGATCCACAGGTTGCCGTGCGGGTCGAACGCCACGTTGTCCGGGCAGGAGATGGGGCTGACCTTCTCCTTGGGGAAGCCGGAGAAGTACGTCGCCGGGTCGTTCGGGTCGCCGGCGACGAGGAACAGCCGCCAGGCGAAGCCGTCCGAGGCCGGGTCGTCCCAGTGCTCGGCCAGCTCCAGGATCTGGCCGTGCTTGTTGTTGTTGCGCGGGTTCGCCTCGTCGGCCGGGGCGCTGCCGGCGGCGCCGCGCTTGGTGTTGTTGGTCAGCGCGACGTAGACCCGGCCGGTGCGCGGCGACGGCTCGACGTCCTCGGGGCGGTCCATCTTCGTGGCGCCGACCTTGTCACCGGCCAGTCGCGTGAAGACGTACACCTCCTCGGCGGTCATCCCGGGCACGTGGGAGGTGTTGCCCGTCACCAGCGGGATCCAGACGCCACTGCCGTCGAACTCACCGTCGGACGGAAGCTTCCCGGTGCCGTCGAACTCGGCGGCCGGGGAGTCGCCGGTCAGCCTGGCGACGTACAACGTCCCCTCGTCCAAGAGGGTGAGGTTGTGCTCGCGGGCGGCCCGCGAGTTCCCCTTCTTCATCTTCTTCGACGATACGAACTTGTAGAAGTAGTCGAAGCGTTCGTCGTCGCCCATGTAGACGACCGGCCGGCCGTCGGCGGTCAGTCGGGGCTGCGCGGCCTCGTGCTTGAAGCGGCCGAGCGCGGTGCGCTTGCGCGGCGTCGCGTCCGGGTCGTACGGGTCGAGCTCGACGACCCAGCCGAAGCGGTGCGCCTCGTTCGGCTCCTGCGCCAGGTCGAACCGCTTGTCGAAACGCTCCCACTTGCGCTCGGTGGCGCCGGCCGCGATGCCGTACCGCTTGTCGGTGTCGCTGGAGCCGTTGGCGAAGTACTGGTTGAAGTTCTCCTCGCCGTGCAGCGTGGTGCCCCACGGGGTCGTGCCGCCCGCGCAGTTGTTGAGCGTGCCGAGCACCTTGCGGCCGGTACGGTCGGCGGACGTACGGAGCAGGGGGCTGCCCGCAGCCGGGCCGGTGACCTCGAACTCACTGGTCGCGGTGAGGCGGCGGTTCAGCGGGTGGCGGCTGACCGCCGACAGCTTGCCGGTGCGGCTCTCGTCCTGGACGACGACTACGGACAGTCCGTGTGCGGCCCAGGCGATCTCGACCTGCTCGCGGGTCGGGTTGGCCGGATCGTAGCCACGGAACATGAGGTTCTCGTCCGTGTACTCATGGTTGGCGACCAGGACCTGGCGGCCGCGCTCACCGGGGAGCGGGAGCAGGGAGAGGAAGTCGTTGTTGTAACCGAACTGGCCCGCCTGCGCCTTCGCAGACTGCTTGTCCGGGTCGAAGGCGGGCGCGCCGCGCAGAATCGGCTCGCCCCAGCGGATCACGACATTCTGGTCGTAGCCGTCCGGGACGGTGACCTTGTCGTCGTTGTTCGGCGCGACGGGCGCGAAGCGCAGACCACGGGCACCGGAGGCGGCGGGAGTCGTCGGCTTGTCCGGCGTGTGCCCGTGGCCCGCGAGCCCGGCGGCCTCGGCCTGCGGCGCGCCCGGGCCGGCCAGGACGGTCGTCCCGGCGGCAGCGGCGACGGTCACCACGGCTGCAGCACGCATCATCGAACGGCGCGAAAGGGCACCGGTGATGACATCGCCGACGTATTCGTTGTCGCTGGTGTTCGGAATCTCCTGGAAGCAGGCGTCGCCACAGCGGTAGCGGCAGGTCAGCGCAGAGCGCCCGCCCGGGTGCGAGCTGATGAGCGGCAGCAGGTTGCGCACGTGATTTCCCTCCGTATGTGTGTCTCGCGTGACGGTAAGTGCGCAGCCACGCGGTACGAGGGACTCCGCGTGAACGGAGAGTGAAGTCAGGGCCACCGCTGCCCATTTGACACGGGCGCGGGCCGCACCAACGAACGGCCGGATCTGGCCGCTAACCTTACGTATCCGCCCTGGCCAGGGATAAATTCCCGCAGTACGGACATTCATCGCACCCAACTCATGCGAAAGGCCTCGCCCATGGGCATTCGGAGCTTGCTGCGCAAGGTGTTCGGCCGCGACCGCGCGGAGCAGGACGAACCGACGACGGCCACGGTCCCGCCCCAGACGGAGCGCACCGGGCCGACGGAGTCGGAGCCCGTCGCGGTGACGGTGACGGCGGACGAGACGGTGGCGGCATCCACCCCGCCCGCCAAGGCCTCGGTGCCCGCTCCCGCCTCGCGCCGGTCCGCCTCGCCCGAGAGCGGACTGGCGGCGGACCTGGTGGCGGAGGCCTTCGACAGGCCATCGGCCCCCACCCCGAAGTCCACCCCCACAGTCCCGGCCCAGGGCTCGGCCCCGGAGCCGGTCGCGGCCGAGATCGAAGCCGAGCCGGTCGCCGCCGAGGCCCAGGTCGACTCCGCACCGGTCGCCGCCGAGGTCGAGCTCGAAGCCGAGCCCGAAGCCGAACCGATCGCCGTCGAGGCCCGGGTCGAAGCCGAACCGATCGCCGCCGAGACCGAGCCGCTCGCGGAGGCGGTCGCGCCGGAGGCCGCCGTCGAGGCCGAACCGGTCGCCACCGAGGCCCAGGTCGAAGCCGAGCCGATCGCCGCCGAGACCGAGCCGCTCGCGGAGGCGGTCGCGCCGGAGGCCGCCGTCGAGGCCGAACCGGTCGCCACCGAGGCCCAGGTCGAAGCCGAACCGATCGCCGCCGAGACCGAGCCGCTCGCGGAGGCGGTCGCGCCGGAGGCCGCCGTCGAGGCCGAGCCCGTCGCCGCCGAGGCCCAGGTCGAAGCCGAGCCGATCGCCGCCAAGAGCGAGGACGAGGTCGCACAGGTCGCCATCGAGGTCGAGCCCGTCGCCGCCGAGGCCCAGGTCGAAGCCGAGCCGGTGGCCGCCGAGGTCCAGCGGATGGCCACTGCCGAGGCCGAGCCCGAGGCCGAGCCGGTCGCCGCCGAGACCGAGCCCAAGGCCGAGCCGGTCGCCGCGGCCCCCGCGCAGGAGACCCCGGCCGAACCGGAGACGGTCGTCGTCATCGCCGAGGCCGAGCCGGAGACGCCGGCCGAGAGCGAGCCGACCGCTCCGGCCTCCGCACCCGAGCCCGCACCGGTCGCCGCCGCGGTCGACCCCACTCCCGCACCCGTCGCCGAGCCCGCACCGGAACCCGCCGCAGAGGTGCCCGTCACCGACGTACCCTCCGAGGCCCCCGCGCCCACCCCCGCCCTCCCCCTCGCCCGGGTCACGTCCAGTGCACCTGCCCTTGCCGAGCCGTACAAGGCTGCCCAGGCCGCACTGGAGGCGCACGGCCTGACCGGGCTCCGAGCCACCGTCTACCTGGTGCTCGACCGTTCCGGCTCCATGCGGCCGTTCTACAAGGACGGCAGCGCCCAGCACCTGGGCGACCGCACGCTCGCCCTCGCCGCGCACCTGGACGAGACCGCGACCGTGCCCGTCGTCTTCTTCTCGACCGACATCGACGGCACCGGCACCGTCGACCTGACCGCTCACGAGGGCCGGATCGACGAGCTGCACGCGGGGCTCGGCCGTCTGGGCCGTACGAGCTACCACCGTGCCGTCGAGGAGGTCGTCGCGCACTACGAGAAGTCGGAGGCCACCGGTCCCGCCCTGGTGATCTTCCAGACGGACGGCCCGCCGGACACCAAGCAGCCCGCCAAGCAGGCGCTCGTCGAGGCGGCGCGGCTGCCGCTGTTCTTCCAGTTCGTCGCGTTCGGCGAGGAGGACGCGAAGGGCTTCGAGTTCCTGCGGAAGCTGGACGCCCCGAACGCCGCCTTCTTCCACGCGGGCCCCGCCCCGCGCGAGGTGCCGGACGCCACGCTCTATCAGGAGCTTCTCGCCGCGCTCCCCGCCTGGCTCACCACCCGCGAGACCGCCCCCGACAAGGGCTGACCCGGCAGGTCGACCGGCAGACGTACGGTCACGGCGAGCCCGCCCCCGGGGCGCGGCACCGCCGTGACCGTACCGCCGTGCGCCACTGCTATGGAACGCACGATCGAAAGACCGAGTCCGGAGCCCGGACCCATCCGGTCCCGGCCCTCGCCCCGCCGGAACGGCTCGAAGAGCCCCGGGATGTCCGCCTCCGCCACCACCGGCCCGGTGTTGCACACCTCCAGAACCGGCCCATCGGCCCCGCCCCCTGCGACAGACACCTCCACCGTCCCGTCGGGCACGTTGTACGTCACCGCGTTGGCCAGCAGGTTCGCCACCAGCTGGGCCAGCAGCAGCCGGTTCCCCCGTATCCCGCACGACTGCGCCGAGACCCGCACACCCGGGTACCGGGCCGCCTCCTCCGCCACCACCTGTGCGAGATCGACCGCATCCCGCTCGCCCGCCGCGAGCCCCCGCTCGCTGCGCGCCAGCACCAGCAGCCCCTCGATGAGCCGCTCGCTGCGCCGGTTGTTGTCGAGGAGCGTCTCCCTGATCCGTACGAGATCCTCGGGGGTCGGGTCGTCCAGTCCGATCTGGATCGCGGCCCGCTGGGTGGCCAGCGGTGTCCGCAGCTCGTGCGAGGCGTTGGCGATGAACCGCCGCTGGCTGTCGAAGGCCGTCTGCAGCCGGGCCAGCAGCGCGTCCAGCGTGTCACCGAGCTGCTTCAGCTCGTCGTCGGGTCCGTTCGAAGCGATCCGTTCGTGCAGCGTGTGCTCGGAGAGGCGGCGCGCTTTCGCGGTCATCGCGTGGACGGGCCGCAGTACCCGCCCCGCGGTCCACCAGCCCACCCCGACGGCGCACGCCGTCATCACGAGCAGCGCGGCCGCGGACCAGATCAGCAGCTGGTGGCCGGCCGCGTCGCTGACATGGTCGGTGAGGTCGTAGACGGTGGGCGGGCCGAGGCTCCGCCGGGTAACGAGCGGACCGTTCACCGCGTAGCCCGGCTGGATGACGGCGGCGGTCGCGGCGATCGCGCGGGCCTGCGAGTCCGTACCGGCGCGGGAGGCAAGGTTGACGGTGGTGAGCAGCGCGGTCCCGAGGACCAGGAACACCCCGCCGTACACGAGCGCGATCCGCGTCCGGATCGTGGCATGCCGGACGGCCGACGGGAGCTTCACAGGGCGTACCCCACACCTTGCACCGTACGGATCAGGGCGGGTTCCCCGAGCTTCCCGCGCAGCTTGCTCATGCAGACGCGGACGGCGCCGGTGAACGGGTCGGCGTTGGCGTCCCAGGCGCGCTCCAGCAGTTCCTCCGCGCTGACCGTCCCGCCGTCCGCCTCCAGCAGCAGCTGCAGCACGCTGAACTCCTTCGGCGAGAGGTCCAGCTCCCGGCCGTCGCGGGACGCGGTGCGCCGTACGGAGTCGAGCCGGACGCCGTGCCGCTGCAGCTGCGGCGGCACGGGCCGGGCGCTGCGCCGCCGCAGCGCCCGTACCCGTGACACCAGCTCCGGGAACTCGAACGGCTTGCCCAGATAGTCGTCGGCGCCGAGGTCGAGACCCGAGACGCGGTCCTCCATGGAACCGGCAGCCGTGAGCATCAGGATCCGGGTGCGCGAGCCGGAGGCGACGAGTCCGCGCGCCACGTCGTCGCCGTGCACCCGTGGCAGATCGCGGTCGAGGACGACGACGTCGTAGTCGTGGAGCCCCAGGTAGGCGACGGCCGCGTCGCCGCTGTAGACCGTGTCGACGGCGAACCCCGCCCGCCGCAGACCGGTGGCGACGAGCTCCGCCAGGATCTCCTCGTCCTCGGCGACCAGTACCCGCATCGTGATGTCCTCTGCCTCGTGCATGCCTGTCCGCTCCCTCCCAGGATGGGTCATTGCTACCGGAAGGCATGTTTCGCAAAGGTCTCCATGGCCGGGCGGCGTTTATCGGTGTGAGTGGATCACCCATGGGCCGTTAGGATTTCGACCATGGCGGCCACTGGATCCGAGAAGCAGGGGGCGACGGCGTACTACGTCTCGACCCCCATTTACTACGTCAACGACGCTCCTCACCTGGGCCACGCCTACACGACCGTCGCAGGCGACGTGCTCACCCGCTGGCACCGCCAGCGCGGCGAGAAGGTGTGGTACCTCACCGGCACGGACGAGCACGGTCAGAAGATCATGCGCACTGCCGAGGCGAACAACGTCACTCCGCAGGAGTGGTGCGACAAGCTCGTCGAGGAGGCCTGGAAGCCCCTCTGGGAGCACCTGAACATCGCGAACGACGACTTCATCCGCACGACGGAGAAGCGGCACACGGACCGTGTGCAGGAGTTCGTGCAGGACCTGTACGACAAGGGCGAGATCTACAAGGGCGGGTACGAAGGCCCGTACTGCGTGGGCTGCGAGGAGTACAAGCTCCCCGGCGACCTCATCGAGGCGGAGGACGGCACGAAGCTGTGCGCCGTCCACAAGAAGCCGGTGGAGATCCTCAAGGAGGAGAACTACTTCTTCAAGCTGAGCGAGTACGGCCCGAAGCTGCTGGAGTTTTACGCGAACAACCCCGGCTTCATCCAGCCCGAATCGGCCCGCAACGAGGTCGTGAACTTCGTCCGGCAGGGCCTGCAGGACCTGTCGATCTCACGCTCCACGTTCGACTGGGGCGTCCCGGTGCCGTGGGACGAGAAGCACGTCATCTACGTGTGGGTCGACGCGCTGCTCAACTACGCGACAGCGGTCGGCTACGGCGCCAACCAGGAGAAGTTCGACGGGACGTTCCCGGCCGATGTGCACCTGATCGGCAAGGACATCCTCCGCTTCCACTCGGTCATCTGGCCCGCCATGCTGATGGCGCAGGGTCTGCCGCTGCCCGGCAAGGTCGTGGCCAACGGCTGGCTGATGGTCGGCGGCGAAAAAATGTCGAAGTCGAACCTGACCGGCATCAAGCCGCAGGACCTGACCTCGCACTTCGGCGTGGACGCGTACCGCTGGTACTTCCTGCGGGCGATCGCGTACGGCAACGACGGCTCGTTCTCCTGGGAGGACTTCACCGCCCGCTACACCTCCGAGCTCGCCAACGACTACGGCAACCTCGCCTCGCGCGTCGCCGCCATGGTCGGCAAGTACTTCGGCGGGTCGCTCCCGGAGGCCACGGCCGCCGGTGAGGCCGAGAAGGCGGTCCAGGAGGGCCTTGCGAAGGCCGTCGCCACGGCCGACCGGAAGATCGGCGAGGAGGTGGACTTCCAGGCCGGCATCCTGGCGATCTTCGACTTCGTGAAGCAGGTCAACGGCTACATCACGGAGCAGGAGCCCTGGAAGGTCGCCAAGGACGAGTCCCCCGAGGGCCGGGCCCGCCTCGCGACGATCCTGTACACGGCCGCCGAGGCGCTGCGCGGTGTCGCGGTCCTGCTGAACGCGGTGATGCCGGAGACCTCGCAGAAGCTGTGGGAGTCCCTCGGCGCGGAGGCGTCCCTGGGCGCTCTGCCCGACCAGCTCGTGCAGGAGGCGGGCAACTGGGGTCAGCTGCCGGCGGGCGCCACGGTGACGAAGGGTGCGGTGCTGTTCCCGCGCCTGGAGGAGAAGCCCGCGTAGTTCTCGCGACGCAGAAGAGGGGCCCGGACCGGTGACGGTGCGGGCCCCTCGCGTATGCGGGCTCCTCGCGTGCCCGATGTCATCAGCGGCCCAGGGCCGCGGCGTCACCCATGACGACCACCGGCACCTTTGCCGGGTCGAGGACGCGCAACAGTTCCCTCATCCGGTCCTTGGGGAGCGAGATGCAGCCCTGGGTCGGTCCGCCGTGGTCGACATGGAGCCAGATGCCGCCGCCCCGCTCCTCGCCGAGCGGACGGGTCGGGTCCAGCGGGGAGGCGCCGGGGATGCGGTTGTAGTCGATGGCGATGACGTAGTCGAAGGACCCCTCCAGGGAGTCCCCGTGGAACCCTTCGCCGCTGACGGTGAAGAGCGGGTTCTGCTCGTACGGAAACGCGGTGCCCGGGGCGGCGCGCCGACCGCCCGCGGCCGTCAGCCCGTAGACCCCGGTAGGGGTCCGGAGGTCACCCGCCCGGTGCTCGTCGGTCCAGCCCTTCAGGGCGTTGTGGGCGGGCCACGGGCCCATGACCGGCTGCCAGCCCACCATGGGGTCCTCACGGGTGTAGAGGACGGCGGTGGCCAGACTGGAGTCGGGTGAGTCCCCGGTGACGACCAGCGCCTGCCGGGAATCGGCCGGGATCGCCGCCCTGATCCCCGGCCCCAGCAACTGGATCTCGCGAGGACGCCTGGGGGCGGCCGGTCCACGGGCGCCGGCGACCGGGCCCGTCGCACCGGAGGTGCCGGCGGGCGCGGGGGCGTGGGAGCCGTCGCTGGGCACAGTGGCGGGTGCGGTGCCTGAGACGCCGCACCCGGTCAGCACGAGGAACAGTGCGGCGCAGACGGCGTACGGCGGACGTCTGGACCTGCGACGTGACACGCGTTCGGGCACGAGGGCTCTCCTAGGGATCGGTGCCGAAGGCGGCGGAGGCGAGTCCCCGCGCCAAGTCCCCGAGCCAGTCTTTGCCGACTCCACTCCCGACCAATCAGACAAAGCGGCCATCCGGCCGCATCCGATCAGGTTCTCTTTGCCGCTGCGGGCGTGTCCCGCTGTTCAGCTGCCTGCGCGCAGGAACGGAAAGGCCCGGAACCGTACCCTGCCGAGCCGGTTCAGGGCCCTTCCACCCCGCGGGGGACCAGAGGGTCAGAGGTCCGTGCCGTCGTGCGTCTCGTCCGGGTCCACGGCGAGCTATGCGCTGCTGTGCAGGACGGTCGACCAGGAGCAGAACACGGCACAGCCCCCGGCCGGCGGCCGGGGGCTGTTTCACGTGGAACGGAAGCGGACCTCTGCGGTCCGGAACCGGTCTACTTCTCGGTCTTGTCCTTCGCCGCCGCGACCGGCTTGCGCAGCTGGATGTTCAGCTCACGCAGACGACCCTCGTCCAGCTGGGTGGGCGCGCCCATCATCAGGTCCTGCGCGTTGCCGTTGAGCGGGAAGGCGATCGTCTCGCGGATGTTCGGCTCATCGGCCAGGAGCATCACGATGCGGTCGACACCGGGGGCGATGCCACCGTGCGGCGGGGCGCCGAGACGGAACGCGCGGAGCATGCCCGCGAACTCCTGCTCGACGGTCTCGCGGTCGTAACCGGCGATCTCGAACGCCTTGAGCATCAGCTCGGGCTCGTGGTTACGGATGGCACCGGAGGACAGCTCGATGCCGTTGCAGACGATGTCGTACTGCCAGGCGAGGATGTCCAGCGGGTCCTTCGTCTCCAGGTCCTCCAGGCCGCCCTGGGGCATCGAGAAGGGGTTGTGCGAGAAGTCGATCCTGCCGGTCTCCTCGTCCTTCTCGTACATCGGGAAGTCGACGATCCAGCAGAACCGGAAGACGCCCTCCTCGAAGTGGCCGGCGCGCTTGGCGGCCTCGACCCGGACGGCCGACATGATCTTGGAGACCTCGTCGAACTCCCCGGCGCCGAAGAAGACGGCGTGGCCCGGGACGAGCGACAGACGCTCGGTGAGGGTCTTGATGTCCGACTCGGTGAGGAACTTGGCGATCGGACCGGCGAGGGTGCCGTCCTCGCCGACGCGGACCCAGGCGAGACCCTTGGCGCCGTGCTCGACGGCGTACTCACCCAGACCGTCGAAGAACTTACGGGACTGGCCCGCGGTGTCCGGCACCGGAAGGGCGCGGACGTGCTTGCCGGCGAACGCCTTGAACTCCGAGTCCGCGAAGACGTCGGAGATGTCGACGAGCTCCAGCTTGGCGCGCAGGTCCGGCTTGTCGTTGCCGTACTTCAGCATCGACTCGCGGAACGGGATCCGCGGGAACGGCGACGTGACGTGGCGGCCGTTGCCGAACTCCTCGAAGAGCTCGGTCATCAGCTTCTCGATCGGCCGGAAGACGTCCTCCTGCTCGACGAACGACATCTCGACGTCGAGCTGGTAGAACTCGCCGGGGGAGCGGTCGGCGCGGGCGTCCTCGTCGCGGAAGCACGGCGCGATCTGGAAGTAGCGGTCGAAGCCGGAGATCATCAGCAGCTGCTTGAACTGCTGCGGAGCCTGCGGCAGCGCGTAGAACTTGCCGGGGTTCAGCCGGGACGGGACGACGAAGTCACGGGCGCCCTCGGGGGAGGTCGCGGTGAGGATCGGGGTCGCCATCTCGTTGAAGCCGAGGGCCACCATCTTCGAGCGGATCGAGGCGATGACGGCGGAGCGCAGCATGATGTTGCGGTGCATGCGCTCGCGGCGCAGGTCGAGGAAGCGGTACTCCAGGCGCCGCTCCTCGTTGACCCCGTCCTCGGTGTTGATCGTGAAGGGCAGCGGGGCGGCCTCGCCGAGCACCTCGACCTCGGCGACCTCGATCTCGATCTCGCCGGTCGGGAGCTCCGGGTTGACGTTGTCGGCGCCGCGCGCGGAGACCTTGCCGTCGATCCGGACGACGGTCTCCTTGGTGAGCTTCGACAGAGCTTCGTTGCCGGGCGTGCCGGGGCGGGCGACGAGCTGCACCAGACCGTAGTGGTCGCGCAGATCGATGAAGAGGATGCCGCCCAGGTCTCGGCGATTGTGCAGCCAGCCGCTCAGCCGGACGTCGGTGCCGACGTCAGAGGCGCGGAGCTCGCCGCAGGTGTGGGACCTGTACCGATGCATCGTCGTTCATCCAGTCTTCGCGGTTTGGTGGATTCAGCCTCCCCAGGCTACCGCCCACGCCCGCACCACTTCATTGCCATAACCCCAGGCAAGATCATCCGGCGTGGTCGGGGCGCCACCGAGGAGCCCGTCGGCGGCCTCCTCGGTGGCATCAGCCGCACACATCTTCCTCAAGTAGGGCAATGCGCACCGAGGACGTCCTGGCCGCGACGGCGACCGGCCTGTGGCGCTGGGACAACGGAGCCGGGACCGTCACGCTCGATGCGGAGGCGGCCCGGCTGCTGGAGCTGCCCGCCGAAGCCGGTGTCTTCCGGGAGGCCGCGGAGCCGCAGCCCGGCTCTCAGCCGCCGGAGGGGTTCGGCGGGGAGGACGGGCTCGGTGGGGTGGATGGCGGTTCGTCCTGGGCGTGGCGCGTGCGGAGTTCGCCGAGGATGCCGAACGCCGCCGCGCACGCCGGTACCGCGAGCAGCATGCCCAGCACGCCCGCCACGCTCGCGCCCGCGGTCAGCGCGATCATGATCATGGCCGGGTGCATCTGGACCGTACGGCTCTGGATCAACGGCTGCAGCACGTGCCCCTCCAGCACCTGGACCGCGAGCACCACCCCGAGCGCCCAGAGCGCGATCACGACCCCCCGGTCGACGAGCGCCACCAGAACGGCGACGGCACCCGAGATGAACGCCCCGAGATACGGGATGTACGCGCCGGCGAAGACCAGCGCCCCCAGCCCCACCGCCCCGGGCACCCGCAGGATCAGCAGACCTACGGTGATGCAGATGGCATCGATCAGCGCGATGAGCGTCGTGCCGCGCATGAAGCCCTCGACCGCTTCGAACGCCCGCCGTCCCATCGCCTCGACCAGGTCACCGGTGCCGCGCGGGGCGACGGAGTGCGCGAGTTTCACGGCCCGGTCGGAGTCACGCAGGAAGAAGAAGGTGAGCAGCAGGGCAAGGACGGCGGTCGCGATCAGCGAGCCGACCAGGCTGATCCCGGTGAGCAGTCCGCCCGCGGCGCTCGCGCCGAATTTCTCGACGAGCTTCTGCGCGTTGGCGACGAGATTGTTCACATTGGTGTTCCGGGCGATCCCGAAATGGTCGACGACCCACTGCCCGGCATGCTTCAGTGACTGGATGATCTGGTCGCCGGTGTCGATGAACGCGGTGACGACGATGTACCCGGCGCCGCCGGCGAACGCGACGAGCAGCGCGCAGGTGAGCCCGGCGGCCACCGACCGGTTCACCCCTCGGGCGACCAGCCAGCGGTAAACAGGGCCGAGCAGCGCCGTACCGAGCAGGGCGAGCAGCACCGGGGTGACGGCCGTCTTGAGGGCGACGCACAGCCAGATGGCGACCGCGGCAACACCGGTGACCAGCAGAAGTACGGCGCACCAGGCAGCTGTTCGCCACGCGATGTCGGGCAGGAGGGGTTTCCGGGTATCCACCCTCCCACCCGATCACGGCGCGGGAGCCATGTCCCGCCTGTACGGCCGAACGAGTGACGGGCCGTCAGTCCGGCCCGTCACGCAGGTCACTCACCCATGCCGTGGACTGCGGGCACAGTGCCGAGACGGCCGGCCTGGAAGTCCTCGAAGGCCTGCTTCAGTTCGGCCTGGCTGTTCATGACGAACGGCCCGTAGTGCGCCATCGGCTCCCGGATGGGGCGGCCGCCGAGGAGGACGACCTCCAGGTCCGGGGTGTGGCCGTCCTGCTTCTCGTCCGCGCGGACGGTCAGCGAGGAGCCGGCCCCGAAGACGGCGGTCTGCCCCATGTGGACGGGACGGCGCTCCTGGCCGACGGTGCCACGACCGGCCAGCACGTACGCGAGTCCGTTGAAGTCCTCGCGCCACGGCAGGGTCACCTCGGCGCCGGGGCGCACCGTGGCGTGGATCATCGTGATCGGGGTGTGGGTGCCCCCCGGACCCTCGTGCCCGTCGAGCTCACCGGCGATGACGCGGAGCAGCGCGCCGCCGTCCGGGGAGGCGAGGAGCTGGACCTGGCCGCCGCGGATGTCCTGGTAGCGGGGGGCCATCATCTTGTCGGCCTTGGGCAGGTTCACCCAGAGCTGCAGCCCGTGGAAGAGGCCGCCCGACATGACGAGGGACTCCGGCGGCGCCTCGATGTGGAGGAGGCCGGATCCGGCCGTCATCCACTGGGTGTCACCGTTCTTGATGGTGCCGCCGCCACCGTTGCTGTCCTGGTGGACGAAGGTTCCGTCGATCAGGTACGTCACGGTCTCGAAGCCGCGGTGCGGGTGCCACGGGGTGCCCTTCGGCTCTCCGGGCTGGTACTCCACCTCACCCATCTGATCCATCATGATGAACGGGTCGAGGTACTTGTAGTTGATCCCGGCGAACGCACGGCGAACCGGGAAGCCTTCGCCCTCGAATCCGCTCGGCGCCGTCATGACGGCGAGCACGGGACGGGCCGTGGCGTCGCCCGGGGCGGCGACCTTGGGCAGGGTCAGCGGGTTTTCGACGGTCACTGCGGGCATGGGGGGCCACCTCCGGGATTGTCCTGGCTTCAATTTAGTTGAACAGTGAACATCCTGCAAGGGCTGCGGCATTCCCGCACCGCCGCAGCCGCTCCCCGGACAACGAGAAGGGGTCCGTACCCGACAGGTACGGACCCCTTCTCGGAGGTCAGCAATCAAACGCCTGCGAAGCAGTGACACCCGGCGCCCGGGACTTTCGAAACACGCCCCAGGAGGGTGCTGAAGATCTTGGCCGGATCAGCGAGCGGCGTCTGGCGCGTGCAGCCGCAAGGCGCCGAAGCGGCCTCATAGCGGAGCTATCAGGCCGTTTTGACAACGCCGCAGATGTGCGTGCAAGACGCCGGGCGCCCGGCCAAGATCTTCAGTGCCCTCCTAGCCGTACATGCGACGCATCGCGAAGTCGACCATCTGCTCCACGGCCTTGGCGTCGAAGACCATGCGGTGCTCGCCCTCCATGTCGAGGACGAAGCCGTAGCCGGTCGGCAGCAGATCGATCACCTCGGCGCCGGTGATCACGAAGTACTTGGACTCCTTGCCCGCGTACAGCCGCAGCTCCTTGAGCGTGGTGAACATGGGGATCACCGGCTGCTGGGTGTTGTGCAGGGCGAGGAAGCCGGGGTTGTCGCCGCGGGGGCAGTAGACCTTCGACGACGCGAAGATCTGCTGGAAGTCCTCGGCGGACAGAGAACCCGTGGTGAAGGCCCGTACCGCATCACCGAGGGAGGGCGGCGAGGGCTCGGGATACAGCGGCTGCTCGCCGTAGCCGCCACCCATCTGCTGCTGTGCGCCCTGGTTCTGGTCGTAGCCGTACATGCCGCAAAGAGTAATCGGCCACATCAGGGGCTTGAGGGGTTGCGTCTTATTACTGACGGGTAGCATCATCGGTGAGGTCAGCTGATATACGCACCGCCAGCTCGTCGCCCGCCCGGCCCTCACCCCTCCCCGGGGCGCTGCGCGCCACTGCTATTGATTACGGAGCCTTCCCATGGGGCACTACAAGTCGAATCTCCGCGACATCGAGTTCAACCTCTTCGAGGTCCTCGGGCGCGACAAGCTGTACGGCACCGGACCGTTCGCGGAGATGGACGTCGAGACCGCGAAGAGCATCCTCGACGAGGTCAACCGCCTCGCCGAGAACGAGCTCGCCGACTCGTTCGCCGACGCCGACCGCAACCCGCCGGTCTTCGACCCGGAGACCAACACCGCACCGGTCCCGGCCTCCTTCAAGAAGTCCTACCAGGCCTTCATGGACTCCGAATACTGGCGCCTGGGTCTGCCCGAGGAGATCGGCGGCACCACCTCGCCGCGCTCCCTGATCTGGTCCTACGCGGAGCTGCTCCTCGGCTCGAACCCGGCCGTGTGGATGTACTCCTCCGGCCCGGCGTTCGCCGGAATCCTCTTCGACGAGGGCAACGAGGCGCAGAAGAAGATCGCCGAGATCGCCGTCGAGAAGCAGTGGGGCTCGACGATGGTGCTGACCGAGCCGGACGCCGGTTCGGACGTCGGCGCCGGCCGCACGAAGGCCGTCGAGCAGGAGGACGGCTCCTGGCACATCGAGGGTGTGAAGCGCTTCATCACCTCGGGCGAGCACGACATGTCCGAGAACATCATTCACTACGTGCTGGCCCGCCCCGAGGGTGCAGGCCCCGGCACGAAGGGCCTGTCGCTCTTCATGGTCCCGAAGTTCCACTTCGACTGGACCACCGGCGAGTTGGGCGAGCGCAACGGCGTGTACGCGACGAACGTCGAGCACAAGATGGGCCTCAAGGCGTCCAACACGTGCGAGATGACGTTCGGCGACCAGCACCCCGCCAAGGGCTGGCTGATCGGCGACAAGCACGACGGCATCCGCCAGATGTTCCGCATCATCGAGTTCGCCCGGATGATGGTCGGCACGAAGGCCATCGCCACCCTCTCGACGGGTTACCTGAACGCGCTGGAGTACGCCAAGGAGCGCGTCCAGGGCACCGACCTGGCGAACTTCATGGACAAGACCGCGCCCAAGGTCACCATCACGCACCACCCCGACGTGCGCCGTTCGCTGATGACGCAGAAGGCGTACGCGGAGGGCATGCGCTCCCTCGTGCTGTACACCGCCTCCGTCCAGGACGCGATCCAGGAGAAGGAGGCCGCGGGCGAGGACGCCAAGGCGCTGCACGGCCTCAACGACCTGCTGCTCCCGATCGTGAAGGGCTACGGCTCCGAGAAGTCGTACGAGCAGCTGGCGCAGTCGCTCCAGACATTCGGCGGCTCCGGGTACCTCCAGGAGTACCCGATCGAGCAGTACATCCGGGACGCCAAGATCGACACCCTCTACGAGGGCACGACGGCGATCCAGGGCCAGGACTTCTTCTTCCGGAAGATCGTCCGTGACCAGGGTGCCTCGCTCAACGCGCTGTCCGAGGAGATCAAGAAGTTCCTCGCGGGCGCCCAGGGCAACGAGGAGCTGTCCGGTGCGCTGGACGCGCTCGCCAAGGCGGCCGTGGACCTGGAGGCGATCGTCGGCACGATGATCACCGACCTCACCGCGACCGGCGAGGACGTCAAGAACATCTACAAGGTGGGCCTCAACACCACCCGCCTGCTGCTGGCCTCCGGCGATGTCGTCGTCGGCTACCTGCTGCTGAAGGGCGCGGCCGTCGCGGCCGAGAAGCTGCCGACCGCCTCCGCGAAGGACGTCGCCTTCTACCAGGGCAAGATCGCCGCCGCGAAGTTCTTCGCCGCGAACGTCCTGCCGGGCGTCTCCACCGAGCGCGCGCTCGCCGAGGTGGTCGACGGTTCGCTGATGGACCTGGACGAGGCCGCGTTCTAGCCTCAGGCTCCGCTCGCGCTCGTCAACACGCACCGTCACCCGGACACGCTTTCGGGTGGCGGTGCTGTCGTATCAGCTGGGTACGCTGGCTGCAGGGCTCAGAATCCCGTCCATGGGAGGAACCATGACCGCCGAGGCGCTGCCCGAGGCGTCGCAGCTGCGGCGCGAGACATCCAAGTGGCCGGTCCCGCCTGAGGACGGCTACACCGTGGACGACTTCTTCACGCTTGACGACCTCCCGCCGCACACGGAGCTGATCGACGGAAGCCTGGTTTTCGTGAGTCCGCAGCGCAATTTCCACACGCTGGCGATGTATCTGCTGGAACAGGGCCTGCGCACGCACGTACCCGCCGGTCTGCGCGTGCGCCGGGAGATGGCCATCGTGCTCGGCAAGCGGAACGCCCCGGAACCCGACCTGGTTGTGGTGCGGGAAGAAGGCGCGGTGAACCAGCGGCAGACGCGCTACGACGCCGCCGACGTCCTGCTCGCCGTCGAAGTCGTATCTCCCGACTCCGAGGACCGCGACCGCGACACCAAGCCGCACAAGTACGCGGGCGCAGGCATCGAGCACTTCTGGCTCGTCGAAATGGCCGGCGAGAACGACCGGCCCGTGGTCTGGACATACACACTCGACCCGGTCAACAAGACGTACGTCTCCACCGGCGTCCACCACGACCGGCTGAAGCTCTCCGCTCCGTACGACATCGACATCGACCTGACCGCCATCGAAGACCTGTAGCCCCCGGCCTCCGCTCTCCCTTCTCCCCCCACCGGGTCGCCCCTATGATCAGCAGTCGGATAGGGAGCCGACCGCTGTGCCGGCGTCCGTGCCGCCCGCGGGGTAGTCACACGCCAGGGCGGCGGTACCCGGATTTCAACAGCGCCATCGTCGTTACAGTGAAGACCATGAGTTCTCCCCTCCGCTTCGACCGCGGTCACACCGACGACCTGATGGCCTTCCTGATGGCCTCCCCCTCCCCGTACCACGCCGTGGCCACCGCCGCGGCGCGGCTGGAGAAGGCCGGCTTCCGGCAGGTCGAGGAGACCGCGGCCTGGGACGCTTCCACCGGTGGGAAGTACGTGCTGCGCGGCGGGGCAATCGTCGCCTGGTACGTGCCGGAAGGCGCCGGGGCGCACACCCCCTTCCGTATCGTCGGCGCGCACACCGACTCGCCGAATCTGCGGGTGAAGCCGCTGCCCGACACGGGGTCGTACGGCTGGCGGCAGATCGCCGTCGAGGTGTACGGCGGCACGCTGCTCAACACCTGGCTGGACCGGGACCTCGGTCTCGCCGGCCGGATCTCGCTGCGCGACGGCACGCACCGGCTGGTCAACATCGACCGGCCGCTGCTGCGCGTGCCTCAGCTGGCCGTGCATCTGGACCGGTCGGCCAACACCGACGGCCTCAAGCTCGACCGGCAGAAGCACATGCAGCCGATCTGGGGACTCGGGGACGTCGAGGAGGGCGACCTGATCAGGTTCGTCGCCGAGGAGGCGGGCGTCGCCGCCGACGACGTGACCGGCTGGGACCTGATGCCGCACGCCGTGGAGCCGCCGGCCTACCTGGGCCGGGACCGCGAGCTGCTGGCCGGGCCGCGGATGGACAACCTGCTCTCCGTGCACGCGGCGACGGCCGCGCTCGCCGCCGTCGCCGGACAGCCGGACGACGAGATTCCGTACATCCCGGTACTGGCCGCGTTCGACCACGAGGAGAACGGTTCGCAGTCCGACACCGGCGCCGACGGCCCGCTGCTCGGCACGGTGCTGGAACGCTCTGTCTTCGCCCGCGGCGGCACGTACGAGGACCGTGCCCGGGCGTTCGCGGGGACCATCTGCCTCTCCTCCGACACCGGTCACGCGATCCACCCCAACTACGGGGAGCGTCACGACCCGACACACCACCCGGTGGCGAACGGCGGGCCGATCCTCAAGGTCAACGTCAATATGCGGTACGCGACGGACGGCAGCGGCCGGGCCGTGTTCGCGGCGGCGTGCGAGAAGGCGGGCGTGCCGTGGCAGACGTTCGTCTCCAACAACTCGATGCCGTGCGGCACGACGATCGGCCCGATCACCGCGGCCCGGCACGGCATCCAGACCGTGGACATCGGCGTCGCGATCCTGTCGATGCACAGTGCGCGTGAGCTGTGCGGCGCGGACGACCCGTATCTGCTGGCGAACGCGCTGGCGTCCTTCCTGGCAGGCTGACCCGACTTCCGCACATGGTTGTCGCCGGGCCGGGTACGCGATCCGTACACCGGCCCGGTGCCTCCGGGCCGCCGAGGAGGCGTGACCCCGCCAAGCGCCGCAGTCTGCTCGCCGCACTGCTCCTGCACCCCAACGCCCCTGTCCCCATGAGCCCGCCGGCCGGTCAGGCCTGCTCGTCCATTCCGGCGAGCACCAGCGGCAGCCGTGGCGTTCCCTGCGCACTCACGCGGACGGGGACGCCCCAGTCCTGCTGGTGGACGTGGCAGGCCGGGTACTCGTTCTCCGGGTCGTCGTCGCAGGACGCCGCCATCGCGGACACATGCAGGACCCCTTCGGTGACGCCGTCGGCCAGGACCAGGTCGCGGAAGAGATCGGCGCCGGGCCCCGCACCCTCCGCCAGCAGCTCGGGCGGGGTCGACGAGACCAGCAGCCGGGTCGACGGGCCGTACCGGGTGTCCAGCTTCTGCCCGGCGGGCGCCTGGAAGACCACGTCGAGCCGGAGCGTGCCAGGGGAGATCTCGGTGGCCGCGCGCTGGGTGCGGTGCGCCTGGCCGGCGACGCGTACGGCTTCCTCGGGCAGCCGCAGCCGGGTCAGCCGGTGCCGGGCGGATTCGACGACGACGAGATCGCCGTCGACCAGCACCGCGTCGCTCGGCTCGCGCAGATCCGTGGCCAGCGTGGTGACCTCGCCACAGGCGGGGTCGTAACGGCGCAGGGCGTGGTTGTACGTGTCGCTGACGGCGACGGACCCGTCCGGCAGTGCGGTGACGCCCAGCGGGTGCTGGAAGAGTGCCTGGCCGGCGGCGCCGTCGCGGTGGCCGAAGTCGAAGAGTCCGGTGCCGACGGCGGTGTGCACGGTCCCGTCCCGGTCGACGTACCGCAGTGCGGACGTCTCCGAGTCGGCGACCCAGAGCCGGTCGCCGTCGGCCGAGGCGGCAAGCCCGGACGGCTGGGCGAACCAGGCCTCGTCGGCCGGACCGTCGACCAGTCCTTCGTTGGTCGTACCCGCGGCGACCTGCACGGCTGCGGAGTCGGGTTCGTACGACCACAGCTGGTGCACGCCCGCCATGGCGATCCACAGCCGGTCCGCGAACCAGGCGACGTCCCACGGGGAGGAGAGGTCGACCTCGCGCGCCGGGCCGGTCGTCGGAGAGCCCTGCCACCACTGACGGCCGGTGCCCGCGAGGGTCGTCGTCACCCCGGTCGTGAGATCGAGGGCGCGGATGGCGTGGTTGACGGTGTCGGCGACGGCGATCCGGCCGTCCGGCAGCACAGCGAGCCCCTGCGGCTCGCTGAACCGCACCTCGTCGGGTCCGCCGTCCGCGAACCCGCGGTCCCCGGTGCCGAAGTGGCGGCGCATCGTTTCGCCGTCGGGGTCGAGCTCAACGAGGCGGTGCCGGGTGGTGTCGGAGACCAGGAAGCCGCCGTCGGCCAGCAGCAGCGCTTTACCGGGGAAGCGCAGGTGCGTGGCGACGGGCTCGGGCGCCACGTACGGGCCGTCGCCGCGGCGCAGCGTGCCCTTCTCGGCGTGCTCGGCCTCCAGCTCCTCGACGAGCTTCTCGATGGCGTGCGCATGGCCCTCGCCGGCGTGCTGAGCGACGACATAGCCCTCGGGGTCGATGACGACGAGCGTCGGCCAGGCCCGTACGGCGTACTGCTTCCAGGTGGCGAGCTCGGGGTCGTCGAGGACGGGGTGGTGGACCTCGTACCGCTCGACGGCGTCGACGACGGCCTGGTGCTCGGCCTCGTGGACGAACTTCGGCGAGTGCACGCCGATGATCACCACGGTGTCGCGGTGCTTCTCCTCCAGCTCGCGCAGCTCATCGAGGACATGCAGACAGTTCACACAGCAAAATGTCCAAAAGTCCAGAATGACAATGCGTCCTCGCAGGTCAGCGAGGGTGTACTGGTGGTCGCCGGTATTGAGCCAGCCGCCTTTGCCGACCAGCTCCGGGGCCCTGACGCGCGCACGTGTTGCCATGTGAACAGTCAACATCACCGTGGCGCTTCCGCATTCCGGAGGGTCTCCGGCATTTTTGAGCTCCCACGCGTCCCGGGAAGTCTCACGTATCCCGGGGGGTCACGGGGGGATCCTGTCAGCCATGAGATTCCTGGTGCGTGAGCGACTGTTCGGTGTCGGCGACGACTACTGGATCGAGGATACGGACGGGCGCAAGGTCTTCCTCGTCGACGGCAAGGCGATGCGGGTGCGCGACACCTTCGAACTGAAGGACGCGCAGGGCCAGCTCCTGGTCGAGATCCGGCAGAAACTGCTCAGCCTGCGCGACACGATGCTCATCGAGCGCGACGGCGAGCAGCTCGCCAGAATCAAGCGGAAGCGGCTGTCGCTGCTGCGCAACCATTACCGGGTGACGCTGGTCGACGGCACCGCGCTCGATGTCAGCGGCAAGATCCTGGACCGCGAGTTCGCCATCGACTACGACGGCGAGCTCCTGGCCCAGATCTCACGGCGTTGGCTGACCGTACGGGACACGTACGGCATCGATGTCGTACGGGAGGACGCCGACGCGGCACTGCTCATCGCCGTATCGGTGTGCGTCATCGTGCTCGCGGACAAGGAGCGCGACGGCTGACCGGGACGTTTCACGTGAAACCGGGCCCCGCTCGACGATGGGGCAGGGCCCGGTCCGGCAGATGCGTCGGCGGATGCCCGACGGTGGTGCGAAGTCCGGTCCGGCCAATGCGTCAACAGCCGCTCGACGGCGGGACGAGACCCAGGCGTCGGTCCTTGAGCGCCGGGAACTGCTCCCGCGTGGTGGCGACCTTCGCCGGGTCGAACTCCACGGTGAGCACCTCCTCGTCCGCGCCCGCCTCGGCGAGCACCTCGCCCCACGGGTCGACGGCGATGCTGTGCCCGGCCTGCTGGACCCCGGCGTGGGTACCGGCGGTGCCGACGGCCAGGACATACGCCTGGTTCTCCACGGCACGCGCCTGGGCGAGCAGCGTCCAGTGGGCGCGGCGCCGCTCCGGCCAGCCCGCCGGGACGACGAGCGTCTGCGCACCGGCGTCGACGAGGCCGCGGAACAGTTCGGGGAAGCGCAGGTCGTAACAAGTGGCGAGGCCGAGCGTGGTCTGCGGCAGGGCGACCGTGACCAGGTCCTCGCCGGCTCCCATCATCACCGCCTCGCCCTTGTCGAAGCCGAAGCGGTGGATCTTGCGGTACGCGGCTGCGCGCTCGCCCTCGGGCGTGAAGACCAGCGAGGTGTTGTAGAGCGTGCCGTCGTCGGCGCGCTCCACGAAGGAGCCCGCGTGCAGCCAGACCCCGGCGTCGGCCGCGGCCTTCGCCATCAGGTCGTGGGTGGGTCCCCGGAGCGGTTCCGCCTCGTCGGCGAAGGCGGTATACGCGAACGCGCCGACCGGCCACAGCTCGGGAAGGACCACCAGATCGGCACCGCGTTGGCCCGCGACCAGGGAAGCGGCTCGGTCCCTGCGAGAATTGACGGATTCGTCCGGGTCTACTGCGATCTGGATGAGGGAGGCGCGCACACTACCACCGTCCTGGCATTCGAGCCGTCAACACGGGCCTACGATCGTCACACGAAAGCACTGCCGGGGTGCCTGCTCGCAGCGTAACTTAGCGAACGAACCTCCCACGCAGCCCGCAGTCGCCGCCCGCCGACCGCGCCAGCAGTCCAGCCCATGCACCGCAGAACCGCACGAGGGGTCCCGTGACCGTCCATCCCAGCCTCCAGACCTACGCCGATGCCTGGACCCACTCCATCGAGTCGATAGCCGAGCTCGTGACGCCGCTCGCCGAGGGGGAGTGGAATCGCCGCACACCGTGCCCCGGTTGGTCGGTGCGCGACATCGTCTCGCACATCATCGGTATGGAGTGCGAGCAGCTCGGCGATCCGCGGCCGATCCACACGCTGCCGCGCGATCTCTACCACGTACAGAACGACTTCACCCGTTATATGGAGATGCAGGTCGATGTACGGCGCCACCACACGGCACCCGAGATGACCTCCGAGCTGGAGTACACGATCATCCGCCGCTCGCGTCAGCTGCGGAACGAGTCGCGTGCCCCGGAGACCATGACCCGCGCGCCGCTCGGCGCCGAGCAGACCCTCGAACTGGCACTGCGGATGCGGGCCTTCGACGTCTGGGTGCACGAGCAGGATCTGCGTACGACGCTGAGCAAGCCCGGCAATCTCGACTCCCCCGGCGCCACCATCACCCGGGACACGCTCCTCGCCGCGCTGCCGAAGGTGGTCGCCAAGGACGCGGGCGCACCGCCGAATTCGGCGGTCGTGCTCGATGTGCACGGGCCGATGGAGTTCCTGCGCACGGTCAGGGTCGACGCGGACGGCCGTGGTTCGGTGGACGGTTCGCCGTCGCTGGGGCCCGCGGTGACGCTGGCGATGGACTGGGAGACGTACGTCCGGCTGGCCTGCGGGCGGGTGCGGGCGACGGCGGTCGCGGACCAGATCAAGGTCGAGGGCGACCAGGAGCTGGCGACGGCGATCCTGCAGAACTTCGCCGTCACGCCGTAACGGCACGGTCGGCGGCGCCCGTCTTTGTGAGGAGAAGAGACGGGCGCGCCGCCGGACCGGCCGCGGCAGGCGTCACGCGGGAACGTGCACGGCCTCCACGCGGCTGATCACATGGTGGTTCCGCTCGCGGAGCGTGGCGCGGGCGTGCAGCCGCAGGATCTGTACGACCCCGATCGCCTCCAGGACGAAGACCGAGGCGAACGCGATGCGGAAGTTGTCCCCCGTCGCATCGAGCAGCACACCGACGGCGAACAGTGTCGTCATCGAGGCGATGAAACCGCCCATGTTGACGATCCCCGATGCGGTGCCCTGGCGCTGCGGCGGGTTGGCCGGCCGTGCGAAGTCGAAGCCGATCATCGAGGCCGGTCCGCAGGCGCCGAGCACCGCGCAGAGCGTGATCAGCAGCCACATCGGCGCGTGGTCGCCGGGGTACAGGATCGTCGACGCCCACACGACGGCCGTCACCGCGACCGTGCCGAGGGCGAGTGGGGCGCGCGCGGCGTGGTGGCGGGCGATGACCTGTCCGTAGACGAGGCCGACGGCCATGTTGGAGAGCACCACCAGGGTGAGCAGCTCGCCGGCAGTGGACCGGCTCAGCCCCTGTGCCTCCACCAGGAACGGCATCCCCCAGAGCAGCAGGAACACCATGGCCGGGAACTGCGTGGTGAAGTGCACCCACATCCCGAGCCGGGTGCCGGGCTCCCGCCACGAGGCGGCGATCTGCTTGCGTACGTAGGCGGCGCCCGCGTGTTCGACGGGCGGCGGCTCGTACCCCTCGGGGTGGTCCTTCAGGAAAAGGAGGGTCAGGACGAGGACCACGGCCCCGGCGGCCGCGCTGCCCGCGAACGTGGCGGTCCAGCCGAAGCTGTGCAGGGCGCGGGCGATGAAGAGCGTGGAGACGAGGTTGCCCGCCATGCCGAAGAGTGCGGCGATCTGGCCGACCAGCGGTCCGCGCCGGGCCGGGAACCAGCGGGCACCGAGCCGCAGCACGCTGATGAACGTCATCGCGTCGCCGCAGCCGAGCAGCGCCCGGGAAGCCAGCGCCATGCCGTACGACGGGGAGAGTGCGAAGCCGAGCTGCCCGACGGTGAACAGGGCGGCCCCGAGGGTGAGGACCTTCTTGGTGCCGAGCCGGTCGACCATCAGGCCGACAGGTATCTGCATGCCCGCGTAGACGAGCAGCTGAAGGATGGAGAACGTCGACAGCGCGGAGGCGTTGACGTCGAACCGGTCGGCGGCGTCGAGACCGGCAACCCCGAGGCTCGTACGGAAGATGATGGCGACGAAGTAGACGGCGACGCCGATGCCCCAGACCCGGGCGGCCCGGCGGCCGCCGGGCGGATCACCGGGCAGGGACAGGGTGGGAGCGGCGGCAGAACTCACCGGTCCTCACCCCGGACCAGCACCCTGACCCGGCCGACATGGCGCCGTACGACCTGCGCGGCACCGTCCGCGTCCCCGGCTCTGATGGCCTCCAACAGCTCGGTGTGCTCGGTGATGTTGGCGGCGATCCTGCCGGGATGCGCCTCCATCACGGCGACGCCCATCCGCAACTGCCGGTCGCGCAGCTGGTCGTAGAGGCGCGACAGGATCTCGTTGCCGGCGTTGCGCACGATCTCGGCATGGAAGCAGCGGTCCGCGACCGACACGGCGGCCAGGTCCCCGGCCGCCACCTGCCGTCGCTGCTCGTCGAGCAGTTCCTCCAGGCGGCCGATCAGCTTCGCCGAGGCGGGCACGGCCTTGCGGGCGGCGAACTCCTCTACGAGCAGCCGGGTCTCCACCACGTCCGCGATCTCCTGTGCGGAGACGGCAAGCACCAGGGCCCCCTTCTTCGGATAGAGCTTGATCAGCCCTTCGACCTCCAGCCGCAGCAAGGCCTCGCGCACGGGTGTACGGGAGACGCCGACGGCGTCCGCGAGGCCGCCCTCGGTGAGGAGCGTGCCCCCCTCGTAACGGCGGTCGAGGACCGCCTTCTTGATGTGGGTGTAGACGCGTTCGGCGGCGGGCGGCTGCTTGGCGGGCGGGGGTGTCACGACAGGGGGTGCGGCAGGCATGCACACAGCATAGATACAACATGCACGCATGCGGCGGCGCTGTCCGGAATCTGGACGGTAAAACCCCGGAAATTACTCGGGGATTCAGCACATCCATTCGGGCACCTCGTGAGTCTCACCACCGAGCGGCACCGATATGCGGCCGCATTCCAGGGGCATTTGGAGCGTTCAAGTTGAAAATCGGTATTAAGGGCATAAACCGCGTTTCCGCCACTGCCACCGTGGCTCTTACCGCGGGTGCTGTCATCGCGGGCAGCGTCTTCGCCTCCGCGGCGCAGGCTGCCACGCTGCCCGTCCCCACGATCGCCGCCAAGGGCGGCTACGTGATGAACAACGGAACCGCGTCGACCCTCTACACGAAGGCTGCGGACACCCGTCGCTCCACCGGCTCGACCACCAAGATCATGACGGCCAAGGTGGTGCTGGCGCAGACGAACCTCAACCTGGATTCCAAGGTCACGATCCAGAAGGCGTACAGCGACTACATCGTCGCCAAGGGCGCCTCGTCGGCGCGCCTGATCGTCGGCGACAAGGTCACCGTCCGCCAGCTCCTCTACGGTCTGATGCTGCCGTCCGGCTGCGACGCCGCGTACGCGCTCGCCGACAAGTTCGGCACCGGCACCACCCGCGCGGCCCGCGTGACGTCGTTCATCGGCAAGATGAACGCCTCCGCCAAGTCGCTCGGTCTGAAGAACACCCACTTCGACTCGTTCGACGGCATAGGGAACGGCTCGAACTACTCGACGCCGCGCGACCTGACGAAGATCGCCAGCAGTGCGATGAAGAACTCCACCTTCCGCACGATCGTCAAGACCAAGTCGACCACGCAGAAAGTCACCACGAAGTCCGGTGGCTACCGCTACATGTCGTGGTCCAACACCAACGCGATGCTCAGCAGCTACAGCGGTGCGATCGGTGTGAAGACAGGTTCCGGCCCGACGGCTGGGTACTGCCTGGTGTTCGCCGCGACCCGGAACGGCAAGACGGTCATCGGTACCGTGCTCGCCTCCACGAGCGCGACGACCCGGACCGCGGACATGAAGAAGATCATGGACTACTCCTTCAAGAAGTAGTCCTCCACCCCCGTTTCCGGGGGTGAGGGAGGGGTCCGCCGTGCGGTACGGCGGACCCCTTCCTGCACCCGGCCGCGGGTTCACCCCCCGTCATCCAGCCTGAAAGGGCAATGCGCACATTGACCACCATTCCTCGTGGGCGGCTTCGCAGCGTCGCCGCGCTGTCGGTCGCCGCGACCTCCTGCAGTCTGCTCACCGCCGTGAGTGCCACGCCCGCTGCTGCGGCGACCAGTTGCACCTCGCCGGTCTTCAAGCGGCAGTTCTTCGCGAACACGTCGTTCTCCGGTACGCCGAAGAAGACCGACTGCGACTCGGTCATCGACCAGAACTGGGGCACCGGCGCCCCCGCCTCCGGCCTGCCGAAGGACAACTTCGGTGTCCGCTGGTCCCTGACCCGGGACTTCGGCTCCGGCGGCCCTTTCGCGTTCACCGTGGCGACCCGTGACGGCATTCGCGTGTACGTCGACGGGGTGCGCAAGGTCGACATCTGGAGGAACGTCTCCACCACCCAGAAGAAGACGGTCAACATCACCGTCCCCGCCGGGAAGCACTCCCTGCGCATCGACTTCGTCAACTGGACGGGCCCGGCCGACGTCAAGTTCGGTTACGCACCGAGGACGTCGGCCACCGTCGACAAGGTCAAGCCGCTCAGCCCGGTCGGCGTGAAGGCGGTCCTCGACAACGCCACGGCGAACGCCAAGGTGACCTGGTCCACGAACAAGGAGATGGACCTCGCCGGCTACCGCGTCTACCGCCGGCTCAAGGGATCCAGCACGTTCACCCTCGTGAAGACGACCACCGCGACCTCGTACGCGGGGGTCCCGCCCGAGGGCGGGAAGACGTACTACTTCGAGGTCCGCGCCTACGACAAGGCCGGAAACGTCTCCATCGGCAGTGCCGACATACCGCTGACCACTGTCGCCGTCACCCCTCCGGCGGACTTCACCGCGAAGGGCACCGATGCCGGCATCGTGCTGACCTGGAAGCCCGTCCCGGGCGCGGTGCGCTACAACCTGAAGCGCGACGACCAGCACGGTCACGTATCGGTCCGCTCCGTCACCGCCACGGCCTTCACCGACACCACGGTGAAGCGCTCCGAGAAGTGGACCTACCAGGTGGCCTCTGTGGACGGTGCCGGGCGCGCCTCCGCGTACGGCCCCGCCGTCGCGGCGTACCGTCCGGTCGCGGCGCCGCGGGACATCGTCGCGACGCCGGGGATCAGCAGTGCGACCTTCACCTGGACGACCGATCACGCCGTCGACGGCGATGTGTACGACTTCCACGTCTACCGTTCCGAGACGCTCCCCGTGGACACCTCGGCCGCGCCGATCCGCTGCAGCACCACCTGGAAGACGCTCGGCGACGGACGGCTCCAGTACACCTGCACCGACACCTCCCCGGCCGACGGCCTCACCTACCACTACGTCATCAAGGCCTACGACAACTCGGGCCGGGAGTCGGCTCCTTCGACCACGGTCAAGGTCACCACGCTCGCCAGGGACGTGACTCCGCCCGCGCCGGTCACCGGGCTCACCGCCAAGGCCACCGAGTACGGCATCGAGCTGCACTGGAACGCCAACACCGAGCCCGATCTCGAGCGGTACGTGGTGTACCGCGGAGAGCTGATCGACGGCGAGGACGAGCGGGTCTGCTACGGCACCTCGCGCGAGTACCTCGACGCGGCCACCACGTCCTACACCGACGAGCGGCTGCCCGACGGTGAGGAGCGGTGCTACTTCATCGACGTCGAGGACACCTCCGGCAACTCCAGCTTCCGGATGACGCACAGCGCCGAGATCGCCGTCGTCACCGAGCTGGACCTGACACCGTCCGAGGAGACCCCGGACAACGACCTGCTCACGCTCACCGCGACCCGGGGCACCACCGGCACCTCGGTGGACCTGTCCTGGAACACGGTCGCCGATGCGACGGGCTACCTGGTCGAACGGTGGAACCCGACCGCGGGCACGTACGAGAAGCTGACCGTCGACCCCGTCACGGAGGTGTCGTACACGGACGCCACCGCCCCGACCGGCACCACCCACTTCTACCGGGTGACCGCCGTGTACGCCGACGGCACCCGGTCGGCGCCCGCCGGGGACTGGGTGATCCTGGCTCCCGCCGGGTGACCTGACCCGACAGAAGAGCGGGCCTGCGCGGAAGGAATCTCCGCGCAGGCCCGCTTCTTCCGTCTCACACGGCCATCAGGCCCAGGTGATCAGCCTCTTGGGCTGTTCCAGGATCGCGGCGACATCCGCCAGGACCTTGGAACCGAGCTCGCCGTCGACCAGGCGATGATCGAACGACAGCGCCAGCGTGGTGACCTGACGGGGCTTCACCTTGCCCTTGTGGACCCACGGCTGCAGCTTGATCGCACCGACCGCGAGGATCGCGGACTCGCCCGGGTTCAGAATCGGCGTACCCGTGTCGACGCCGAAGACGCCGACGTTGGTGATCGTCACCGTGCCGCCCGCCATGGCGGCGGGAGACGTCCTGCCGTCCCGGGCCGTGGCGACCAGCTCGCCCAGTGCTGCGGCGAGCTGCGGCAGGGTCTTGTCCTGCGCGTCCTTGATGTTCGGCACGATCAGACCGCGCGGGGTGGCGGCCGCGATGCCCAGGTTCACATAGTGCTTCTGCACGATCTCCTGGTTGGCCTCGTCCCAGGCCGCGTTGATCTCCGGGTTCCGCTTGATCGCGACCAGGAGCGCCTTGGCAATGATCAGGAGCGGGTTGACCCGGACCCCCGCCATGTCCTTGTCGTCCTTGAGCTCCGCCACAAGCTTCATCGTGCGCGTGACGTCGACCGTCACGAACTCGGTGACATGCGGTGCGGTGAACGCACTGCCGACCATGGCCTGCGCGATGGCCTTCCGCACACCCTTGACCGGGATACGGGTCTCCCGGGCACCCGGTACCGGGGCGGGAGCGGTGACCACCGGTTCCGGGACCGTGGCCGGAACCGGGGCGGGTGCGGTCGCCTGCGCCGGTGCGGGCGCGGCCGCCGCGTGCACGTCCTCGCGCGTGATGACCCCGCCCTCGCCGGTCGGGACGACCGTGGCCAGGTCGATGCCCAGGTCCTTGGCCAGCTTGCGCACCGGCGGCTTGGCGAGCGGGCGGCTCTCCGGGACGGCCGGTCCGTGACCGTTCAGCTCGCCCTGGATCGCGGCAGCCGCGGCCGCCGGCTGCTCGGCGCCCTTGCGGGCACGGCGCTTGGTGGAGGACTCGGCCACGCCGTAGCCCACCAGCACCGGCTGGCGGCCCTTCGGTGCCTCCGGTTCCGCAGCCGGTTCCGGTTCGGCCGAGGCCGGAGCCGCCTCCGCAGCCGTGTCACTGCTGCCCGGCGCCACGTCCACCGCGATGATCACCTGGCCGACGTCGACGGTCGTGCCCTCGGCGAAGCGCAGCTCGTGCACCACGCCGTCGAACGGGATCGGCAGCTCCACGGCCGCCTTCGCGGTCTCGACCTCGCAGACGACCTGGCCGTCGGTGACGGTGTCCCCCGGCTGTACGTACCACTTGAGGATCTCGGCCTCGGTCAGTCCCTCGCCCACGTCGGGCATCTTGAACTCACGGAAGCGAGCAGACGTTTCGGTCATCGTCGTCACGACCCCTCTCCTCAGTACGCCAGCGAGCGGTCGACGGCGTCGAGCACCCGGTCCAGGCCCGGCAGATACTCGTCCTCGAGACGCGCCGGCGGATACGGGACGTGGTAGCCGCCGACCCTGAGCACCGGTGCCTCCAGATGGTAGAAGCAGCGCTCGGTGATGCGGGCGGCGATCTCGGCACCGGAGCCGTAGAACACCGGCGCCTCGTGGACGACGACCAGCCGGCCGGTCTTCTCGACCGAGGCCTGGACGGCGTCGAAGTCGATCGGGGACATCGACCGCAGGTCCAGGACCTCGATCGACTTGCCCTCCTCCTGGGCGGCCGCGGCGGCCTCCAGGCAGACCTTCACCATCGGGCCGTATGCGGCGAGGGTGAGGTCCGAGCCCTCCCGTACCGTCGCGGCCTTGTGCAGCGGACCGGGGATGAGGTCGGTCTCGACCTCGCCCTTGTCCCAGTAACGTCGCTTCGGCTCGAAGAAGATGACCGGGTCGTCACTCTGGACGGCCTGCTGCATCATCCAGTAGGCATCCGACGCATTGGACGGCGAGACCACCTTCAGCCCCGCGACGTGCGCGAACAGCGCCTCGGGCGACTCGCTGTGGTGCTCGACGGCGCCGATGCCGCCGCCGTACGGGATCCGGACGACGACCGGCAGCTTGATCTTGCCGAGCGCGCGGGCGTGCATCTTCGCGAGCTGCGTGACGATCTGGTCGTACGCGGGGAAGACGAAGCCGTCGAACTGGATCTCCACGATCGGCCGGTAGCCGCGCAGGGCCAGACCGATCGCGGTGCCGACGATGCCGGACTCGGCGAGCGGCGTGTCGATGACCCGGTCCTCGCCGAAGTCCTTCTGGAGCCCGTCGGTGATCCGGAAGACCCCGCCCAGCTTGCCGACGTCCTCACCCATGATGAGGACCTTGGGGTCGGTGTCGAGGGCCTTGCGCAGCGACTCGTTGAGCGCCTTCGCGATGGACATCTTTTCCAGGGCCATGACTAGTTGCCCTCCTCGGCGAACGAAGCCTGGTAGGCGGCGAACTGGGCGCGCTCCTCGTCGACGAGGGGGTTGCCGTCGGCGTACGCGTGGTCGAAGATCGCCATCCGGTCCGGATCGGGCATGGCCCGTACCGCTTCACGGACCCGCTTGCCGAGAGCCTCGCTCTCCTCGTCGAGCGCGGAGAAGTACGCCTCGTCGGCGAGGTCCTGCTTCTCCAGGTACGTCCTGAGCCGCAGGATCGGGTCCTTGGCCTCCCAGGAGGCGCGTTCCTCGTCCGCCCGGTACTTCGTCGGGTCGTCGGAGGTGGTGTGCGCGCCCATCCGGTAGGTGAACGCCTCGACGAGGGTGGGTCCCTCGCCCCGGCGAGCCCGCTCCAGCGCCGACTTGGTGACGGCGAGGCAGGCGAGTACGTCGTTGCCGTCGACCCGGACGCCGGGGAAGCCGAAGCCCTGCGCGCGCTGGTAGAGCGGGACGCGGGTCTGCCTCTCGGTGGGCTCGGAGATCGCCCACTGGTTGTTCTGGCAGAAGAAGACGACCGGGGCGTTGTAGACCGCGGAGAAGGTGAACGACTCGGCGACGTCGCCCTGGCTGGAGGCGCCGTCCCCGAAGTACGCGATCACGGCGGAGTCCGCGCCGTCCTTGGCGACGCCCATGGCGTAGCCGGTGGCGTGCAGGGTCTGCGAGCCGATGACGATCGTGTACAGGTGGAAGTTGTTGCTGTTCGGGTCCCAGCCGCCGTGATTCACGCCGCGGAACATCCCGAGCAGATTGGTCGGGTCGACCCCGCGGCACCAGGCGACACCGTGCTCACGGTAGGTCGGGAAGACGTAGTCGTCGTCGCGCAGTGCTCGGCCGGAACCGATCTGCGCGGCCTCCTGGCCGAGCAGCGAGGCCCACAGACCCAGTTCGCCCTGACGCTGCAGGGCGGTCGCCTCGGCGTCGAAGCGGCGGGTCAGGACCATGTCCCGGTACAGACCGCGCAGCTCGTCCGCGGTCAGGTCGATCGTGTAGTCCGGGTGCTCGACGCGCTCGCCCTCGGGCGTCAGCAGCTGTACAAGCTCGGGCTCGGAACTCTGTGGCGTCTTCGCGGCGCTGGTCCGCTTGCTGCTGCGTCGCGGTTTGCGCGCGGCAGTGCTCTCCACGGTCACGTGCGTGCTCCTCCGTCGGTCCGGCCCCCGGGGTCTGCCGGGAGACCAGTGCGGCTCGCCTGTGTCCGTACCCGTGCACGGGGTGGGTGCCGCTCGGCCGGGAACAGGCGTGACAGGTGCCCCGGCGAGCGTCCTGTCAAAGGCACGTTACCCAGTGCATCGCACAACTGCGAAACACTCCCTGACCTGCGATTTTGCTTGGATTTCCAAGTAAATCGAGAAATTCGGGAACTCTCGCTGGTCACAGCGCTGGGAACGGCCTTGCAGGCCGCCGGAACAACGGCACGTTATCCCGCCGTTCAGCGGCAGGGAAGAGGGGAGTGTGTGAGACTGCGATTGTGCGCGAAGAAGGAAAAATCACCGTATTTCTGTTGGATGACCATGAGGTCGTCCGACGCGGGGTCCATGAGCTGCTCTCGGTCGAGGACGACATCGAAGTCGTCGGCGAAGCCGGTACGGCGGCGGACGCTCTGGTGCGCATCCCCGCCACGCGGCCCGATGTGGCGGTGCTCGACGTACGGCTGCCGGACGGCAGCGGGGTGGAGGTCTGCCGTGAGATCCGGTCCCTGGACAACAGCATCCACTGCCTGATGCTGACCTCGTACGCCGATGACGAAGCCCTCTTCGACGCGATCATGGCGGGCGCGTCGGGATATGTGCTCAAGGCGATCCGCGGCAATGAGCTGCTGAATGCGGTACGGGATGTGGCGGCCGGAAAATCGCTGCTGGACCCGGTCGCGACCGCGCGTGTGCTGGAGCGGCTGCGCGAGGGAAATAAGGGCCGGGGCGACGACAAGCTCGCGAGCCTCACCGACCAGGAGCGCAAGATCCTCGATCTGATCGGCGAGGGGCTGACGAACCGGGTGATCGGTGAGCGGCTCCATCTCGCCGAGAAGACGATCAAGAACTATGTCTCCAGCCTGCTCTCCAAGCTGGGCATGGAGCGCCGCTCGCAGGCAGCCGCCTATGTGGCGCGGCTCCAGGCCGAGCAGCGCTGAGCGGTACGGGACGGGCCGCGGGCGCCCTCCCTCCTCTCCGACGGGGCCGTGGTCCCGGATGACCCCCGGGACTTTGGTCCCGGATCACCCGGGGCCGCGGCCTCTTTCTGTGCCCACCGAGGTGTCGCAGAGTGGAGCGCATGTCCTCCGAGGAACTGCAAGCGATCGAGCTGCTCGCCCGGGTGCCGTACGGCCGGCTGGCGACGACCCGACGAGCGCTCCCCTGTCTGGCGGTGGCCCGCCACATCGTGATCGACGGCCACGTCGTCCTGCGGATGCACAGCGGACTCGGGTACCACGCCTCGTGCGACGGCACCGTCGTCGCGTACGGGGCGGACAATTTCAACACGGCGGCCTCCGGCGACGGCGGCGACCTGTGGTCGGTCCAGTTCACCGGTCCTGCCGAGATCGTGCATCCGAGCCAGGAGCAGCGCGAGCGCTTCGGTGCGGCACCTCGGGAGGTCAGCGGCGAACCCTTCGAGCCGGTCTACCTCCGCCTCGCCCCGCACTTCGTCACGGTGCACACTCTGCGCCATCACGCAAGTCAGCCGAACCGACACGCAGCGTGATCTACCATGTGGTGAGTGCCGCGCTCATCTGTCACCCTTCCACCTGTTCCTCCGGTCGGCGAGGTGCTGCGCCGCTACCCGGACGCCGGTGAGCCCCTCAGCTGCAAGCCCCTCACCAAGGGCCTCCTCAACCACGGCTACCGCGTCTCCACCACCCGCGGCTCGTACTTCCTCAAACACCATCTCGACGACTCCACCGGCGACCGCGCGACGATCGTCCGCCAGCACCGCGCCACCCAGCAGCTGCAGTCGCTCGGGGTGCCGGTCGCCCCGCCCGTCGAGGACACGGAGGGCGACACGGTCACGGAGATCGACGGCCGGTGCTACGCGCTGCACCCCTGGGTGGACGGACTGCACCGGGTCGGCGCCCAGCTGACCCTCGCCCAGTCGGAACGGCTCGGGGCGCTCCTCGGAGCCGTACACACGGGGCTCGCGCAAGTGATGGAGACGGGGGCGACCGGGGGGCGCCGGCATGCCAGCCCGGACGCCGTCGACACGTTCGCGCTGATCGACGACCTGCTGGCCGCGGCGCGCGAACACCGCCCACGGGACTCCTTCGACGAGCTGGCCGAGCACCGCCTCGTCGAACGGCGCGGCCTGCTGGAGCGGCACGCCGACCGCCGGCCGCCCACGCCCGACATCCCGGCGACCGGCTGGGTGCACGGCGACTTCCACCCGCTGAACGTGCTGTACCGGGGCGCCGGCCCGGTGGCGATCATCGACTGGGACCGGCTGGGGGTGCAGCCGCGCGCCGAGGAGGCGGTACGGGCCGCGGCGATCTTCTTCGTACAGCCCGCCGGGAAGCTGGACCTGGAGAGGGTACGGGCCTACGCGCGGGCCTATCGGGGTGCGGTCGGGGCGGGCGCCTGCGAACTGGCTGCCGCGGTGCACCGGGTGTGGTGGGAGCGGCTCAACGACTTCTGGATACTGCGCTGGCGCTACCGCCTGGACGACCGAAGGGCCGACCCGCAGTTTCCTGCGGTGTCGGCCCTGGCGGTCTGGTGGACGCGGGAGTACGAGGCGGTGCGCGACGCCTTCACGGGGTGAGGGCGGGCAGGGCCACAGGGGCTCTACTGAGGCGTACCGCCGGCCGCCCCGGCGGCGTCGCTGCCGCCCGGGGTGCCGCCGGCCGCCCCGGCAGCGTCGCTGCCGCCCGGGGTGCCCGGAGCGGTGGCCGTGTCACTCGGCTGGGGGGTCTCACCACCGGTCGTGCCCTCGTTCGTCGTGCCGTCGGACGTGCCGGTGTCCGGCGAGGTGGCCGTGTCGGACGGGGTCTGGGACGGCGTGGTCTGCGAGGGAGACCGGGAGAAGGACGGCGGGTTGTTCGGCTGCTGCTTGCCACCGGTGGTGTCGTCCGCCGTCGGGGCGGTGTCCGTCTGCTCGTCGGTCGGCTTCTCCGAACTCTTCTTCGGGGCGGGGGAACTGGAGGTCGTGGTCGGCGTCTTCTTGTGGGTGGTGTCGTTGTTGTCCGCGGCGTTCACCGCGATGGCGGCACCCGCCCCGATCGCGATCAGCGCGAGAACGACGAACAGCCAGAGCTTGCCGCGGCCGCCACCGCTCTGGTGTCCGCCGTCGTACCCGCCGTCGTCCGGATTCATCGGCGGCAGGATCGGGCTCTGCGAGGTGTCCCCGTGCTGCGGGTGCCCCATCGCCATCGTCCCGCCGGGCATGCCCATGGCGGGGGTGTTGCCGAACTCGTGCATGGTGACCGGCCCGGTGTTCCACGTACCCGTGTGACCGCCCTGCACCTGGAGCATCTGCAGGCTGTACTGGACCAGCCCGCGCATCTCCTCGGCGCTCTGGAACCGGTCGTCCGGGTCCTTCGCGAGCGACCGCATGACGAGCCCGTCCAGCTCCGGCGGCACCGCGTCCAGGATCTCGGACGGCGGGACCGGAATGTCCTGGACGTGCTGGTACACCACGGAGAGCGGCGTCTCGCCCGTGAACGGGGGCCGCAGCGCGAGGAGTTCGTAGAGCAGACAGCCGGTGGCGTACAGGTCGGAGCGGTGGTCGACGGTCTTGCCCAGCGCCTGCTCGGGGGAGAGGTACTGCGGCGTGCCCATGACCATGCCGGTCTGGGTCATCGTCGACTGCGCGCCGTGCAGCGCACGGGCGATGCCGAAGTCCATCACCTTGACCGCGCCGGAGTTCGTGATGATCACGTTGGCCGGCTTGATATCACGGTGCACGATGCCGTGCTGGTGCGAGTACGCGAGGGCCTCCAGTACCCCCGAGACGATGATCAACGCCTGCTCGGGCGGCGGCGCCTCGGCGTTGAGCAGCAGATCACGGATGGTGCGGCCCTCGACGAGCTCCATCACGATGTACGGGACGGTCTGGCCGCCCACGACGTCCTCGCCGGAGTCGTACACGGCGACGATCGCATGGTGGTTGAGGCCCGCGACCGACTGTGCCTCACGCGTGAACCGGGCCTTGGAGACCGGGTCCTCGGCAAGATCGGAACGGAGCAGCTTCACCGCGACGGTACGTCCCAGCCGGACGTCCTCCGCGGCAAAGACCTCGGCCATGCCACCTCGGCCCAGCCGGTGTGTCATCCGGTAACGTCCGTCGCCGACCACACCTCCGATGCCCCAGGAGTCGGCTGCATCCGAGACTCCGCCGCCGTTTGCTTCGGGTTCGGGTGCCATCAGTCCTCGCCGTCGTATCTGTCCGCGCGTCCGCGGGTTCTCACGGTGTCTTGCATGCCTTGCTGCATTGCCACGTCACGCTACAGGCTCTGCCGGACACCCGGTTCTCGAGAGGGACGGGCCATCAAACCGGCTGGCGCACCGCTCACGCAAATTCTGTAACGCTTCCGAGACGCTTCCTGTGCTTAGGGTCACGGAACGGGCACCCGGCTTGACGTGTCGTACCCCTCGGGCAGACTTGGCGCGTCATACGGATCTTCGCGCGAGACGCGCGCCGAGGGGGAAGCAAGTCATGAGCCAGGACGGCGCGCACGGCGCCCAGGGTCGCTACGCGGGCGGTTCGGTCGCCGGTGGCCGCTACCAGCTTCGCGACCTGCTCGGCGAAGGCGGGATGGCGTCCGTATATCTGGCGTACGACTCCGCGCTCGACCGTCAAGTGGCGATCAAGACTCTGCACACGGAGCTGGGGCGTGAGCAGTCCTTCCGTGAGCGGTTCCGTCGCGAGGCTCAGGCCGTGGCCAAGCTGCAGCACACCAATATCGTCTCGGTCTTCGACACCGGCGAGGACGAGCTCGGCGGCGCGCTGATGCCGTACATCGTCATGGAGTACGTCGAGGGGGAGCCGCTCGGCTCCGTACTCCAGGCGGACATCCGCAGTTACGGTGCGATGCCGGCCGACAAGGCACTCAAGGTCACCGGCGACGTGCTGGCCGCGCTGGACACCAGCCACGAAATGGGCCTGGTCCACCGCGACATCAAGCCCGGCAACGTGATGGTGACCAAGCGCGGCGTCGTGAAGGTCATGGACTTCGGCATCGCCCGCGCCATGCAGTCGGGCGTCACGTCGATGACGCAGACCGGCATGGTCGTCGGCACCCCGCAGTACCTCTCCCCCGAACAGGCCCTGGGCCGTGGGGTGGACGCGCGCTCCGACCTGTACTCGGTCGGCATCATGCTGTTCCAGCTGCTGACCGGACGAATCCCGTTCGACGCGGACTCGCCGCTCGCCATCGCGTACGCGCACGTCCAGGAGGAGCCGGTCGCGCCGTCCTCCATCAACCGGTCGATCACCCCGGCGATGGACGCACTGGTCGCCCGGGCACTGAAAAAGAACCCGAACGAGCGCTTCCCCAGCGCGGCGGCGATGCAGGACGAGATCACGCGCGTGCTGAACGCGGGCGGTCAGACGGGCGCCCCGGTGATCATCGGCGGCCCGGCCGGACCGGCGAACAGCGGCTCAGGCGTCGGCTCCGCGGTCTTCCCGCCGGTCGACCAGTCCACGCAGGCGCCGCAGGGCGTGCAGATGCCGTACCAGCCGCAGCAGTACCAGCAGCAGCCCGGCCCGTACGGCCCGCCGACCCCGGCCCCGGCGCCCACGCCGTCGCCGGGCTACGGCTACCCGCAGTCGAGCCCGGCGTACCGGACCCCGGCCCCGACGCCATACACGATGTCGCCGCAGCCGGTGGGTGGCGGCGGCGGCACGGGCGGGGGCAGCAAGCGGAACATGCCGGTGATCGTCGGTTCGATCGTGGTCGCGCTGATCGCGATCGGCGGCCTGATCACGGTGCTGTCGCTGAAGAACGAAACGGGCTCGGACACGGGCAAGGGCGGTGACCCGAGCAGCTCGGCGGTGGCGGGCGAGCACAAGGATCCGGAGCGGAACCGGACCATGAAGACGGAGGCTTGCACCGACCCCTCCGAGGCCAGCGACGACCCGAGCAAGATCGAAGCGCCGGACTTCACGTACAAGGACTACCTCTCCGCCAAGGAATGCGCCACGGCCGTGGGCTGGACGATCAAGAAGATCAAGGTCCCGGGCAACACCTACGCCGAGGACCAGGTCTTGGAACAGTTCCCGTCCGCCGGTACCCCCATAGACGAGAAGGGCGCGCACTTCGAGCTGCGCGTCTCGACGGGCGACCCGGCCTGACACGCACGCACAAGGAGAAGTGACGGTCCGGCACGTGTGAGGTGTGCCGGACCGTTTCGCCTGAGAGCCTGTCGGGCGACCTTCGATCGGAAAGCGGGCGCGGCGTGGTGCGTGCGATTCGTGGGCGCCGGGATGGCTTCGGGTGGGGTCTCCCCGCTCGAACGAAGCTGAGAGCTCGGGGAAGGAGCTACCAGGGCATTTCGGCAACGCGGGAAGCGTGCGTGCCAGGGCGTGGCCGCCCGATCAGAGGTCGCCCGACAGGCTCTTACAGGCGTCCGGGATGCAGGACAGCCACCTGAGATGCCGGACATATCGGCACATGTGACGCTGACCTCATGGCTTCAGCACTCCTCTCCATATGGTCGTCGAGGTGTGTGGCCTGTCTGGTGATAGCCGCGGGGGCGGCCTTGGGACCGGCACAGGGACAGGCACACTCCGACCAGCGCACTTCCGGTGGTACGCCGGGGCTGACCCGGGCTCGGCCCGGCGGATCGGTGGCCGCTCCGCCGCCCCCCGAGGGCTCCTCGCCCCCGAGCCCCGCCGCCCCGACCGCCACCCCCTCCTCCGGCGCATCCTCCGGCCCTTCGGGCGAACCCCCGGTCACTCCTTCGGCCGATCACTCGACGATTCCGCCCTCGCCCTCCGCACCCTCCCCGGCCGCATCGGCCGGCAGGCCGGCCACCCCCTCCTCCTCGGCCCCGGCCTCGGCTTCACGCCCCGCCCCACCCTCGGCCCCGGCCTCGGCCTCACGCTCCGCCTCACCCTCGCCTTCACGCCCGGCCCCGGCCTCGGCCTCACGCTCCGCCTCACCCTCGCCTTCACGCCCGGCCCCGGCCTCGACCTCACGCTCCGCCTCGCCCTCCCCCAGGGCATCCGTGAGCCGGTCCGCCAGGCCGTCGGCCCTCCCTGAGGCGCAGCCGCCACTCGCTGGGCGGCAGGCCGGGGAAGGGCGCCTGCGGCCGGGCCGTCCGTTCTCTCCGGAGGAGCTCGCTCATCGCGACACCCCCCACGGCGTGCCCGAGGTACAGCCCGAGGTCCAGCCCGTCGTGACGACTCCTGTCGCGGTGCCCGCGGCCACGCCCGAGGTGAGCGGCTCCCCGCCGGAGGGCCGACTCGCGCCGCAGTCCCTCGGCACTCCCACCGTGCGGCGAGTACAGAGGGTGTCGCTGGGCGCCGGAATCGCACTGATAGGGCTGGGGCTGGGCTTCCTGGCGTTCCGTCTGCGCCGGCCGAACTGAGACAGGGCCCACGCCCCCCGCCACGCCCGCGTGTTCCAGCAGGAGCTTGCATCGCGCAGCATACTCGGTATACATACTCAGTATGTCGATCCGTCACGGGCTGCTGGCCCTGCTGGAACGCGGGCCCAGATACGGCTCCCAGCTCCGCACCGAATTCGAGTCACGCACCGGTTCCACCTGGCCGCTCAACGTCGGCCAGGTCTACACGACGCTGAGCAGGCTGGAGCGCGACGGCCTGGTCGTCCAGGACGACGAGGACGACCAGGGACACGCCCTCTACGCGATCACCGACGACGGCCGCACCGAGCTGCGGAGCTGGTTCGAGACACCCGTCGACCGCAGCAACCCACCCCGCGACGAGCTGGCCATCAAGCTCGCCATGGCGGTCGGCGCGCCCGGTATCGACATCCGGGCCGTCATCCAGTCCCAGCGCCACCACACGGTGAAGGCGATGCAGGACTACACCCGTCTCAAGGCCCAGGCCCTCGCCGATGTCCCGGCCAACCGCGACGAGGTCGCCTGGCTGCTCGTACTGGAGCAGCTGATCTTTCAGGCGGAGGCCGAGGCCCGCTGGCTGGACCACTGCGAGTCCCGGCTGGTCCGCCTCGCCGAGGCCGCCGCCACGGAGCCGGAGCCCGAGGGACGTACGGCCAAACGCGCCCCGGCCCGCACCACCCGGCCACGCACCCGACGCTGACCACGAACACCCGGAAACCGGCACCGAGCTCAGACCTTCCAAGGGGGAACCACCCACCATGTCCTCGCGCGCCCCGTCCCGACCCGTGTCCTCGTCCGGTTCGCCACTGCCGGTCGACGCACCGGTGCTCGAACTCCGAGCGCTCACCCGCACCCACGGCACCGGCGTCGCCGAAGTGCACGCCCTGCGCGGCATCGATCTCTCCGTGCACACCGGTGAACTCGTCGCCGTGATGGGCCCGTCCGGCTCCGGCAAGTCCACCCTGCTGACCATCGCGGGCGGTCTCGACACCGCTTCCAGCGGCCAGGTCATCATCGAGGGCCGGGACATCGCCGGCCTCGGCCGCAAGGGCATCGCCGCCCTGCGCCGCCGCAGCGTCGGCTATGTCTTCCAGGACTACAACCTGATACCGGCACTCACCGCAGCCGAAAACATCGCCCTGCCGCGCGAACTCGACGGGGTCTCCGTGCGCAAGGCCCGCACGGAGGCGCGGGAGGCGCTGGAGGAGCTGAACCTCCTGGAGATCGCCGACCGGTTCCCGGACGAGATGTCCGGCGGCCAGCAGCAGCGCGTCGCGATCGCCCGCGCGCTGGTGGGGGACCGGCGCCTGGTACTCGCCGACGAACCGACCGGAGCGCTCGACTCCGAGACCGGCGAGGCGGTGCTCGCGCTCCTGCGCAACCGCTGTGACCAGGGTGCGGCCGCTGTGATGGTGACGCACGAGCCGCGGTACGCCGCCTGGGCCGACCGGGTCGTGTTCCTCCGGGACGGTTCGATCGTCGACCAGACGCTCACTACCGACGCCGCCTCGCTGCTGGCCGCCGAGGGCGCCCGGTGAGCATCTTCACGGGCTGGCGCGCCGCCCTCCGCGTAGCCAGGCGCGACGCGATGCGCGCCAAGGGCCGCAGCGCACTGGTCGTCACGATGATCGCTGTCCCGGTGCTCGGCGTCACGGCACTCGATGTGACGTACCGCAGCATGACGCCGACCACCACCGAGGCCCTGACCAGTGAAATAGGGTCCGCCGACGCGCTGTTCAGGGACCAGATGATGGGACCCATCGAGCAGCTCCCCGACGCGAGCACCTACACGAACCTCGACGACGTACTCCCCGCGGGGAACGGCGACCCGGTCGACATCAGGACGACGTTCCCCAAGGGGTCGCGGGCGGTAAGCATCCAGTCCGTCCCGGCGAGTGTCACCACCCGGTACGGCGTCACGAACACCGACATCGTCGAGATCCGGACGTCGGACAGCATGCTCCGCGGCAAGATCGACCTCGTACGTGGCACCTATCCGCACGGCATGGGGGAGATGGCCGCCACCGAGCCGTTCCTGAAGGCGACCGGGCTGTACCTCGGCTCAACCACCACCGTGCGCAACTCCGGCCGGAAGTACACCATCACCGGTGTGGTCGAGCTGCCCAGCGAGCTGAAGACCAAGGCGCTCTACGCCGACCCCGGTGCGGTCATCGCGCCGTGGAAGGACGGGTCCGACCACGACAAGAAGGTGCTCCCGCCGAACGCCGGGTCCACGGACTGGCTGGTCAAGGGCCCCGCAGGGGTGGGCGTGACCTGGCCGCACATCATGGAGGCCAATAAGAAGGGCGTACTCGTCACGTCCCGGCAGGTCGTCCTCGACCCGCCGCCGGACTCCGAGGTCCCGCTGGCCGCCAGAAACCCCGGCATCACCGAAAACGGATCCGAAGAGCTCAGCACGGCATTCATCACCGTGGTCGCCATGGCGGTCCTGGAGATCGTGCTGCTCGCCGGACCGGCCTTCGCGGTCGGTGCGCGCCGCTCCCGCCGCCAGCTCGGCCTTCTCGGCACCTGTGGCGGAGACCGGCGCCATGTCAGGGCCGTGGTGCTCGGCGGCGGTCTCGTGCTCGGTGGCATCGGGGCGATGACGGGTGTCGTGGTCGGCCTCGGACTCACCGCGGCTCTCCAGCCCGTGATCGAGAACTGGGCCGGACACCGGTTCGGCTCCCTCTCGATGCCCCCGCTGGAGTTGCTGCTCATCGCCGTGATCGGCCTGATCACCGGCCTGTTGGCGGCATTCGCCCCAGCGATCGTGGCAAGCCGGCAGTCCGTATTGGAGTCCCTCACCGGACGGCGCGGCGTCCGCCGTTCCTCACGGCTGCTGCCCATCCTGGGCGCCTGCGTGCTGACTTGCGGTGCCGCGATCGCCCTCTACGGCGGCACCAGCGGGAATTCGGCGCTGGTCGCCGGCGGCTCGATCGTCGCGGAACTCGGGCTGCTCGCCTGCATCCCGGTGATCGTCGGTTCCCTGGGGCGGCTCGGCAGGTGGCTGCCTCTCTCGCCCCGGATGGCGCTGCGGGACGCGGCCCGCAACCGAGGTCGTACCGCTCCCGCCGTGGCCGCGGTGATGGCGGCCGTCGCGGGTTCGGTGGCCGTCGCCACGAACATGTCCAGCTACTCGGCCGAGGTGGAGTACAACTACGTTCCGTCGCTCACCAAGGGAACCATCGTCGTCGCGTCCTCCGCGGATGCGGTAGAACGCCTTCCGCTGGCACGGGCAGCGGTGGAGCGGAACATGGCCGTCAGCAGCGGACACGCGGACTTCCGGCGGGTCTGGGCAGGCAGCGACTGCAGCGTGTACGAGGAGAACCACTGCGGCTCGCTGGAACTGGTCAAGCCCGCCGACAAGGCCCACAGCTGCCCACTCACCCGCAAGGGAGCCAAGGAACTCGCCGCGCGGCTTTCCGCCGACGAACACAAGAAGCTGATGCATTCCCCTGCCTGCCTCACCGACCTGATGGCGTGGGGTCTCTTCAACGCCGACGAGCACAACATCGTCGTCGCGGACGCGGCCCTGCTCGACACGTATGTGAAGCTCGACGACCCCGCAGCCGCCAAGGCACTGGCCGCGGGAACTCCGGTGCTGCTCAACCCGGTGTACGCGGAGAACGGCGAGGTCACCGTCAAGGCGGTCCACCAGTACAGCGAGAAGGACGCGAAGAACCGAAAGCTGCACCCGGGCGAGGCGCGGACCACCACGGACAAGCTGAAGGTGTACGTGGCCCCCGCGAAGTACGCCGCCACCCCCGGAATACGCATGATCCTTCCGGAGAGGACCGCGGAGCGGCTCGGCCTGCACACCAGGGCAACCGGGAGCGTGTACGCCGTCGCCCACACGCCGACGGACGCCGAGAACCAGCGGGTGTCCGCTGCCATGGAGCAGTCCGGCGGCGGCATCTGGGTGCAGTCCGAATCCGGCCCCAGCCAACGGCAGAACACCATACTGCTGATCCTGACCCTGTTCGCCGGCACCGTGACTCTGGGCGCCGCCGCGATCACCACGGGCCTCGCCAAGGCGGACGCGGAAGCCGATCTGAACACCCTCAGCGCCGTGGGTGCGACTCCGAGCATGCGGCGGAAGCTGTCCGGCTTCCAGTGTGTGGTGGTGGCGCTCACGGGTGTGGTGCTCGGCACACTGGCGGGCCTGGTGCCCGCGGTGGCACTGCGCCTCATCGATTTGCGGGAAGCGCTGAAGGTGATGCGGCTCAATCCCACGCAGTCGGCGTACACGCCGATCGTGCTGCCCTGGGCGACCATCGGTGTGCTCGTCGTGTGCATCCCGCTGCTGGCCGGGGTGCTCGCGGCGGCGTTCACGCGGTCGCGTCTGGCGCTGGCACGGCGGGCCGGATGACGAGACGTGCGATGAGATCAATGACCTGACCGGCTGATTCGGTGCCCCCAAAAACGGTGGATCAACCGTTTGCGGGGGCACCACCGTGTTGTACAGCAGGCGTGCGAGACAATGACGCCATGGAGATGCCGAGGAATGAACGGTCGCAGGAGCACCCCCAAGTCCTCGTAGTGGGACAGGACGGCATGGCGATCGGCGGCGGTGGCACTGACGACGAATCGCGTGAGGTCCCAGTGACAGAAATGGTCGAACAACCCGCAAAGGTCATGCGCATCGGCAGCATGATCAAGCAGCTCCTGGAAGAGGTCCGGGCGGCTCCTCTCGACGAGGCGAGCCGGGTCCGGCTCAAGGAGATCCACGCAAGCTCCGTGAAGGAGCTGGAGGATGGCCTCGCCCCGGAGCTGGTGGAGGAACTTGAGCGGCTCTCGCTGCCGTTCACCGAGGAGTCGGTGCCCTCCGAGGCGGAACTCCGGATTGCGCAGGCTCAGTTGGTCGGCTGGCTGGAGGGCCTCTTCCACGGCATCCAGACGGCGCTGTTCGCCCAGCAGATGGCGGCCCGGGCGCAACTGGAGCAGATGCGTCGCGCCCTGCCGCCGGGCAGCGGTCACGAGGACGATGACGGCGCGTCGGACGCGCACGGGGCGATCCGCTCGGGACCGTACCTGTAAGCCCGTACACCTTTTCCACCTATCTACTGCCCCTGCCGGCAGGCTTTGCCCGCCCCACCCCAGGACGTCCGGCCGCCTTGCGATCGCACGCACTGGACGACGCTCCTCATGGGGCACACATGGCCGGTCACAGCACTGCGCACGGACGGACTGCGGGGCCAGGCACACGAATTCGTGTGCCTGGGCCCGCTGTCCGTATGGCTCAGGCTGCCGGCGTCCGCAGAAGCACCTTGCCGATGTGCACACTGGACTCCAGCACCCGGTGGGCCTCCGCCGCGTCGGACATCGGCAGGGTACGGTCCACGACCGGCCGGACCACACCGCTGCCGATCAGCGGCCACACATGCTCGCGCACGGCGGCGACGATGGCGGCCTTCTCCGCAAGGGGGCGTCCGCGCAGCGACGTCGCGGTGACGGCAGCCCGCTTGTTCAGCAGGACGCCCAGATTGAGCTCGCCCTTGACGCCGCCCTGCAGACCGATGATGGCGAGTCGACCGCTGACGGCAAGCGCCTTCACATTCCGGTCCAGGTACTTCGCGCCGACGATGTCGAGGATGACGTCCGCGCCCGCCCCGTCCGTCGCCTTGAGCAACTCCTCGACGAAGTCCTGCTCCCGGTAGTCGATCAGGATGTCGGCCCCGAGCTCCGCGCAGCGCGCCAGCTTCTCTGGCCCGCCCGCCGTCACCGCGACCCGCGCGCCCACGGCCTTGGCGAGCTGGATCGCCATCGTGCCGATACCACTGGACCCGCCGTGCACCAACAGCGTCTCGCCGGGGCGCAGATGGGCCACCATGAAAACGTTCGACCAGACGGTCGACGTCACCTCGGGCAGCGCCGCGGCCACCGTCAGGTCGATGCCGTCCGGTACGGGGAGCAGCTGTCCGGCGGGTACGGCGACCTTCTCCGCGTATCCGCCGCCCGCCAGCAGCGCACACACCTCGTCGCCGACGGACCAGCCGACGACACCGGGGCCGATTTCCGTGATCCGGCCGGAGCACTCCAGACCGGGGTAGGGAGACGCGCCGGGCGGCGGGTTGTAGAAGCCCTGCCGCTGGAGCACATCGGCGCGGTTGACCGCGCCGGCCACGACCTCGACGAGGACCTCGCCCTCGCCGGGTACGGGATCGGGGACCTCGGCCCATACGAGCGCGTCGGGGCCACCGGGTTCGGGGATCGTGATCGCATGCATGGCGGCGAGGCTACTCCGTGACGTCGTCACGCCGGGCGAAGAGAAACGCCCGAGCCGTCACGCCCCTTGCCGGCGCGGCGTGTTCAGCGGCGGGGTGTCCGACACACGCACGATGGTGATCAGCCGGTCCGTCAGCTGCAACGGGCTGGCCGCCGGATCGTCGTAACCGAGCAGCCGGTGACCACGCAGCACGCTGACGACCAGGTCGTCGGTCTCCCGGACGCTCTTGCCGACCTCGGCCTTTATCACCGGCCGTTCGACGAGATCGAGGCCGCTGCCCTGCTGGATCAGGTCCTCCATCACCGTGCCCGCGCTCGGGCTGAGGACCGAGAGGCCCAGCAGCCGGCCCGCGGCACTGGCGCTGGTGATCACGGCGTCGGCGCCGGACTGCCGCAGCAGAGGTGCGTTCTCCTCCTCGCGCACCGCCGCGACGATCTTCGCGCCACGGTTGAGCTGCCGCGCCGTCAGCGCGACCAGCACCGCCGTGTCGTCACGCTGGGTGGCGATGATGATCTGACGCGCCTTCTGGAGTTCGGCCCGCAGCAGCACCTCGCTTCGCGTCGCATCCCCGACGACGCCCACGTAACCTTCGGCATTCGCTGCCTCGATCACCTTGTTCGCCGGGTCGACGATCACGATCTGTTCCTTCTTCAGACCGGTGGCGCAGAGCGTCTGGATCGCCGAACGGCCCTTCGTACCGAAACCGACGACAACGGTGTGGTCACGCAAGTTGGTTCTCCAACGGTTCAGCCGGAAGTCCTCCCGGGTCCGCTCCGTCAGGACCTCCAGGGTGGTGCCGACCAGGATGATCAGGAAGAGCACGCGCAGCGGTGTCACGAGCACCACGTTGGTCAGCCGTGCACTGTCGCTGTACGGAGTGATGTCGCCGTAGCCGGTGGTGGAGAGGGTGACCGTCGAGTAGTAGATGGCGTCGAGCAGGTCCACCGATTCATCTGCGCTGTCGTGGTAGCCGGAGCGGTCGGCCCAGACGATCAGCACCGTGGCGGCCAGGACTATCAGCGCCATCAACAGCCGTTTGGCCACCTGTCGGAGCGGCCTGTCGACGACACGACGCGGAAGCATGATCCGGGTGGGGACGACATGCTCGTCGACCCGCCTGGCCATCGCGTCGTGGCCGGGAAGTTTCACGTGAAACACCCTTCCGTCCATGGCGTCGCCGTGGCCCACGGTAGATCGAGGATCTCCACCTCGGTGCCGGACCGTACCCCGCCCGGCGGCACGACCGCCAGCCCGTCGGCGGCGGCGATCCCACGGAGCATGGCCGGACCGTTGTAGTGCAGCGGTACGACGTGTTCGGAGCCCGAGCCCGCACCGACCCGGTGCACGACAGGGACCAGGCGGGTGTCGTGCGGGTGCCCGTGCACCTCGTCGCGCACGACGACCCGGTACGGAACCTCCACCGGCTGGCCGGCCAGCCCGCGCAGCAGGGGCTCCGCGAGCGTGAGGAGGCCGGAGACGGCGGCGAGGGGGTTGCCGGGCAGCCCGACGAGATACGGGCCCCCGGAGGTCAGCCGGGTCAGCAGCATCGGGTGACCGGGGCGCACGGCGACGCCGTCGACCACCAGCTCCGCGCCGATCTCGGCGAGGACGGGATGGACGTGGTCGACGGGGCCTGCCGCAGTACCGCCGGTGGTGATGACGAGATCGGCGTCGCAGGTGGTGAGGGCATGCCGGAGGGCCTCACGGTCGTCGCCGAGGCGTTGCGGAGCGGAGACCTCGACGCCCATCGCCCGGAGCCAGGGGCCGATCATGGGCCCCAGGGCGTCCCGGATCAGCCCGTCGTGCGGCAGACCGGTGGTGAGCAGTTCGTCCCCGAGGACGAGGACATCGACGCGCGGGCGGGAGACCGTCAGCAGCTCGTCGTAACCGGCAGCGGCGGACAGCCCGAGGACGGCAGGCGTCACCATCGTTCCGGCGGGCAGGAGTTGATCACCGGAACGGCATTCCTGGCCACGCGGCCGGATGTCCTGCCCGGGAACCACCTGGCGCTGCGCGTACAACAGCCCCTTGGCCTCGTCGGCGTGAGCGTGTTCGCTCCGGATCACAGCGGTGGCATTGGCCGGGATGCGGGCGCCGGTGGCAATCCGTACGGCATCACCGTCGGGAAGCAGCGCGGGCACACTGTGCCCGGCCAGAATGCACAGCCCTTGCCCGCCGTCCTCGCCTCTTCGGAGAGTCCAGGGCCCGGGTCCGGCAACGACCCAGCCGTCCATGGCGGAGGTGTCGAAGGACGGCAGATCGGCGAGTGCGGCGAGCGGCTCGGCGAGTACGCGTCCGATGGCCCGGTCGAGGGTGAGCCGCAGAGTGCGGGGCGAGGCGGACCGCCCGGCCCGCGCGGCGAGAGCGCGGGCCTCGCCCCAGGCGGTGGCATGCCTGCGCTGAACGTCGGCGCGTCGGTCGCGGGCACGCGGATCGCGGGCGGATTCGGTGCCGGGGCAGTGGCTGGGGGGCTGCCGACCGGGGGCACGGCCGGGGCTGTGGCCGGCACCGTGGTCAGTGCCCTGGTGAACACTCGGGCCAGGACCGGGACCGGGGCTCTGAACGGGGTCCGGGTCCGATCCCTGCCCGGGTCCTTGGCCAGGGACGTGGTCAGGGCCGTGGTCAGGACTCTGGCGCGGGCCCGGACCGGATCCCTGCCGGGGACTCTGTTCCGAGAACCCGGCCCGGGACTGTGGCTGAGCCACGGAGTGGGGCCCACGCGGGGAGCGGCGTCCGACCAGCGCGAGCGCCTGCTCGACAGCCCTGTCCTCCGCGGCGGCGCGGGCCCGCTCAGCGGCACAGCCCTCCGCGGCGGCACCGGCCCGCTCGGCAACGCGACCCTCCCCGGCCTCACGGACCTCCGCGGCGGCACCGGCCCGCTCAGCGGCACAGCCCTCCGCGGCGTCACCGGCCCGCTCGGCAACGCGACCCTCCCCGGCCTCACGGACCTCCGCGGCGGCACCGGCCCGCTCAGCGGCACAGCCCTCCGCGGCGGCACCGGCCCGCTCGGCGTTCGGGGCCTCATCCTCCGCACGAGCCTGAGCAGTCGCCGAGGCAGCCTCTGCGACACCGGCACCCGAGACCGCCTGAGCCTCTCCTGCGACACCGGCGCGGCCGGCACCCGCGGCAACCCGGTCCTGACCCGCTGCAATGGCCTGGCCGGCGGCCGGAGCCTTCGCGGCGGCACCGATCTCCCCCGAGGTCGGGACGGCGGACTGGTCCTCCCCCGGGCGTCTGCTCCCCGGATCCGGAGGGGGTCCGGGGGTCCAGTCGTCGGCCGCGCCCCCGTCGGCCTTGCGTGTGGGCGTCGTCACGGCGTCTCGGCCTCGTCCGCCCAGCGAAGAGCGAGCGCGGCCGCCTTCCGGGCGGCTTCCGCCACGGCCTCGGCTCCGCCGCCGTCGCCGCTCGCCTTCGCCGCCGCGTACCCGACCAGGAAGGTCGTCAGGGGCGCGGCGGGCCGGGCCACACCGTGGGCGGCATCACGGGCGAGGTCGAGCAGGACGTCGGTGTCGACGTCGAGTTCGATGCCCAGTTCGTTCTTGACTGCGGTGATCCATTCGTCCAGCACGGTCCCATGCTCTCTGATATGGGCCCGTGCTGCGGAAATGTCATCCCAGGTGTCGCAGTCGAAGGAGGCGAGCGGATCGGCCTCGACGCGGGCGAGGTCCAGTTCGTGCGTCAGCAGGCGCAGCGGGAGCCCGGCCAGACTGCCGTGCTCGGCGGCCAGCAGGGCCAGCTCGCGACGGAGCGGCTCGGAACGGTAGACGGCGACCAGCGGTTGGTCCCGCCCGTCCTGATCCACGCACAGCGCTCCGTCACGCTCCCCTTGAGCAGCTGCGGCCAGCAGTTCCTCGACCGTACTCTCCCCCAGGAACGGCAGATCGGCGGAGAGCACGAGCAGATGCCCGGCCGTCGTGAGCCGCACCCCGGCACCGAGCGCCGCCAAAGGCCCGCCGCCCTGCGGCTCCTCGCGCGCCCAGGTCACTGGGCGTACGGTGGGCCGCCGACCGCCCACCACGACGGTGGCTGCGGCGTCCGGGCAGGCGGCCAGCACCCGGTCGAGCAGCGCCCGGCCGCCCACCCGCAGGGCCGGCTTGTCGGCACCCCCGAGGCGCTTGGCGGCCCCTCCGGCAAGGACGATGGCGTCATACACGGTCATGCCCCGAGTATGAGTGCCACACGCTCCCGTTGAACCTCCCCGCGCCCTTCCTCCTCGCCCTCCTCGGCTTCCTCTCCTCTTCTTCTACAACGTGCGCAGCAGCAGCGCAGGCTGTTCCACGCAGTCGGCCACGTATCGCAGGAAGCCGCCTGCCGTGCCGCCGTCGCAGACTCGGTGGTCGAAGGTCAGCGAGAGCTGAACGACCTGGCGCACAGCCAACTCACCCTGGTGCACCCACGGTTTGGCCACGATGCGGCCGACACCCAGCATGGCCGCCTCCGGGTGGTTGATGATCGGCGTCGAACCGTCGACGCCGAACACCCCGTAGTTGTTCAGCGTGAACGTGCCGCCGCTCAGATCCGCCGGGGTCAGCTTCCCCGTCCGGGCAGCCTCGGTCAGCCGGCCGATCTCGGCACCGATCGACTCCACGTTACGGTCCTGCGCATTCCGCACGACAGGGACGACGAGCCCCCGGTCGGTCTGGGCCGCGAACCCCAAATGGACATCGGGCAGCCGCACGATCTCCCGCGCGTCCAGGTCCACCGTGGAGTTGAGCTCGGGGAACCGGGCCAGCGCAGCCGTGCAGATACGGGCCAGCAGGGCGAGCACCGACACCTTCGGCACCGCAGCCGGACCGCCGACGCCGTTCATCGCGGCTCTCGCGGCCATCAGCTCGGTGGCGTCCGCGTCGACCCAGCACGTGGCATCGGGTATCTCGCGCCGGCTGCGTGCCAACTTGTCGGCGACCGCGCCCCGTACACCGCGCAACGGAATCCGCTCACCGGCGAGCGCACGGGCAACCGAAGGAGCCCCCGATACCGGGGACGACGCCGGGACTGCGGACGCAGGAGCCGACCCCGCTGTTCCGCTCGCCGCCGCCCTGATGGCGGAGTCGACATCGGACCGGAGGATCAGACCGTCCCGCCCCGACCCCGTCAGCTGCCGCAGGTCGAGATCATGCTGCCGCGCCAGCTTCCGGACCAACGGCGAGATGACTGCCACCGGCCCCGGCTCCTCACCGGGAAAAGCCGCGGGGACCGCCCCTGCGACAGTCCCCGGGGCCGGCTCCGTCGCAGGCGCCGTCGCAGACCCGGCACCGGAGACCGCCTCGGGCCGAACCCGCCGGCGACGCGCCGCCGGTGCCCCCGTCCCGTACCCCACCAGCACATTGCCGGACGACTCGGCCTCCGCAGCCCCATCAGCAGAGGGTTCTCCCGCAGTGGACCCGACCGCCACCGTCAACAACGGTGCCCCGACCGGAAGTTCCGTGCCCTCCTCGCCGAACCTGGCGGTCACCACGCCCCCGTAGGGGCACGGCACCTCCACCATCGCCTTGGCCGTCTCGACCTCGACGACCGGTTGGTCGATGGCGACCACGTCGCCGACCTCCACCAGCCAGCGCACGATCTCCGCCTCGGTCAGTCCTTCGCCGAGGTCGGGCAGCTTGAATTCGAGCACCTGGGTCATCAGCTCTCCGCCTCCCACTGCAGCCGTGCGACCGCGTCGAGCACCCGGTCCACGCCCGGCAGATGGTGCCGCTCCAGCATCGGCGCCGGATAGGGGATGTCGAATCCGGCGACCCGCAGCACCGGCGCCTCCAGGTGGTGGAAGCAGCGCTCGGTGATCCGGGCGGCGATCTCCCCACCGGGGCCGCCGAAGCCGGACGACTCATGGACGACGACCGCGCGACCGGTGCGCCGCACCGAAGCGGCAACCGTCTCGTCGTCGAACGGGACCAGCGAGCGCAGATCGACCACTTCGAGGTCCCAGCCCTCCTCGACGGCCGCTTCCGCGGCCTCCAGGCAGACGGGCAGGGACGGCCCGTACGTGATCAGCGTCGCGCTGCGCCCAGGGCGGCGGACGACGGCCCGCCCGATCGGTTCGACGGCCACCGGCGCCTCCGGCGACCAGGCCGCCTTCGACCAGTACAACCGCTTCGGCTCCAGGAAGACCACCGGGTCGTCGGAGGCGATCGAGGCCCGCAGCAGCCCGTACGCGTCGTCGACCGTGGCGGGCGTGACGACATGCAGGCCGGGCGTGGCCATGTAGTACGCCTCAGACGAGTCGCTGTGGTGCTCGACCCCGCCGATCCCGCCGCCGTACGGCACCCGCACCGTGATCGGCAGCGGCATGGCACCACGGGTCCGGTTCCGCATCTTGGCAACGTGGCTGATGAGCTGCTCGAACGCCGGGTAGGCGAACGCGTCGAACTGCATCTCCACCACGGGCCGCAGCCCGTACATCGCCATACCGACAGCCGTCCCGAGGATGCCCGCCTCGGCCAGCGGCGTGTCCGTACAGCGGTCCTCGCCGAACTCCTTCGCCAGCCCGTCGGTGATCCGGAAGACCCCGCCGAGCGTGCCGACATCCTCACCGAGGACATGCACCGTCGGGTCCTCGGCCATCGAGTCACGCAGCGCACGCCCCAGAGCCTGCGCCATGGTGGCTGGCTTGGCCTTCTCCGTCTGCTCGCCGGTCATAGCCGCCGTCGTCATCGCCTTCCCTCCGCACCACGTGGGCCGCTCTGGCCGTGGTGGTCCTGCTCGGCGTCGAGCTCGACCCGCAACCGGGCCGCCTGCTCCCGCAGTTGCGTGGTCTGTTCCGCGTACACATGGGTGAAGAGGTCCATCGGGTCGAGCACCGGATCGGCGTTCATCCGCTCACGGAGCCCGGCTGCCATCCGCTCCGCGGCCGCGCGCGCCTCCTCGATGCCGTCTTCAGCGAGCAGCCCGCGCCCGGTCAGCTCCCTCTCCAGAAGCTGTATCGGGTCGTGCGCCCGCCACGCCTCCACCTCGCTGTCGACGCGGTAGCGCGTGGCGTCGTCGGCGTTCGTATGGGCATCCATCCGGTACGTCACAGCCTCGACGAGCGTCGGACCGCCTCCGGCCCTGGCCCGCGCCACCGCCTCGCCGAGCACCTGATGCACCGCGGCCACGTCATTGCCGTCGACCAGCCGGCCCGGCATCCCGTACCCCACGGCCTTGTGCGCCAGCGACGGCGCGGCCGTCTGCTTGGCCAGGGGCACGGAGATGGCAAAGCCGTTGTTCTGGACCAGGAAGACCACGGGGGCCCGCCAGACGGCCGCGAAATTCAGCCCCTCGTGGAAGTCGCCCTCGCTGGTCCCGCCGTCGCCGACCATGGCGAGCGCGACCACGTCGTCGCCGGCCAGCCGCGCCGCGTGCGCCAGGCCCACGGCGTGCGGGAGCTGGGTCGCGAGCGGGGTGCAGAGCGGGGCGATGCGGTGCTCGCGCGGGTCGTAACCGGTGTGCCGGTCCCCTCGCAGCAGGGTCAGTGCCTCGACCGGATCGACACCGCGCGCGACCGCCGCGAGGGTGTCGCGGTAGCTGGGAAAGAGCCAGTCACACTCTTCCAGCACCAGCGCCGCCGCTATCTCGCAGGCCTCCTGCCCGGTGCTGGAAGGGTAAACGGCAAGTCGGCCCTGCTTGGTGAGGGCAGTCGCCTGTGCGTTGTATCTCCGGCCGCGCACCAGCTCGGCGTAGAGCCGCAGGAGCAGCTCCGGGTCTGCGTCGGCCGCGGCGTCCGTACCGAGCACGCGGTACGGCTCGGGGTCCGGGAGCAGCGGCGCGGGGTCGGTGAGCGGCTTCCAGGCCGGGGGCGGCGTGGGCCGGTAAGCAGCCGCGCCGGGCAGCTCTTGGACCGTCATGACAAGCACCTCCTGGCATCGAGGGGTATCGAGCGGCAACCGGCGATATCGAAGGATCACCCGATATCGAGGTGTGGCTGAATATGTCGAAATGTCGAGCACGTACCGAGGCGCAGATGTGGTGTGCCTCACCTACCGATTGTTCGGTCGCGAACGCATTTTGGCTACAGGCACCGCCAGCCTGTGGACAAACGGTTCTCCACAGCCTGGGATAGGGGCAGGTCGTCCAGGACAAGGAGGCGCGAGGACATGGCAGCTGAACAAATGGCCGACGGAGCCGAGGACCCCGGCCGGGTTCTGCCCGCGCGGCCGCTCGACGCCATCGACCGCGATATCCTCCGGCTGCTCCAGACGGACGGCCGCGCCTCGATACGGGCGGTGGCCGACCGCGTCCACGTGTCGCGCGCCAATGCCTACGCCCGGATCAACCGGCTCATCGACGACGGGGTGATCCGCGGCTTCAGCGCGCGGGTGGACCATGAGCGGGCGGGGCAGGGCGCCTCCGCGTACATCACGCTCAAGATCGTCCAGAACACCTGGCGAACGGTGCGCGAGCAGCTCCAGGCGCTGCCGGGGGCTACCCACATCGCACTGGTCAGCGGCGATTTCGACGTACTTCTGCTCGTGCACACACCGGACAACCGGTCGCTGCGCGAGCTCGTCCTGACCAGGATCCAGGCCATCCCCGAGGTGCTCTCCACCCGCACGCTGCTGGTGTTCGAGGAGACGGACCTGGCCCCGGGCCCCGAGCGCCCCACCTAGGGCGTGACCGGCAACGTTTTCCCCGACGGGGCAAAGCTTGCCGGGAGGGACACCAGGGCCTCTCACGAACCGTACTTCTTGAGGAACGCCCGTACCGCGGCCCAGTTCTCCTGGCTGGTGAGCAACGCCACTCCGTGCTCACCGGCGCCCTTGACGTAGATCAGCTTGTGCTCCGCCGACCTGGTGCTCGCCCGGTTCAGCGTCTTAGCGTCGTCCCCGAAGTACTCGTCGTACTCGGCGGCCATGTAGAGCACCGGCGCGGTCAGCTTGGGCACGGCGCCCAGCGCGTTCATTCCGGAGTACAGCGTCGGCGCGGAGAGCGACACCACCGCGTCCGGCTGCGGCTGCAGTTCCGGCGCCGCGGTGAGCACGGCGGTACCGCCCTTGGACGCTCCCATCAGCAGCAGCTTCTTCGCGCCCTTGCCGCGCAGATACCCGGCCGCCCCGACGATCTCGGAGACCTCCTGGCCCACCGAATTGACCGCGAGCACCTGATAGCCGGCCCGGTGCAACTCGTCGGCCTTGTCCTTCCACTGGCAGGCGGTGCCGTCGGACTGGTGGGCCAGCACGATCCCCGCGCCTGTCCCAGTGCCACTCGCACCGCCGGGCATATAGCCACCGGTCTCAGTGGAGTCGGCGGACTCGAAGGTGATGGACGCCGCCTCGGCCTCGGCCGATGTCAGACAGCCGAAGTCATCAGGCTGCCGGGCCACCTCACTCGCGTCCGCCCCCTTCTCGGCATCGCTGCCGCCCCCTCCGCAGCCGGTCAGCGACACGGCGGCAAGCAACGTGACAGCACACAGGAACCCGGGAACACGAGGGAAGGCAGCCATGCCGAAGGATGGTGGTCTGGACCTGTCCTGCCGTCAACGGTTCAGCGGTCGGAACGCATCCCCTCGAAGGCCAGCTGGACGACCGTGTCCGCCAACTGCTCCCCCTCTGCGTCGCCCCCCGGCTGCGGCCGGTACCACTCCACCAGAGAGTTGATCATTCCGAAGAGCAGCCTCGTCGCCAACCGTATGTCCATGTCGGAGCGGAGATCTCCGTCCGCGACGGCCGCCTTCAGCAGTTCGGCCACCCGCTGGTCGAACTCACGCCGGCGCTCCATGGCCCAGCGCTCGGCCTTCGTATTGCCCCTTACGCGCAGCAGCAGCGTGACGTAGGGCAGTTCGGCTATCAGCACCTCGACGGTACGTCGCGTGACGTACTCGACCCGCACGATGGCGCGCCCGTGCGTCGCACCCGGCTCGTCGAGAATCCCGAAGAGCCCGTCCAGCGCCCGGCTGACCGCACGCCGCAGCAGCTCCTCCTTGCCCGCGACGTGGTGATAGATGGACGATTTGGAGATACCCGCCGCCTTGGACAGGTGCTCCATGGACGTGCCGTCGTAACCGCGCTCGTTGAAGACACGGACGGCGACGGTGAGGAGAGTCTCCGGGGTGTACGTGTCCCGCTTGGCCGTGGTCATGTCCGCGATCCTCCCCTACGAGTTGTCCACAGGTTTCGTGGGGCCCCTTGTCCCGACCGATCGTTCGGTTACTCTAACTCTGTCCGCCCGTCCCTGCCCAGCTCGATGAGGAGTTGGTCCGCCATGGCCGCCGAGCTCTCCCCGCACCTGCTGTCCGAGAAGCACCGCCCCACGCTCGACCAGGCCCTCGACGCGATCCGCACGCGCGCGTACTGGTCCCCGCACCCCGAGCACCCGAAGGCGTACGGCGAGGGCGGTGCACCGGGCAGCCTGAGCGCCGCCGAGGGCAAGGCCGCCTTCGACGCCGTACTGCACGCCCGGCTCGACCTCGGTCAGCCGGGCACCGACGGCTGGACGGGCGGCGAGACCTCACCCTACGGACCGGAGCTCGGCGTCGAGTATCCGCACGCCGACCTGGATGTGCTGCTTCCGGCGATGCGCGCGGGAATGGCAGCGTGGCGCGAGGCGGGGCCCGAGACCAGGGCACTGGTCTGTCTGGAGATCCTGGCGCGCATCAGCGCCCGCACCCACGAGTTCGGCCACGCCGTGATGCACACCAGCGGTCAGGCGTTCATGATGGCGTTCCAGGCGGGCGGCCCGCATGCCCAGGACCGCGGCCTGGAGGCGGTGGCGTATGCGTACGAGGAGCAGATCCGCACCCCGCGGACGGCGGACTGGTCCAAGCCGCAGGGCAAGCGCGATCCGCTGCAGCTGCACAAGACGTACATCGCGGCGGGCCGCGGCATCGCACTGCTGATCGGCTGCAACACCTTCCCCACGTGGAACGGCTATCCGGGACTGTTCGCCTCTCTCGCCACGGGCAATCCCGTCCTGGTGAAGCCGCACCCGCGCGCCGTGCTCCCCCTGGCGCTCACGGTGCAGGTGGCCCGCGAGGTACTGAGCGAGGCCGGCTTCGACCCCAATCTCGTCTGTCTGGCCGCCGAGCGTCCGGGCGAGGGCATCGCGAAGACCCTGGCGGTCCGCCCCGAGATCAAGATCATCGACTACACCGGGTCCACCGCCTTCGGCGACTGGCTGGAGACCAACGCCCGCCAGGCACAGGTCTACACGGAGAAGGCGGGGGTCAACACGATCGTCGTCGACTCCACCGACGACTACCGCGGCATGCTGTCCAACCTGGCGTTCTCCCTCTCCCTGTACAGCGGCCAGATGTGCACCACCCCGCAGAACCTGCTGATCCCCCGGGACGGCATCACGACGGACACGGGCGACAAGACGTACGACGACGTGGTGGGCGACATCGCAGCCGCGGTCACCGGTCTGCTCGGCGACGATGCCCGGGCGAACGCGCTGCTCGGCGCGCTGGTCAACCCGGATGTGAAGGCCCGCCTGGAGGCCGCGGCAGGGCTGGGCGAAGTCGCCTTGGCCTCAAGGGAGGTGGCCAACCCGGAGTTCCCCGACGCAGTGGTCCGCACCCCGGTCATCGTGAAGCTCGACGGCACGAAGCCGGACAACGAAGCGGCGTATCTGTCGGAGTGCTTCGGACCGGTGGCATTCGCGGTCGCGGTCGACTCGACGGCGGACGCTGTGGAGCTGCTCCGCCGCACGATCCGTGACAAGGGCGCGATGACGGTCGGGGCGTACACGACGTCACCGGAGGTGGAGCGCGCGGTGGAGGAGGTCTGCCTGGACGAATCGGCCCAGCTCTCGCTGAATCTGACGGGCGGGGTGTACGTCAACCAGACCGCGGCGTTCTCCGACTTCCACGGTTCGGGCGGCAACCCTGCGGCCAACGCGGCCCTGTGCGACGGAGCGTTCGTATCAAATCGCTTCCGCATGGTGGAAGTCCGCCGCCAGGCCTGACACAGCCCGCCCCGCTCCTCCCGGCTCCAGCCCCTCGGCGTCTCTTGAGCTCCTCCGGCGTTTGAGGAGCGGGGCCCGGGGGGCGGAACCCCCATTTCGGGAAGGGCGCCCGCTACGGGCAGGGGCGCGAGAAGCCCGCCGCAGGCGCCACTCCGCCGCCCCGCCCGCGCAGTGGGGCACCCCCGGCCTCAGCCCGCTCCCACGCCCCTCGAAATATCCGCATACCGCTGCACCCACGCATGCATGGCAATGGCCGCCGCGGCCCCCGCGTTGATCGACCGCGTGGATCCGAACTGCGCAATCGAGCACACCATCGCCGCGTGCTTACGCGCCTCCTCGGTCAGCCCCGGCCCCTCCTGCCCGAAGAGCAGCACACAGCGCCGCGGCAGCTCGGTCCGCTCCAGCGGCACCGCCCCCGGCAGATTGTCGATCCCGATGATCGGCAGCCCTTCGGCCGCCGCCCAGGCGGTCAGATCCGCCGTGTCGGGGTGATGCCGCACGTGCTGGTACCGGTCGGTGACCATCGCACCGCGCCTGTTCCACCGCCGCCGGCCCACGATGTGGATCTCCTTGGCGAGGAAGGCATTCGCAGTCCGCACCACCGACCCGATATTGAAGTCGTGGCCCCAGTTCTCCACCGCTACGTGGAAGTCGTGCCGCCGAAGATCCAGATCGGCGACGATCGCCTCCCTCGTCCAGTAGCGGTACTCGTCACCGACATTGCGCCGGTCGCCCTGGGCGAGCAGCTCGGGGTCGTACCGCTCGCCCTCGGGCCAGGGCAGCGGATGCGGCCCGACGCCGATCTCCGCCCCGAATCCGTCGTCGTACTGCAACGCCTCCGCGGACTGCTCACCGACCCCGAGGCCATCGGCCGACGGACTCTCACTGCTACTGCTCCTACTGCTGCCGGTATCACTGCTCACCCGACGAGCGTATGGCCACTGCTTCCGCTGTGCTGCGGTACCTCCTCCTCGCCGCCCCGCTGCTGCTCGGGCACCCGGCCCGTGCGCGAGAACAGCAGCTGCCGCCCGAGCGTCACCCGGCCGCCCAGCCAGACCAGGAAGACCGTCGGCAGAAAGACGGAGTCGGCGGCGATCATCGCCATCGAGAAGAAGGGCAGCCCCAGCAGCAGAGCGATGCCCGCGTGCTCACACATCATGGCGACGAGCAGGACGTTCTTGACGCGCCGGTTGAAGAGAGTGAAGGGGAAGGCGACCTGCACGATGACCGTGCCGTACGTCAGCACCATGACCATCACGCCGTTGGACGCGAGAAGGTGCGACAGCGCGGGCCACGGGGTGAAGGAGTCGAGATTGAGCGGGTAGTACAGCGCCGTGCCATCCTGCCAACGCGATCCCTGGACCTTGTACCAGCCCGCGGTCGCGTAGATCAGACAGACCTCGGCCATGATCACGACGAGAATGGCGTTGTGCGCGAGGTTGGCGAGGACATCGAGCAGCGTGCGTGGTTCGCTCTGCGGCGCGTAACGGTTCACGGCCCACCAGACACCGTGCCCGATCCACAGCACCCAGAAGAGAGTCGGCAGCCACCAGGTGCCACCGAGGCCGTCCGTCGCCGTAGCCACAACAAGGACCAGGCCGAGCACAAGCCACAGAATCGTCCCGGCGACATTCAAGGCCGGCCGGGCGCCTCCCGCCCCCGGCTCCTGCTCCGACTTCGACTCGCCGTCCGCCCCTGACTCCGTACGGCGTACCCGCGCCGCACGTCGCGCATCCAGCGACCAGACCTGCCCGCAGCGCGTCAGCACGAGGTAGATCGCCATCAGATGGACGACGTTGTCCCCGCCGTCGCCCAGAAAGACGCTGCGGTTCTGCAGCGAGAGCACACCGACCATGAAAAGGACGGACATTGCCCGGGTGTGCCAGCCGACCATCAGCAGCGCGGCGGAAAGCAGGACGACCGCATAGACGATCTCGAACCAGGCCGTGCTGTCCGACCACATGAGCACCGAGAAGGACTCGTTACCCGATATGAGCTGCTTCGCCATGTCCCAGCGCCATGGGGCGTCGGGACCGTACATCTCATGGCGGTGCGGCAGCTCACGCAGCAGGAACAGCAGGTACGTGGCGGAGAAACCGATCCGGACAACGGCGCTCTGATACCGGCCGAGAGCCGAGGAGGTAATGCGCTGCACGCCGCTGGCGAACTTGCGGCCGGGGGGAGCCGTACTCACTTGACCGCCTCCTTGGCGTTCCCGGGGAGATCGGCGGGGGTGACGGTCCACCACGGCAGCACCCGGTAGTTCGGTTTGGTGCTGATCTTCTCCGTGCTCCACGGCGGCGCGGAGACGGAACACACCTCGGATCGGACCTGGATGCGCTCGACGGTGCCGCCGTAGTCGTGCTCGCCGAGGCGCAGCATCACGATGCGGCGGATATAGCGCTCGGAGAGATCGCCGCGCAGTCCGTTAGGGCGGTTCTGGATGTCGTGGGAATTGAGATAGAAGTCCCAGGCACGGCGGAGCTCGTTCTGGTGGATGTGACTGGGGAGGAGATTGCCTCGTATCCCTCTGCTGTCCTCGGCCGAGAGACTCATCCACGGGGTGGTGCGACGTCCGTCGGGACCAGCTATCTCGGCCCGCACGTGCACAGCGACGTTCTGCTGGAGCGGATTGGGCGCGAAGAGCTTCCAGTTCTGCTCGAACTCGGGATAGACCCAGTCGTCGACCGCTTTGCCGTGCTGCTTGGTCAGCGTGTTGGACGGGGCGACGTGCAGAAACACCATGGCCAGATGGGTGCAGGCAATCATACCGATGACCGATAGCGCGATGGCGGCCACGATCTGGTACGGACGGGACAGTCCGGCGATACCGGAACGCACCGGCGCGGGAGGTCCGGCGGATTCAGCGGGCGGTGTCGTACGAAGACGCCGGTCCGAACCCGGATCCACCCCCGGACCACCGCTCCCGTTCCCGTCTCCGACGCCCCTGTCGTCGTACGAATCCATCCCGCCCCGATCCCCGTCGATCCCCGGTCAGTTATCCACAGGGTTGACACCCTACGGGCCACCGACTCACCATTGAAGCCATTGAACCGAACGATCGGTCGGTAGGGAGCCCGGGATGGCGGCAGCGACTACGGACCAGACAGCGCAGGGCCAGGCGCGAGGGACCCGGCAGGCGACAGCAGGTGGGTTCGATGGGCCGGCGGGGGCGGACGCGGCTCAGCAAGCAGCCTTCGACGCCGCGGTGGCGGCCGACGAGCGCATCGAGCCGCGCGACTGGATGCCGGACGCGTACCGGGCCTCGCTGGTCAGGCAAATGGCCCAGCACGCCCACTCGGAAATCATCGGCATGCAGCCCGAGGCCAACTGGATCAGCCGCGCACCCTCGCTGCGCCGCAAAGCGATCCTGATGGCCAAGGTGCAGGACGAGGCGGGACACGGGCTGTATCTCTACAGCGCGGCGGAAACGCTGGGGACGAGCCGTGAGGAAATGCTCGACAAGCTCCACGCGGGCCGCCAGAGGTATTCGTCAATCTTCAATTACCCCACGCTGACCTGGGCGGATGTCGGCGCGATCGGCTGGCTGGTGGACGGCGCCGCGATCACCAACCAGGTGCCGCTCTGCCGCTGCTCGTACGGCCCGTACGCACGAGCCATGGTCCGTATCTGCAAGGAGGAGTCCTTCCACCAGCGCCAGGGGTACGAGCTGCTGCTCACCCTCGGCCGCGGGACCCCGGAGCAGCGCGAGATGGCGCAGGATGCGGTGAACCGCTGGTGGTGGCCGTCCCTGATGATGTTCGGCCCGCCGGACGACGCATCGGCGCACTCGGCGCAGTCGATGGCCTGGAAGATCAAGCGGCACTCCAACGACGAGCTGCGGCAGCGATTCGTCGACATCTGTGTCCCGCAGGCCGAGGCGCTGGGGCTCACCCTCCCGGACCCGGACCTTCGGTGGAATGAGGAGCGCGGACACCACGACTTCGGGGCGATCGACTGGACGGAGTTCCAGGAGGTCCTGAAGGGCAACGGCCCGTGCAACGAACAGCGCCTCACACAGCGGCGCCGGGCACACGAAGAGGGCGCCTGGGTCCGCGACGCGGCGGCTTCGTACGCGCTCAAGCACCCCGCACCGACCCGCCACGCCCACGCACCGGCCCGCATGGCAGAAGCAGCACACGCGGAAATGTCCCAGCCAGACATGCACACCTCACCGAACGCGGAGGCGACGGCATGAGCAGCTCGACCGACTGGCCGCTCTGGGAAGTGTTCGTGCGCTCGCGGCGCGGCCTCTCCCACACCCACACGGGCAGCCTGCACGCCCCGGACGCCGAGATGGCCCTGCGCAACGCCCGTGACCTGTACACACGCCGTTCCGAGGGCGTCTCCATCTGGGTGGTGCCATCCACGGAGATCACGGCCTCCTCGCCGGACGAGAAGGACTCGTTCTTCGAGCCGGCGGGCGACAAGCCCTACCGGCACCCGACGTTCTACGAGATCCCGGAAGGGGTGAAGAACCTGTGACCGCGTCCCTTGCCCTCGGCGACGACGCGCTGGTGCTCTCGCACCGGCTGGGGGAGTGGGCGGGCCACGCGCCCGTGCTGGAGGAGGAGGTGGCCCTCGCCAACATCGCCCTGGACCTCCTGGGACAGGCCCGGATGCTGCTCTCGCTCGCCGGGGACGAGGACGATCTGGCATTCCTGCGCGAGGAGCGCGCCTTTCGCAACGTCCAGCTGGTCGAACAGCCCAACGGCGACTTCGCCCACACCATCGCCCGCCAGCTTTACTTCTCCGTCTACCAGCGAGGGTTGTACGAGCAACTGGCAGCCGGCGGAGGCGACTTCGCCGGGCTGGCCGCGAAGGCCGCCAAGGAGGTCGCGTACCACCAGGACCATGCCACCCACTGGACGCTGCGGTTGGGCGACGGCACGGAGGAGAGTCATCAGCGGATGCAACGCGGGGTGGATGCGCTGTGGCGGTTCACCGGTGAACTGTTCCAGCCGGTCGAAGGAGTGGAGATCGACTGGCCTTCGCTGCACACCGACTGGCTGGCCACCGTCACCGGCGTCCTGCAGCAGGCGACGCTGACGGTGCCGACCGGTCCGCAGTCCGGGGCCTGGGCGGCCGGGGCAGGACGGCAGGGCATCCACACGGAACCTTTCGGGCGGATGCTCGCCGAGATGCAGCATCTGCACCGCAGCCACCCGGGGGCGTCGTGGTGACCGGCACGCTGCTGGAAGAGGAGGTGCGCAGGCTCGCGGGGTCCGTGCCCGACCCCGAGCTGCCTGTGCTCACCCTGGAGGAGCTGGGCGTGCTCCGCGGAGTGGAGGTGCTCGCCCCGGGCAAAGTCACCGTCCGCCTCACCCCGACGTACACCGGCTGCCCGGCGATCGAGGCCATGTCGGCCGATATCGAGCAGGTGCTGCACGACCACGGCATATCGGGGGTCTCCGTGGTCACTGTGCTCGCACCGGCCTGGTCGACCGACGACATCAGCGCAGAGGGGCGGCGCAAGCTCGCCGAGTTCGGCATAGCACCCCCGCGCCCGCATGATGCCGCCACCGGGTCCGGCGGACCGGTGCCGCTCACCCTCTCGGTGCGCTGCCCGCACTGCGGCTCCACGGACACGGAGCTGCTGAGCCGGTTCTCCTCCACCGCCTGCAAGGCGCTGCGCCGCTGCGCGAGCTGCCGTGAACCGTTCGACCACTTCAAGGAGTTGTAGATGTTCCATCCGCTCCGGGTCCGAGCGATCGAGCGGCTGACCGACGACTCGGTGGCCGTGACCTTCGCGGTGCCCCCCGAGCTGCGCGAGACCTTCCGCCACAAGGCAGGGCAGCACCTCAATGTGCGCTACACGGTCCAGGGCGAAGAAATCCGGCGTTCGTACTCGATCTGCACCCCTGCCGCCGATGCCCCAGCCGATCCCGAGCTGAAGGTGGGCATCCGCCTGGTCGACGGCGGCGCGTTCTCCACGTACGCCCTCAAGGAACTCGCCGTCGGCGACCAGGTCGAGGCGATGCCCCCGATGGGACGCTTCGTGCTCACGCCGCGCGCCGGTCACTACGCGGCGATCGTCGGCGGCAGCGGCATCACCCCGGTGCTGTCGATCGCGTCGACTCTGCTGGCCCGTGAGCCCGAGGCCCGGTTCTGTCTGATTCGGAGCGACCGGACGGCTGCCTCGACGATGTTCCTGGACGAGGTCGCCGACCTCAAGGACCGCTACCCGGACCGCTTCCAGCTGGTGACAGTGCTCTCCCGCGAGGAGCAGCAGGCAGGTCTCCCGTCCGGCCGGCTCGACCGGGAGCGGCTGACCGGGCTGCTGCCCGCGCTCCTGTCGGTGGGAGGGGTGGACGGCTGGTATCTCTGTGGGCCGTTCGGCCTGGTCCGGGCGGCAGAGGGTGCGCTGCACGGCCTCGGTGTCGACCGGGCCCGTATCCACCAGGAGATCTTCCACGTCGACGACGGCCCAACCGCTCCCGCCCGCACACGGGTCGAGGCGCCCGCACACAGCACGCTCACCGCGACGCTGGACGGACGCTCGGGCAACTGGCCGGTCCAGGAAGGCGAATCGCTGCTGGAAACGGTCTTGCGCGGCCGCTCCGACGCTCCGTACGCCTGTAAGGGCGGGGTGTGCGGGACGTGCAGGGCGTTCCTGGTCTCGGGCGAGGTCCGGATGAACCGCAACTTCGCGCTGGAGCCGGAAGAGACAGGGGCGGGCTATGTGCTTGCCTGCCAGTCGCATCCGCTCACACCGGAGGTGGAACTCGACTTCGACCGCTGACCTCTCGGATCACTCGGATCCCACCGAGTTCGATTGGATCTCCTCGTAACCTCCCCGAATCTCCTCGGATCTCCGGGTCTCCCGGACCGCCGCACCCTTCCCCTGTTCCCTTCTCATAGAACCTGTTCTATCTTGACGACCCGTCAGGTCCTGTTAAGCGCACAGCGGTTCGCGGGAGGTCAGTGCAGTGGACTTCACCTTCACCGAGGAGCAGCAGGCAGCCGTCGAGGCGGCAAGGGCGGTCTTCTCGGGCGTTGAGCCCGACGGAGTGCCCAGCCCCGCGCTCACTCCCGGAACGGTGGCCGAGGACATCGACCGGTCCGTGTGGGCGAGGCTGGCCGCAGGTGACCTGCTGAGCCTGACGCTGGCACCGGAACACGGCGGGGCCGGGCTCGACGTGGTCGCGCTCTGCCTGGTCCTGCGCGAATCGGCGAAGGTGCTCGCCCGGGTGCCGCTGCTGGAGACCTGCGCGGTCGCGATGACGATCCAGCAGCACGGCGACCGCGGCCTGGCAGCCGAGCTGCTGCCCCGAGTCGGCCGGGGCGAGCTGGTCCTCACCGTCGGCGCCAACGGCCGCACCGGCCACGATCCGGCCGAGCTCGCCGTCACCGCCCGCCGGGACCTTGCGGGAAAGGCCGGCCAGGACCAGGACCGGTCCAGCGGCGAGGACGGCGAAAGCGCGGGCTGGGTGCTCGACGGAGTGCAGTCGGGGGTGCCGTGGGCCCAGTCCGCGGACTGGATCGCGGTGCCCGCCCACACGGACGAGGGCCTGGCCGTGCTGGCACTGGTACGCCGCACGGCCGAGGGCGTCGCACTCACCGAACAGGTCTCCACGAGCGGTGAGTTGTTCGCCGAGGTCCAGCTGGACACGGTACGGATCGAGAACAGCGCGCTGATCAGTGCGCCGGGTGCCTGGGAGTGGCTGCGCACCCTGCTCACCACCGGAACCTGCGCGTTCGCGCTGGGTCTCGGCGAGGCCGTGCTCGCCATGACAAGCGAATACACCGGAAAGCGCGAGCAGTTCGGGTATCCCGTCGCGACGTTTCAGTCCGTCGCTGTCCAGACCGCGGACCGGTACATCGATCTGCGGGCCATGGAAGTGAGCCTCTGGCAGGCGGCCTGGCGAATCTCCACCGGTGCGCCCGGAACGCTGCCCGTCGCGGGCGATGTCGCGGTGGCGAAGATCTGGGCGTCGGACGGGGTCCGTCGGGTCGTGCAGACCGCCCAGCATCTGCACGGCGGCTTCGGCGCGGACACCGACTACCCGCTGCACCGCTTCCACGCCTGGGCGAAGCAGATCGAGCTGTCGCTCGGCCCCGCAGCGATGCACGAGGAGGCACTGGGCGACCTGCTGGCCGCCCATCCCCTCGGCTGAGACCCCGGGCCCGCTCCGGCTCCCACCGGCGCGAGGGAGGATCCCCGCCGAATCAGAGAACGAAGGCCGGGTTGCCGTTGTCCGTGACCATCGGGCGCCCGGCACCGTCCCAGGCGAGCATCCCGCCGTCGACGTTCACGGCGTCGATGCCCTGCTGCACCAGGTATTGAGTGACCTGGGCGGACCGGCCGCCGACCCGGCACATCACATGCACGCGCCGACCGTCCTCCGCCGCCTCGGTCACCTCACCGAAGCGGCCGACGAAGTCACTCATCGGAATGTGCAGGGCACCGTCGACATGCCCCGCCGCCCATTCGTCGTTCTCCCGGACGTCCAGCACAAGGCCGTCCGACGGCACCGCCGCGACATCCACCGAGGGCAGCGGGGCGAAATTCATGGGTCATGCCTTCTCTCGTGCGTACGCTCCGGACTTACCGGAAACGCTACTGCACCAGACCTGCCAGCTCCGCCTCTCGCTGCGAGACCTCACCCAGCAGCTGTTCGGCGATCTCGTCGAGCAGCCGGTCCGGGTCGTCGGGCGCCATCCGCAGCATGGCCCCGATCGCGCCCTCCTCCAGCTCCTGGGCGAGCACCGTCAAAAGTTCCTTGCGCTGGGTCAGCCAGTTCAGCCGGGCGTAAATCTCCTCGCTCTCGCTGAGCTCCGCCTGCGGTGGAACCGGCCCCGCCGCCCACTCGTCCGCCAGCTCCTTCAGCAGGGCCTCGTCCCCACGCCCGTAGGCGGCGTTGACGCGGGTGATGAACTCGTCCCGGCGCGCCCGCTCCGTCTCGTCCTGGGCGAGATCGGGGTGGGCACTGCGTGCCAGCTCGCGGTAGAGCTTGCGCGCCTCCTCGGTCGGCCGGACCCGCTTGGGCGGCCGCACCGGCTGCTCGGTCAGCATCGCCGCTGCCTCGGGGGACAGCCCGTCGGAGTCGAGCCAGTCGTGGAAAAGCTCGTCGATTCCCGGCATCGGCATCACGAGCGCCCGAGCCTCCTGAGCCCTGCGCAGATCCTCGGGGTCACCGGTCCGAGCGGCTCGGGCCTCCGCGATCTGCGCGTCGAGCTCGTCGAGGCGGGCGTACATCGGGCCGAGCTTCTGGTGGTGCAGCCGGGAGAAGTTCTCCACCTCGACCCGGAAGGTCTCCACCGCGATCTCGAACTCGATCAGCGCCTGCTCCGCCACCCGCACGGCCTTCGCCAGCCGCGCCTCGGGGCGCGCATCAGCGGCACCGCCCGCGTCGGCGTCGCCCCGAGGGCCATGCTGCTCGTGCTGCTCCTGCTGCCGGTCGTTGTCCTGCCGGTCATCGTCGTTCCGGGTGGTCGGCACCCCGGCGGCTTCGTGGGTCACCCGTCCAGCGTATGGCCCCGGCCCGCGCCCCGAGGACGCACGGTCGGCGGAGCGCCCCTCACACCCCGAGCTCGGCTGCTACTCGCCCCGAACCGACAGCCCGCACCAGCTCCGCGTGATCCGCCTCCGTACGGTCCGCGTACGTCACGGCGAAGCTCGCCACCGCTTCGTCCAGCTCGTCGTTCTTGCCGCAGTAGCCCGCGATCAACCGCGGGTCGGCGCTGTGGGCATGGGCCCTCGCCAGCAGTGCGCCTGTCATCCGCCCGTAGTCGTCGACCTGGTCGGCCGCCAGGGCCGCCGGGTCCACACTGCCCTTGCGGTTCCTGAATTGCCGCACCTGGAAGGGCCGCCCCTGCACAGTCGCCCAGCCCAGCAGAATGTCGCTGACCACCTGCATCCGCTTCTGCCCGAGCACCACTCGGCGACCCTCGTGCGCCGCCTCGGGCACCTCGAAACCGACGGCGGGCAGATACGGCGCCAGCGCGGAGGGCCGCGCCTCCTTCACCTGCAGGACCAACGGCTCGCCGCGGTGATCGAGCAGCAGCACCACGTACGACCGGGTTCCCACGCTCCCCGTGCCGACCACCCGGAATGCCACGTCATGGATCGCGTAACGGGCGAGCAGCGGCACCCGGTCCTCCGAGATCGTGCCCACATAGTCGCCGAGCGCCGCCGCGACCGCCGCGGCCTCCGCATCCGGCACTCGCCGCAGCACCGGCGGTGCGTCGACAAAGCGGCGTCCGCTGCCCTCGGCCTCCTCCGTGGACTTGGCGGCGAAGCGGGCGCTGGTGTTCTTACGGGCTTTCTGCGAGACCCGTTCCAGCATGCCGACCAGGTCCCGCGCATCCGTGTGCGAGACGAGTTCCTCATCGGCGATGGCATTCCAGGCGTCGAGCGCGGGCAGTCTGGCCAGCAATCGCATCGTCCTCCGGTACGCACCCACCGTGTCGTATGCACCCCGCCGACAGGTGTCCTCGTCCGCCCCGGCCTCACGCCCCGCGAGTACCAGCGAGGTGGCGAGCCGCTTGAGGTCCCACTCCCACGGGCCGAACACGGTCTCGTCGAAGTCGTTCAGATCGATGACCAGGCTGCCTCGCGCATCGCCGTACAGCCCGAAGTTGGCCGCGTGCGCATCGCCGCAGAGCTGGGCGCCCACCCCGGTCACCGGTGTGCCCGTCAGGTCATGGGCCATCAGCCCGGCCGAACCGCGCAGAAACGCGAACGGTGTGGCGGCCATCCGCCCCACCCGGATGGGCGCGAGGCCGGGCACTCGGCCCCGGTTCGACTCCTCGACGGCCTGCACGGCATCGGGCCGGCCCGAGGGAAGGATCAGCGCATCGTGCGAGGTCCTGGGCACCCGGTCGCGCAGCTCCTTGCCCGTCCGCCTCGGCGACTGCGGCGCGCTGTCCGCCGCAACGGCCGCGCGCCGGGCGAACCCAGGCACAACCGGTATGCGCGGCTCATCCGTCACAACCCGCTGCCTCGGCACTGCCGCTTCGAACTCACCCATGGCGCGCAGCCTTCCCCGCCCTCGACCGACGTCCTGTCCAACATCAACTCCCGACGACGGTACCGCCGTCCGCCAACAGCCGTCTGCCCCTGTGGAAAACCTGACCGAACACCTGTGGACAGCGCCTTGCCCTGGTCAAACGCCGACAGACTCCTCCAGCTCCTCCCTCGCCTCGGCCTCGGACCGATGCTCCGCCGTCACCCCGCTCTCCGCGCCTGTCCGGTTCTCCGACCCGGCCCGGTGCCGGGACGAACCCACACCCTGAGCCTGCGCAGCAACCTTCCGGCGCTTTCCTTCGGCCACCCCGGCCGCTCCCATCGCAGCCAGCCCCACCACGAATCAGGGCGCGAGCACCAGCACGTGTCCGCCGAGTCCGTGCCCATCGAAGTACACATGGCTCCTCGCACCTTCGACGAAGCCCGCGCCGTTCCAGAACGCATGCAGCGAGCCGAAGAAGCCGGGCTGCAGTTCAGGCCGGAAGATGCCGCCGGAACTGGTGAAGTTCAGCATCACGAACAGCACCATCACGCCGAGCGTCGTCCACCGCTTGAGGAACGTGTGCAGCCCCACGCCGATCAGGAGAATGCCCGCCGAGTAGAGCCAGGCCATCGCCCAGAGTCCGCCCAGCCCGTGGTCCACCAGCCCGAACATCGGCCCCGCGAAGACCGCCCCGATCACGCTCACCACGAGTGACGCACCGAGGGCCAGCGCCGCCCTGATCCGCAACGCCAGCACCGCACCCGCGCCACGAGGGCTGCCGCGCAACGGATCTGGCCGCGCACTACATGCTCGACAAATCGACGGTCAGCCGACAGGTCGCCACCTTGGAAAAGCTCGGCCTGGTCGAGCGCCATCCAGACCCCACGGACCACCGGATCCAGGTGCTGCACCCCACCGAGGCCGGAACCCAGGCCCTTGCCTCGACACAGGCCAGCCGCCACGCGGCCTACCAGCAGCGCCTCGCGGAGTGGACCGCGGACGATCTCGCGCGGTTCGCCGGGTACCTGCTGCGCTACAACGCGTCGGGCGGGACGAGCACCCCGGGCACGGGCACGCCCCAGTAACCGCCGCGAGCCGTCAGCAGCCGCTCTCGTCGACCACGAGGTACGTCTGCGCCCAGAGCGCCAGCTCCTTCAGGGCGGGCTCCATCGCGGCACCGGCCCGCGTCAGCCGGTACGAGACCCGCAGCGGCGGCCCCTCGTCGACCTCACGCACCACCAGCCCGGCCGCACCGAGTTCGGTCAACCGGTCCGAGAGCATGCGCTCACTGATGCCCGGAATCGCCCGCCGCAGATCCGCGAAGTGCACCGGCTGCTGCAGAAGGACGGAGACGATCGGGCCCGTCCAGCGCTTCCCGAACAGCTCGAAGACGCGCGTGATGCTCACGTCGACCCGTCGACACGCCTGCTCACTGTGTTCCGCCATACACCCAGGGTACTGCGTCAGAGTGAGGGGCTTATGATTTGTAAGCCCCTATGTTATTACTAGGTGCATACGAAAAAGATGCCCTGCATCAACGGCCGGGCATCACCCTCTAAATATTCCGTGGAGACCCCCCATGGCCACGCTTCTGCACCTCGACTCCGCCGTCTTCCCGCTGGGCTCCGCATCGCGCGAGGTCACCGCCACCTTCGTCAAGACCTGGCTCGAGCAGCACCCGGACGGGCAGGTCGTCTACCGCGACCTCGCCGCGAACCCCCTGCCCCACCTGGACGCCACAGCGGCAGCCGCCGGCGGCGAGGACCCGCTGCGCAGCGAGCTCGCCGCCGAACTGGAAGCCGCGGATGCTGTCCTGATCGGCGCCCCGATGTACAACTTCAGCATCCCGTCGACCCTGAAGGCCTGGCTCGACCAGGTGATCATCGTCGGCCGCAACGCGGGGCCCGACAGCCCGGTGGCGGGCACCCCGATCACCGTCGTCGCCAGCCGCGGCGGCTCGTACGCCCCCGGCACCCCGCGCGAGGACTCCGAGTTCGTCCAGAACTACCTGGAGAAGCTGCTGACGAACATGTTCGGCGCCGAGGTCGACTTCATCGTCCCGGAGCTGACGCTGGCCCACTCCCAGCCCGCGATGGCCGAGCTCATCCCGCTCGCCGAGGCCTCCCGCGCCAGGGCGTTCACCGAGGCCACGGAGAAGGCCAAGGCGCTCGCCGCGCGACTCGCCGCCTGAGCCGCGGCACGACGGAAAACCGGCCGGGGCTCGCGGGGATCGGACACTCCCGTGAGCCCCGGCCCGTCATTGCGTTGGGACACACAAACACCGCGCCACACAGGAAAGCCCCGACTTACCGGAATGCCCCGAATCAGATGTTTCACGTGAAACAAGGCCCAGCGTTCCAGAGCCTCCAGGACGCGCCTACAGCCCCGCATCCCTCGCCAACAGCGCAGCCTGCACCCGGTTCTCGCACCTCAGTTTCGCCAGGATCCGGCTGACATACGTCTTCACCATTGTTTCCCTCATGTGCAGCGGCCTGCCTGCGTCGGCGTTGGACAGCCCCTCGCCGAGCAGGGGCAGTACCTCGCGTTCCCGCCTACTGAGTTCCGCCACCCGCCGCGCCCCTTCACCCTGCTTCGCCGTCTGTCCCCTGGCCAGCTGATCGACCACGTGCCGGCACCGGGCGAGAGATAGGCGTCACCGGCCGCTGCCGCCCGAACCGCCTGGATCAGCTCGGCCGGCGCGGTGCCCGTGAGCAGGAATCCGGCACCCCCTTGCTCCACGCCCGCAGGACGTTCTCCCGCTCCCCGAACGCCGTGAGCGCAGCCGCACCGCCGGTGCTGCCGTGCACGGCTCCACCAGTGCTGTGAGCCCGTCCATCACCGGCATCTGGATGTCGAGCAGCACCACATCCGCCGCATGGGCACCGACCTGATCCGCGGCCTCGCGCACATTCGCCGCCTCGGCAACAACCTCGATGAAGCGGTCCGAGGTCAGGATCGTCCGTATCCTCGCCCGGATGAGGGGCTCGTCGTCAGCGAAGACGACTCTGATCCCGTTCGTGGAGCCCGGGCAGCCCCCGCCCGCCGCTGACCACCGCACCCACTGCCCGTCCTCGCCGCGCCCGGGTCCCGCGACGTCGTCCCGCGGAATCCCGACGACTTCCCACAGTTCGTGCATGGCACAAACCGACGCACCGCGCAGCACACCGACCGCCTCGCGCTGCCGCACCGTCAGCTCCGGGTCGACCTCCAGTGCCCCCGTACGAACAGAGATCAGCGCCAGTTGGTGACCGAGGCTGTCGTGCATGTGCCTGAGCGATCCGCTGGCGCTCCATGAGCCGCGCCTGCCCCACGATCATGGCCCGCTCCCGGATCAGCTGTGCATTGCGCTCCTGGAGAGCGTGCAGCAGGGTCCGGCGCTGCGTCCGGTACCGGCTTGCTAGACCCGGCACGAGCGTCGTTGCCAAAAAATAGAGGGTGGTGAACAACACCTGGGTCAGCGGCCGCAGCCCCGGCCAGGTCATCGCGACGGTCACACCCACGTAGAGGACGCCGCACTTCCCCGCCGCGCAGCAGTTCTTCCGTCCCCGCGGCCAGCAGCCCGAGCACCACGGCCAGCACGGCCTCCCCGGCCGTCCTGCGGCGGGATCACAGCTCCGGCGCCGCACACCACTGCCATCCGGCCCGGAGTTCCGATATCGCGTACACGCCCCGCACCCTAGGCAGCCCTTCGCACACGCGATGCCTTTCTTCCGTTGCGCCCGCGCACGACGAAAGTCGCCCCGCCGCCGACCCCCTCGTCCGGGAACGAAGAAGCCCCACAGACCGTTGGCCTGTGGGGCTTCTCTCTTGTGCGCGAGGGGGGATTTGAACCCCCACGTCCCTAAGGACACTGGCACCTGAAGCCAGCGCGTCTGCCGTTCCGCCACTCGCGCATGAGTGGTGTTTTCAGACTCTCTCACCTGTTGGTGCGAGCGCCTGGCGACATCCGGAAGATTAGCACGCTGGACAGGGTGGATTCACATCCGTTGTTTTGCCGGGCGGATGACGGGAAGCGGGAACGCAATGCGGTCACCCCCACTCCTCCTCAGCACACCGCAGGTGCGGGACACTGTGAGGAGCGGTCACCTCTACGATCCGTGTGAGGGGTGACACTCATCCACTGGGCAGACAAGGGGAACCAGCCGATTTCCCGACGCGTGGATACGATCAGTAAGCAGTACAGGGACGAGAACACCGGAGGAGGTGCCCCATGGGAGTCATGAAGCGTTTCGAGCAGCGTCTCGAAGGTCTGGTCAACGGCACCTTCGCCAAAGTGTTCAAGTCCGAGGTCCAGCCGGTCGAGATCGCGGGTGCCCTCCAGCGCGAGTGCGACAACAACGCAACGATCTGGAACCGCGAGCGGACCGTCGTCCCCAACGACTTCATCGTCGAGCTCAGCGCCCCGGACTACGAGCGCCTGAGCCCGTACTCCGGCCAGCTCGGCGACGAGCTCTCCGGTCTGGTCCGGGACTACGCCAAGCAGCAGCGCTACACCTTCATGGGACCGATCAAGGTTCACCTGGAGAAGGCGGAGGACCTCGACACCGGGCTCTACCGCGTGCGCAGCCGCACCCTTGCTTCGAGCACCTCGCAGCAGGGCCAGCAGGCTCCACAGGGCCACCCCGGACAACCCGGCCACGGGCGCCCCGCCGCCCCGCAGCCCACCGGCGGCTACGGCTATCCCCCCAGCTCCGTCCCGCCCATGCCCGCGGCCCCGCCGCCGGGCGGTGGCCGTCCCGGAGCACCCACTACCGACCGGCGCCCGCCGGCCGCGCCCGGCCCCATGCCGGGCGCGCAGGTACGACGTTGGATCGAGATCAACGGCACCCGCCATCAGATCTCCCGCCCGACGCTGGTGCTGGGACGCAGCACCGACGCCGACGTGCGGATCGACGACCCCGGCGTATCGCGCCGGCACTGTGAGATCCGGACCGGAACGCCCTCGACGATCCAGGATCTCGGGTCTACCAACGGCATCGTGGTAGACGGGCAGCACACCACCCGCGCTACGCTCCGCGACGGCTCGCGGATCGTCGTGGGCAGCACCACCATCGTTTACCGGCAAGCCGAAGGGTGAAGCGGGGGCAATGTCAGAGCTGACCCTGACGGTCATGCGGCTAGGTTTCCTGGCTGTTCTGTGGCTGTTCGTCATCGTGGCCGTTCAGGTCATCCGCAGCGACCTGTTCGGAACGCGCGTCACGCAACGCGGCTCACGCCGCAACGCGGGCGACACGCGACCGCAACAGGCACGCCAAACCGGCGCGGCACCGCCGCAGCAACGCCAGCAGCCCGGCCGCCAGCGCCGTGGGGCGCCCACAAAGCTGGTCGTCTCCGAGGGCACCCTCACCGGCACCACGGTGGCGCTCCAGGGACAGACCATCACGCTGGGCCGGGCGCACGATTCAACGATCGTGCTGGACGACGACTACGCGTCCAGCAGGCATGCCAGGATCTACCCCGACCGTGACGGCCAGTGGATCGTCGAGGATCTCGGGTCCACCAATGGCACGTATCTCGACCGGACCCGCCTCACCACCCCGACGCCTGTTCCGCTGGGCGCGCCGATCCGGATCGGCAAGACCGTCATCGAGCTGCGGAAGTAGTACGACAATGAGCGAGCGGAGCGAGCGGGCCGGAGCGGTCCGGGCAACGGACCCGGACCTGCTCCCGACCGGAGGGTGGGCAGTGTGGCGCGAGACAGGCTGTACCCCGAGCCGACGGGCGAGGTGCGCATGAGTCTGTCCCTGCGCTTCGCCGCCGGATCGCACAAGGGCATGATCCGAGAGGGGAACGAGGACTCCGGCTATGCCGGTCCGCGCCTTCTCGCCATCGCCGACGGCATGGGCGGCCAGGCGGCCGGTGAGGTCGCCAGCTCCGAGGTGATCTCCACGCTCGTCCAGCTCGACGACGACGTGCCCGGCTCGGACATCCTCACCTCGCTCGGTGCGGCGGTCCAGCGGGCCAACGACCAGCTGCGCATGATGGTCGAGGAGGACCCCCAGCTGGAGGGCATGGGCACCACGCTCACCGCTCTGCTCTGGACCGGTCAGCGCCTCGGCCTGGTCCATGTCGGCGACTCCCGCGCGTACCTGCTGCGCGACGGCGTGCTGACCCAGATCACGCAGGACCACACCTGGGTCCAGCGGCTGGTCGACGAGGGCCGCATCACCGAGGAAGAAGCCACCACCCACCCGCAGCGCTCCCTGCTGATGCGCGCGCTGGGCAGCGGCGACCACGTCGAACCCGACCTCTCCATCCGTGAGGTACGGGTCGGCGATCGCTATCTGATCTGCTCCGACGGACTCTCCGGCGTCGTCTCGCACCAGACGATGGAGGAGACCCTCGCCAGCTACCAGGGCCCGCAGGAGACGATCCAGGAGCTCATCCAGCTCGCTCTGCGCGGCGGCGGCCCGGACAACATCACCTGCATCGTCGCCGACGTCCTCGACGTCGACAGCAACGACACCCTGGCCGGGCATCTCAACGACACCCCGGTCGTCGTCGGCGCCGTCGCCGAGAACCAGTCCGCCCAGCTGAACGACGGCGACGCCATGACCACCCCGGCCGGCCGGGCGGCCGGCCTCGGCCGCCCCGTCCCGCCGCCCGCGGGCGGCTTCGGCCCGCCTGGAAGCGGTGACGGCCTCGGGTACGGCGGAATGCCGGACGGCTCCTTCGACGCGTACACCGACGACGACTTCGTCAAGCCCGGCGGCGGCCGCAAATGGCTGAAGCGTTCGTTCTACCTCGTGCTCGCGCTGGCCGTCATCGGTGGTGGTGTGTACGGCGGTTACCGCTGGACCCAGAACCAGTTCTTCGTCGGCGCGAAGAACGACCACGTCGCGCTGTACCGCGGCATCAGCCAGGACCTCGCATGGGTCTCGCTCTCGAAGGTTGAGAAGGACCACCCCGAGATCGAACTCAAGTACCTCCCGCCCTATCAGCGCAAGCAGATCAAGGCGACCATCGCCGAGGGCAACCTGGCCGACGCCCGCGAGAAGATCAGCGAACTCTCGACCCAGGCGTCCGCCTGCAAGAAGGACGCGCAGCGCCGCGCGGCCGAGGCCGCGAGCAAGACCGGCACCGGCGAGGGTGAAGCCGGCGGCACGGGCTCGGACCTCTCGAAGACGTCCACCGAGTCCGGCACCACGTCCACCGCCACCAAGACCAAGCCGACCACAGCGACTCCCACTCCCGGCCCCAGCCTCTCGGAGGAAGAGATGAAGCTGGTCCCGCAGTGCGGTAAGCAGTAAAGCCGTAGGGGGCCTTCAGCACCATGAGCGTTGTCACCAACACGACCACGATCGGCGCGATCGACGCACCGAGCCGTCGCAACACCGAGCTGGGCCTGATGGCTTTCGCCATCGGCATCTCGGTGTTCGCGTACGCCAATGTGGGCCTTGCCATGGATGGCACACTGCCTTCCGGCATGCTCGGATACGGGCTCGGCCTGGTCCTGCTCGGCGGCGTCGCCCACCTCGTGGTGCGCAAGTTCGCTCCGTACGCGGACCCGCTGCTGCTGCCACTGGCAACCCTGCTCAACGGGCTGGGGCTGGTGCTGATCTGGCGCTTGGACAAGTCGCCTCGGCTGATCCAGCGGGCCGAGACGCTGTTCGGCGCCTTCAGTCCCGACGCGCCCAAGCAACTGATGTACTCCGCGATCGGCGTCGCCTTGTTCGTCGCCGTACTGATGGTGCTCAAGGATCACCGCATCCTGCAGCGCTACACGTACATCTCCATGGCCGTGGCGCTGGTCCTGCTGATCCTGCCAATGTTCTTCCCCTCGGTGAACGGCGCCAAGATCTGGATCAGCCTCGGCCCGTTCTCCATCCAGCCCGGGGAGTTCGCCAAGATCATCATCGCGATCTTCTTCTCCGGCTATCTGATGGTGAAGCGCGACGCCCTGGCCCTCGCCAGCCGCCGCTTCATGGGCCTCTACCTGCCCCGCGGCCGTGACCTCGGACCGATCCTCGTGATCTGGGGGCTGTCGATCCTGATCCTGGTCTTCGAGACCGACCTCGGTACGTCTCTGCTCTTCTTCGGCCTGTTCGTGATCATGCTGTACGTCGCCACGGAACGGACCAGCTGGATCGTTTTCGGTCTCCTGATGTCCGCAGCCGGTGCAGTCGGCGTTGCCACCTTTGAACCGCACGTCCAGTCCCGTGTGAACGCCTGGTTGGACCCGTTCGCGTGCTACACGACGGACAAGACCGGCGCCTGCGAGCAGATCGCCAACGCCATCATGTCCTTCGGTTCCGGTGGCACCCTCGGCACCGGCTGGGGCCAGGGCAACTCCGACCTGATCGGCTTCGCGGCCAACGCCGACTTCATCCTCTCCACTGTCGGTGAGGAGCTCGGTCTCGCCGGAATGATGGCCGTCCTGCTGATCTACGGTCTGATCGTCGAGCGCGGTGTCCGCACCGCTCTCGCCGCCCGCGACCCGTTCGGGAAGCTCCTCGCGATCGGTCTCTCCGGCGCCTTCGCCATCCAGGTGTTCGTCGTCGCCGGCGGTGTCATGGGTCTCATCCCGCTGACCGGTATGACGATGCCGTTCCTCGCGGCCGGTGGTTCGTCCGTGATCGCCAACTGGGCCCTGATCGGCATCCTGATCCGGATCAGCGACACCGCACGCCGCCCCGCACCGGCCCCCGCCCCGTCCTCCGACGCCGAGATGACCCAGGTGGTCCGACCGTGAACAAGCCCCTGCGCCGGATCGCGATCTTCTGCGGCGTCCTCATCCTCGCCCTGCTCGTGCGGACCAACTACCTCCAGTACGTCCGCGCCGACGAGCTGAACACCCGCGACGAGAACCGCCGCGTCCGCATCGAGCGATACGCCCATGAGCGCGGCAACATCATCGTCGACGGCAACCCCGTGACCAGCTCGGTCGAGACCAAGGACAGCGACTTCAAGTACAAGCGGGCCTGGAAGAACGGCCCCATGTGGGCGCCCGTCACCGGCTACTCGTCGCAGGCCTTCGACGCCTCACAGCTCGAGAGCCTTGAGGACGGCATCCTCACCGGCAACGACGACCAGCTCTTCTTCGACCGCACCCTGTCGATGTTCACGGGCGAGAAGAAGCAGGGCGGCAACGTCGTCACCACCCTCAACGCCGCCGCCCAGAAGGCCGCCTTCCAGGGGCTGGGCAACAAGAAGGGTGCCGTCGCCGCGCTCGACCCGCAGACCGGCGCCATCCTGGCCCTCGCCAGCACCCCCTCGTACGACCCCTCGACCTTCGCGGGCAACTCCAACGCGGACACCAAGGCCTGGCAGAAGCTCCTGGCGGACAAGGACAAGCCGATGCTCAACCGGGCATTGCGCGAGACCTACCCGCCCGGCTCGACGTTCAAGGTCGTCACCGCCGCCGCCGCTCTGGAGAACGGCCTCTACACCGACATCGACGGCAAGACGGACTCCCCGCTGCCGTACAAGCTTCCGCTGTCGACCACCGTCCTGGCGAACGAGGGCAACATCCCGTGCGAGAACGCCTCGCTCCGGGAAGCGCTGCGGATGTCCTGCAACACCGTCTTCGGCAAGATCAGCGACGATCTGGGCAACCAGAAGATGATGGACGAGGCCGCCAAGTTCGGCTTCAACAAGGAGATCTTCACCCCGGTCCGCGCCGACGCGAGCGTCTACCCCAAGGACAACCGGCCGCAGAACGCCATGGCGGGCATCGGCCAGGCCTCCAACCGCGCCACCCCGCTCCAGATGGCCATGGTTGCCGCCGCAGTCGCCAACGACGGCAAGCTCATGCAGCCGTACATGGTCGCCGAGCGGCAGGCGCCCAACTTCGACTCGATCTACACCCACGAGAAAGAGGAGCTCAGCCGGCCTCTCTCGGGCGAGAACGCGCAGAAGCTCCAGCAGATGATGGAGACCGTCGTCAAGAGCGGCACGGGAACCAAGGCCCTCATCGACGGCGTCACTGTCGGCGGCAAGACCGGTACCGCCCAGCACGGTCTGAACAACAGCGAGAAGCCGTACGCCTGGTTCATCTCGTACGCGAAGACCAGCAGCGGCTCGCCCGTCGCCGTGGCCGTGGTGGTCGAGGACAGCAGTGCCAACCGGGACGACGTCTCCGGCGGCGGCCTCGCCGCTCCGATCGCCAAGGCCGTGATGGAGGCGGTCATCAACAAGAGGTGACGCCCATCACATCGGGGGCCATACCTGCACATTGGGATACCGGTCAGATATCAGCTCACGGCTGTGGGCCGATCAGGTAGCGCGTGGCCGGTAGCGTATGCGCGAGCAGCACACCGCCGGACCACACACCGGTGCGGTCGGGACTGACGGAGAGGGCTGGAACAGTTATGGAAGAGCCGCGTCGCCTCGGCGGCCGGTACGAGCTGGGCTCGGTGCTCGGCCGTGGTGGCATGGCCGAGGTCTACCTCGCGCACGACACCCGGCTCGGCCGCACCGTCGCTGTGAAGACGCTGCGGACCGATCTCGCCCGCGACCCGTCCTTCCAAGCCCGGTTCCGCCGTGAGGCCCAGTCCGCCGCCTCGCTCAATCACCCGGCGATCGTCGCCGTCTACGACACCGGCGAGGACTACGTCGACGGCGTCTCCATCCCGTACATCGTGATGGAGTACGTCGACGGCTCGACGCTCAGAGAACTTCTGCACTCCGGCCGCAAACTGCTGCCCGAACGCACCCTCGAAATGACGGTCGGGATCCTCCAGGCGCTGGAGTACTCGCACCGCGCCGGCATCGTCCACCGCGACATCAAGCCGGCGAACGTCATGCTGACGCGCACCGGGCAGGTCAAGGTCATGGACTTCGGTATCGCCCGCGCCATGGGCGACTCCGGTATGACGATGACCCAGACCTCGGCCGTCATCGGCACCGCCCAGTACCTCTCCCCGGAGCAGGCCAAGGGCGAGCAGGTCGATGCGCGCTCCGACCTGTACTCGACCGGCTGTCTGCTCTACGAGCTGCTGACCGTCCGGCCGCCGTTCATCGGTGACTCGCCCGTCGCGGTCGCCTACCAGCACGTACGGGAAGAGCCGCAGCCCCCCAGCACCTTCGATCCCGAGATCACGCCCGAAATGGACGCGATCGTATTGAAGGCCCTGGTCAAGGACCCGGACTACCGCTACCAGTCGGCCGACGAGATGCGTGCTGACATCGAGGCCTGCCTCGACGGCCAGCCGGTCGCCGCCACCGCGGCGATGGGCGCGGCCGGTTACGGCGGCTATGACGGGTACGGCAACGACCAGCCCACCACCGCACTGCGCGCCGCCGACCCGAGCGGCGCCCAGACCTCCATGCTGCCCCCGGTCAATCCGGACGACGGCGGCTACGGAAACGACGAGCGCCCGGACCGCCGCCGCCAGAAGAAGAACAACACCTCGACGATCCTGCTGATCGTCGCGGGCATCCTGGTGCTGATCGGCGCGATCCTGATCGGCAAGTCCGTCTTCAGCAACGACAACAGCGACAACGGCCAGGTCGACGTGCCGAACATGGTCGGCTCGACCGTGGCAGAGGCAAAGGAACTCGCGAAGAACGCCGTTGTCCACGTCAAGGTCGGCTCGCGCGAACCGTGCGAGACCCAAGAGACGGGCAAGATCTGCAGCCAGTCGCCCAAGGACGGCAAGATGGCGGAGAACGAGACCGTCACGGTCGTCGTCTCCACCGGTGCGCCGAAGGTCGAGGTCCCGGACGTCACGGAGAAGTCCGAGGAGAACGCCCGCAAGATCCTGGAGGAAAAGGGCTTCTCGGTGAAGGTCGTCGCGACCGAGTCCTCCACCGCGGAACCCGGCACCGTGCTCGACCAGACGCCCAAGGGCGGCGCGAAGGCCGAGCGGGAGTCCGAGGTCAAGATCACGGTCGCCAAGCAGGCCACGGCGCCCCTGCCGGACGTCCGCGGGCGGACCATCGACCAGGCACTGGCCCAGCTCAACGGCAACGGCTTCACCAACGTCGCTCAGACGCCGGTGGATTCGCCCGAACCGGCGAATACGGTCGTCGACCAGAACCCGGCTGGCCCGAGCCAGCAGCCGAAGGACGTCCAGATCGTCCTGAAGGTCTCCAAAGGCCCGACGCAGCCGGCGACGGTGCCGATTCCCGAAGTCAGGGGCAGCACGGTCGCCCAGGCCAGGCAGGCCCTGGCCGAAAAGGGCTTCACGAACATCCAGTTCGCGGAAGGCAGCTCTAAGGACGACAACGCCACGGTCGTCAACGCCGACCCTGCGCCGAACACCCCGGCAGACCCGGCAACCACCGTCATCACCCTCACCACAATGGGTGGCAACGGAAACGGGAACGGCAATATCTTCGGCGGCCCATCGGGCTCACAGAACTGAGCCCCACCGCACAAACGCGAAGGGCCCCGGCCACCGAAACGGTGACCGGGGCCCTTCGCTGCGCCTGCCGCGATGCCTCCTGTCCGGCATACCGCACATGCGGCCGCAAACCGATCGTGTCTTCATATGTGCTGATTCGTTGAATCGATGGGGCGGGGTATCGAGCTCTTCCCTCTCTTCTGCACACATAGGAGGTCAGGAGCATGATCAACGAAGCAGCTCTGCTGGAGTCGAGGTCACTGCGCGATGGCGTGGTGGACCGGACTCACGTCATCGACAAGGTCAAGACCTTGTCTCTTCTTCCGGACGGCATGCACGTGACGACAGCAATGGTCGCCGCGTACTTCGAAGTGACCGAAACGGTCATTCGGGCCATGGTGTTCGACCATCGTGAAGAGCTCGAAAGCAACGGCTATCGCGTCCTCACCGGATCGGAACTGAGTTACTTCAAGCAACTCAGTGGGATCCAGTCACGCACCGCGTCGCTTGCGCTCTTCCCCCGGCGAGCTGTCCTCAACGTCGCCATGCTGCTCCGCGACAGCGAAGTCGCACGTCAGGTGCGTACATACCTGCTCGACGTGGAGTACATGGCACGGACTCAGCCTGTGGATAACTCTGTCCACAGGGGACCGGATTCCCTCGACGACCGCATCGACCGACGCATCACCCACATCCTCGGCAAGACCATCGTCCCCATGTTCAACGCCCTCATCGAGGCCTCCGGCGAGCACCGCAAGGAGCTGATCTCGCTCCGGGACGACGTTGAGAAGGTCGAGCGGAAGCTCTGCAACCACCACCAAAGGCTCAGGCACCTTGAGCACGCCCAGGGCCCGCGCCCGTACACCGGAATCATGGCGTCCATCGACGCCATGAACTGGCGGGATTTCGAGCACCACGTCGCCGCGCTGCTCCGCCGCGACGGCTGCACAGACGTCGTGGTACATGGCGGCCGCGGCGACCGAGGTGTGGATGTCACAGCGGTGACCGCGGACGGCCGCAGCATCGTCGTGCAGTGCAAGAGCTTCGCGCCCTACCGTCCGGTGTGGAGCGGACAGCTGCAGAAGTTCCTCGGCGCCTCTTTCGTCCAGCACGGGGCCGATGTGGCACTCTTCGTCGCCACGACTTCCTTCACACCCGACGCACGCGCCATCGCCGAGACCCACGGCATCACCCCCGTCGACCGCGCTCACCTCGAAAAGTGGAGCGCCGGAGTACCGCTCCCGATCCTGAGGTAGCCGTCGCCAGGCAGAGAAGGGGCCCGAAGTCGCAAAGGCTAGTTGCGACTTCGGGCCTTCGCCATCCTAGAACGACTGAGCTCCTCGAAGGAGCTCAGTCACGGTTGCCGCAGCTCCGCCGGCTTCGTACGGTCCTTGTCCACCTTCTCCGTACGCACCAGTTCGCCCCACACGATGTAGCGGTACTTCGACGTGTAGACCGGCGTGCAGGTCGTCAACGTGATGTAGCGGCCGGGCTTCTTCGCTCCCGATCCTTTCGGCACCGCCTGCAGCACGTCGACGTTGTACTTCGACGTCTCGGGAAGCTCCTTGAAGACCTTGTAGACATACCAGGTGTCCTTGGTCTCGAAGACGACGGCGTCGCCTGTCTTCACCTTGTCGATGTTGTGGAACTTCGCCCCGTGCCCGTCGCGGTGCGCCGCCAGCGTGAAGTTGCCCTGCTTGTCCCAGGGGAGAGCCGACTTCACCGGGTCCGTGTAGTAGCCGGCGATGCCGTCGTTGAGGTTCTTGGTGCCGGTGCCCTTCTTGACGAGCACCTCACCGTTCTTCATCGCGGGTACGTGCAGGAAGCCGATGCCGTCCTTGGTGTCGAGGGCCCCGGGTCCCCCGGCCCAGCGGTCACGGACGGTGTGCCCCTGCTTCTCGGCCTCGCGGTCGGCGAGCACATTCGTCCACCACAGGGAGTAGACGACGAAGAGGCCCAGCACCAGGCCCGCGGTGATCAGCAGCTCACCGAAGACACTCACCGCGGTCGCAACGAGATGGCGGTCCCTGCTCCGCACCGGAGGCGCGGACTCGTCGGTCTGCTCGTCCTGCTGCTGGGTCCTCGCTGCCACCGCACCCGTCCCTGTCGTGATGAAGTTCAGCCGACGAGCGCGTCGGGCTTCCCCTTGCTGCGCGGCCGTTCGTCGACCATCTTGCCCCAGACGATCAGCCGGTACGTACTGGTGAATTCAGGCGTACAAGTCGTCAGAGTGATGTAGCGGCCGGGCTTGGTGAAGCCCGAACCGGGCGGCACCGGCGTGATCACCGAGACATTGGAAGGGGACGTCTGAGGAAGGACGCTGGTCATCTCGTACGTGTAGTACGCATCCTGCGTCTCGACCACGATCGGGTCACCCTTGCGCAGCCGGTTGATGTAGCGGAACGGTTCGCCGTGGGTGTTCCGGTGACCGGCCAGCGCGAAGTTGCCCTGCTTGGCCGACGGCATCGCCGTCTTGAGCGCGCCCTGGCCGTAGTGACCGACCATGCCGCGGTCCAGGACGTTCTCCTTGCTGATGCCCTCGGCGATCGGGGCGACCACATCCAGCTTCGGGATGTGGATGATGGCGAAGCCCTGCCCCGGCTCGAACGCCCCCGGCTTGCGGCCCTTCGCCCAGCCGTCCTGAATCTTGTGCGTCTCTTTCCCGGCGATCTGGTCGGCACGCACATTCGTCCACCACAGCTGGTACGTGACGAACAGCAGCATCAGCACGCCGAGCGAGATGAACAGCTCGCCGACGACCCGGCTGGCGATCACGGCCGGGCTGTCCTTGGCCGCGCGGGCAGCCCGCCGCGCCTCGACGCGGGACAGCGGACGCCCCTCCGGCGTCGCCGCCGACCGGGTCCCCGGCTGCGGCTCGGCGCGACGGCGGCCGCGCCCCTTGGCGGCGCGACGGCGCTCGGCCCGGCCTCCGGTGGGCGGTTCCGTACGCGGTTCGAGTTCTGTGGTCTCCGGACCGGGATCTTGAGCCGCGGCAGGCTCCGTGTCGTACTCCGGCTCTGCTTGAGGTGCCGGAGCCGTCACCGCCCTGTCGGCCAGGCGCCGGGGGTCCGCCGTCCGCAGACCGATCGTTTCGTCGTTACGGGGGAGCGGCGGCGCGGGCGGAGGCGCCGCGACAGGCTCCTGCTGCCCGTACCAGTCCCGCTCGTACCCCTCGGGGTCGTACCACTCACGCGGCGTCCCCTGAGGCCCCTGCGCCCCTTGTGGCGCCTGCACCTGGCCTTCCCACTGCCGGCCCTGCGCCGCCCCGGTGCCCGCCGTCTCCGCCGGAATGCTCTCCGCCCGGAACCACGGCGCGTGCTGCCCCGGCAACGGATCGTTCAGCGGGTCCGCCAGCTGGTCGACTGCCGCCTCGAACGCGCCCGTGGCCTCGTACGCTCGTTGCTCGTACGGGCCTTCCTCAGCGGTGTCGTGCTCGGGGCGGAGTGCGGTCACGCGACAGCCTTGCCCACCACAGGCGCGAGCCCCTCCGACCTCGCGACGGCTCCCGTGTCACCGCACTGCACCAGCCAGTTGGCCAGCATCAGATGGCCGTACTCGGTCAGGACCGACTCCGGATGGAACTGCACACCCTCCACCGGCAGTTCGCGGTGGCGCAGACCCATGATGATGCCGTCGGCCGTCCGCGCCGTGACCTCCAACTCCGGCGGGATCGTCCCCGGTTCGGCGGCGAGCGAGTGGTAGCGGGTCGCGGTGAACGGGGACGGCAGCCCGGCGAAAACGCCCTGGCCCTCGTGCGTCACCGGCGACGTCTTGCCATGCAGCAGCTCGGGGGCGCGGTCCACCACACCGCCGTACGCCACGGCCATCGACTGCATGCCGAGGCAGACACCGAAGACCGGGACGCCGGTCGCCGCGCAGTGGCGCACCATCTCGACGCAGACGCCCGCCTGCTCCGGGGTGCCGGGGCCGGGCGAGAGCAGAACGCCGTCGAAGCCGTCCTGGGCGTGTGCCGTGGTCACCTCGTCGTTGCGCAGGACCTCGCACTCGGCGCCGAGCTGGTAGAGGTACTGGACGAGGTTGAAGACGAAGCTGTCGTAGTTGTCGACGACAAGGATGCGGGCACTCACTGGCCGGCCCCCGTTCCGCTCGTGCCGTCGACCGTCACGTCGCCGAACGGAAGCAGCGGCTCGGCCCACGGGAAGACGTACTGGAAAAGCACATAGACGACGGCGAGTGCCAGTACGAGCGAGATGAGCCCGCGCACCCACGCGTTGCCCGGCAGATGCCGCCAGATCCAGCCGTACATGCTGTCCCCTTCATTCGGTACGGGACCAGACTAAAGGGCCGGGGCAGAGGCGTGGGTCAGCTGTGGAAAGCCGCCGGCTTGCCGTCCGTCACAGGCTGCGTCGCGTCGAGATGCGCCCAGACGATGAGCCGGTGGCTGCTGCCCCATTCGGGATCGCAGGTGGTCAGCGTCAGATAGCGGCCGGGCCCGTCGAAGCCGGACTTGCGGGGAACGGCGTCGATGACACCGGTGTCGCTCGGCACGGTGCGGTACGGCTTCTTCTCGATGCGGTACGTGAACCACGTCGTCCCGTCCGTCAGCACCACCGCGTCGCCGCGGCGCAGTGTCGGAAAGTCCTTGAAGGGATCCCCATAGGTGCGACGGTGTCCGGCCACCGCGAAATTGCCGACGCCGCCGAGGGGGGCGGTTCCGCGGTAGTGGCCGAGCCCCTTCTGCAAGGTTTTGACCTTGGTGTTCTCCAGGACGGGCCACTCCCAGCCCTTGCCGAAGCGGGAGATGTACAGCATCGCGAACGGCTTCCCGTCCCGGTAGGCGGCGGGGGCCGGCGATGGCGTGGGTGCGGCCGAGGGCGACGGCGTTCCTGTTGCGTTCGGCCCGGGTACGGACACGGCCCCCCGCGCCCACTGGTTCTGCAGAATGTCGATCTGCCCCTCAGTGGCACCGGCGGCCATCACGCCGGTCCAGAACAGCACGTACACCACAAAAAGGATGATCAAAGCGCCCGCGGTGATGCACAGTTCGCTGAAGGCCCTGACGATCAGTCGCACCGACACCGGTCGGCCTCCCCGGAACTGCTCGCTACTTCACCGGCTTCGCATAGTGGAGATCCACTGTGCCCGAGTAGCCGGGAAGAGTCACCGCCTCGTGCTCGTCGACTTTCCACCCGAGCCCGTACGCCTTCACGTACAGCAGGTAGTTCCGGATCGAGGAGGAGTTGTCGAGGGCCTTCCCCAGCCGGTCGGGGTCGCCGACCGCAGTGATCTTGTACGGCGGCGAGTAGACCCGGCCCTGGAGAATCAGCGTGTTGCCGACGCAGCGCACCGCGCTGGTGGAGATCAGCCGCTGGTCCATGACCTGGATGCCGCGGGCACCGCCCTGCCAGAGAGCGTTGACGACCGCCTGCAGATCCTGCTGGTGGATGACCAGGTCGTTGGGCTGCGGGTCGGGGTAGCCGGGTTTCGCGGTGGCGTTCGGCGGGGCGTCGTCGAGCGTGACGTCGACGCCCCGGCCGGAGAGCTTCTTGGTGCCCGCGGCCCGCTCCAGCGCCTTGAGTTTGACGTCCTCCGCCTTGGTGCTGCCGTCGTCGCGCTGGGCGAGGGCATCGATGTCCTCGCGTACGGACGCGTTGGAGCCGTCGAGCCCCGCGTTCTTCTCGCTGCGCTGCTGAATGAGGTCGGAGAGCTTCAGCAACGACGAGTCGGTGCGGATGTTGGTGCCCTTGGCCGTGTTGGCGCTGGTGACGAAGATCAGCCCGGCAAGGGCGAAAACGGCAGCGGTGAGCACTCGGACCGGGTGCCGGAAGGTGCGCCGGGCCGGTCCTTGGGGAGAATCGGCAGAATTGCTCAACGTACCCTTATCTCCTTCGGCGCCACGGAAGCACTACGCTAACGGACGTCCGGGGAAGGCAGCATTCCCCCTCGCGCCCCGCCCCGGCGCCAGCCACAGTTCCCTGCGCGGTCACGCAGCGCATCGACAGGAGAGTTCCTCGTGCCGAAGTCACGTATCCGCAAGAAGGCCGACTTCACGCCGCCTCCGGCGAAGCAGGCAGCCAACATAAAGCTGACCAACCGCAGTTGGGTGGCGCCGGTGATGCTGGCGTTCTTCCTGATCGGTCTGGCCTGGATCGTCGTGTTCTACGTGACCGACGGCGATCTGCCCATCAAGACGCTGGGTAACTGGAACATCGTCGTGGGCTTCGGCTTCATCGCCGGCGGCTTCGGCGTCTCCACGCAGTGGAAGTAGCCGGACAGCACTCGTAGGACCACAGCCGGCCCCGGTACCGCAACCCTTGCCCTGAGTTACCCACAGCGTTATCCACAGGCGGGGGAAAAGGTCAGACGATCTGTGGATAACTCCCCGGATGTTGACGCCGGTGTGACTGCAGTCTCCCTCATCGAGGGGTGGCACGCCCCTTGTCTCCGCTGGAAAAACCCAGCTCAGCGACAAGGGGCACAGTTGTACCCACAGAATGCACAAGATCGTGCACCCGCTGTGGACAACTGCCCGGGAAAGCCCCCCTGGCGCCTGCGATCAGGTCAGTGCGGCAGTTCTGGCAACCACGATGAGGACCACCGTCACCAGCACCAGCGCACAGGTGCCGTACTGCACCAGCGCCCGCCGTTCACGCGGTGCGTGCACCATGGCGATGGCGATCAGCGTGCCCGCGATCAGACCGCCGACATGCGCCTGCCAGGCGATTCCGCCCCAGGGGTTGAACGTGAAGAGCAGGTTCAGCGCGAGGAGCACGAGGACCGGACGCATGTCGTAGTTCAGCCGACGCATGAGCACGGCGGTGGCGCCCAGCAGACCGAAGATGGCACCGGAGGCACCGAGCGAGCCCTGGTTCGGTGCGGCGAGCCAATAGGTGAGCGCGCTGCCCGCCAAGCCGGAGAGCAGGTAGAGCGCGAGGTAGCGGGCGCGGCCGAGCGCCGCCTCCAGAGGACCGCCGAGCCACCACAGTCCCAGCATGTTGAACGCGATGTGCCACACCTCCTGGTGCAGGAACATCGACGTCACCAGCCGGTACCACTGACCCTCCGCGACCCCTTCCAGTGGACCGCCCACGTAGTAGGTGGCCCGTCCCAGCAGCGTCAGGTCGTCGAGCAGTGACACCTTCACATGTACCGCGATGAACAGGATGACGTTGATGGCGAGCAGGATCTTGGTGACCAGCCGCGGGTCGGCGGTGACGGTGCCGCCGGCCAGGGTGCGCGGCTGATTGGCAGCCGGGCCGTGACCCGTACCGGAACCCTGACGGACACAGCCCGGGCACTGGAAGCCGACCGAGGCGCTGACCATGCACTCGGTGCAGATCGGACGATCGCAGCGCGTGCAGCGAATCCCCGTCTCACGACCCGGGTGGCGGTAGCAGCTGAATGAGCCGCGGGCGTCGGCGGACTGGTCCCGGGCGCCGGGCGGCTGCTCGTCCATCGGTCCCATCACTTGCTGGCCCCCTCGGGTCACGTCGTGGGCGACAGCGCGCATGATGCCGCCCTGCTCGTCCGCTATGTAACCAAGTACGGACAAGCAGGGCGGTTGGTTCCCGAGACAGTCGATCAGAGAGTGATCACACCGTGACCACCGGCAATCATCGGGTCTCGACGACGACCGACTCGATCACCACATCCTGCACCGGGCGGTCGGTGCGCGCGTTGGTCTGGGTGTTCGCGATGGCGTCCACGACCTTCTTGCTGGCCTCGTCCGCCACCTCACCGAAGATGGTGTGCTTGCCGGTCAGCCACGCGGTGGGCGAGACGGTCACGAAGAACTGCGAGCCGTTGGTGCCCGGGCCTGCGTTGGCCATGGCCAGGAGGTACGGCTTGTTGAAGCTGAGGTCCGGGTGGAACTCGTCGCCGAACTCGTAGCCCGGGCCGCCGGTCCCGTTACCCAGCGGGTCCCCGCCCTGGATCATGAAGCCGCTGATGACCCGGTGGAAGACGGTCCCGTCGTACAGCCTGTCCTTGGACTTCTTGCCGGTCTCGGGGTGGGTCCACTCCCGCTCGCCCGTGGCAAGCTCGACAAAGTTCTTGACCGTCTTGGGCGCGTGGTTCGGCAGAAGCCGGATCTCGATGTCGCCTTGGCTGGTCTTCAAGGTGGCGTAAAGCTGCTCGGCCACGATCTGCCTTCCGTAAGTCTTCGCTGACGTCCACCGATCCTCGCACGGCCGATCCGTCACACGGCGTTCCTGCGGCTCCCCGCACGAACAAAAGAGGCCAAGTGCGTGACGAACCGGCGCGTGCTGAACCGAACCGTGGCATTGTCATCGACAAGCCCCCTTGCACCACATTGCACACAAAAATCTCTTACGACCGTTTTGCATGACCGTGTCTCATGCCCCGGATGCCCGCCCCGCATGCCGCACACGCCATCGCGGGGCATGATTTCGAAATGGGTGGAAAGGCGGAGTACCTACCCGCCACCAAGGAGGAGGATCCCGTGACCCGCATCGACAGCGTGCGCGCCGCAACCGACTCGGCGAAGGAAAGCGTGCAGCACGCCGCGGAAGTGGTGGCGCCCTACGCCGACTCGGCCAAGGACCAGGCGGCACACTATGCGCACGAGGCCCGTGCGCGGCTCGCGCCGAAAGTATCGAAGGCAGCCCGGCAGGCCCGCGTCCAGTACGACGCGCATCTTGCACCACGTATCGAACTGGCTCGCGCACATGTGCCCCCCAAGGTCGACGAGGCCGCCCAGCGCGCCGCGCTCCGCACCCGTCAGGCAGCCAGGAGCGCCGCGGAGTACACCGTGCCCCGCGTCGAGAACGCGATGGCCGCCGCCCAGCCCGTAGCCGAGGAAGCCGCGGCCCGCAGCTCCGCGGCACTGGCCGCACTGCGCGGGCAGGTCACGGCGAAGGAGATCAAGAAGCTGGCCAGAAAGCACGAGCGGCGAGCCAAGGCCGGGCGCGTGCTCAAGGTGGTGGCCGTGGTCTCCGTGCTGGCAGTCGGCGCCTACGCGGCGTGGCGCTGGTGGGACAAGCAGGCTAATCCGGACTGGCTGGTCGAGCCCCCCGCCCCCACGGAGGTCGCCGACCGTACGCCGCTGACCTCGGTCGACGGCAGCGGGCCAACGGCTGTGGACCCCGAGGTCCGCGCCAAGGAGGCCGAGACGGACGAGGTGGACGGCACCGACCTCGACGACGACCGCTGAGCCGCCACTGCCGCCCGGCCCACGGCAGACACACAGGAGAGCCCCTCCGATCTGCGTTTCCGCAGATCGGAGGGGCTCTTGACGTGGAGCCTAGGAGATTCGAACTCCTGACATCTGCCTTGCAAAGGCAGCGCTCTACCAACTGAGCTAAGGCCCCGAAAAAGAGGACAGCACCAGACACATCAGCGTCTTGGTCACCGCCGCAGACCAGACTACCGGGTGACCCCCTGAATCTTCCAAAAAGATGGGGACTCCCGGTCGGCAACCACTCTCCGTAAGATGCTGGACGAGGTTCGCAGCAGCGAAGCCTCAGCGAAGGGGAGACGCCATGGATGCAGTTCAGCAGGAAGCAACGGCAAGAGCCAGGGAACTTCAGCGCAGCTGGTACGGGGAACCGCTGGGCGCTCTATTTCGCCGGCTCATCGACGATCTCGGCCTGAACCAGGCCCGGCTCGCCGCCGTACTCGGGCTGTCCGCACCCATGCTCTCCCAGCTGATGAGCGGTCAGCGGGCGAAGATCGGCAACCCCGCGGTGGTCCAGCGTGTCCAGGCTCTGCAGGAGCTGGCCGGCCAGGTCGCCGATGGCAGCGTCAGCGCGGGCGAGGCCACCGACCGCATGGAAGAGATCAAGAAGTCCCAGGGCGGTTCCGTCCTCACCGGCACCGGTCAGACCACGACCAGCGGCGGGGCACCCACCGTCCGCCGCGTGGTCCGTGAGATCCAGTCGCTGCTGCGGTCGGTCGCTGCCGCCGGTGACATCATCGATGCCGCCGACTCCCTCGCCCCGACCCACCCGGAACTGGCAGAGTTCCTCCGGGTGTACGGCGCCGGCCGCACCGCTGACGCGGTCGCGCACTACGAAGGACACCAGAGCTAGTGCCGTGACCGGCAATGTCTGCCCCATGAGGAACATCTTGCCGGTCACGGCACTAGGACCTTTCTTTCGGTTCGGGCCGGATTCAGGGGGCGGAACCTGGTACGTGCGGCTGCCAGGCGGAGGAGGGAAACAGCGCCGGGCGTTGTGGACCGACGACAACGCGGCGGACATGCGTACCAGACCCCACAAGCTCAGCCGAACGAAAGATTCTGGTGCACTACCCCCGAGAGCCGGGCACGAGCCGAAACAGGAACTGGGAGCGGGCACAGCGCAATGGGTGAGGTCTTCGCTGGTCGGTACGAACTGATCGATCCGATCGGACGTGGTGGCGTCGGCGCCGTCTGGCGAGCCTGGGACCACCGGCGCCGCCGGTACGTGGCGGCCAAGGTGCTTCAGCAGAGCGACGCACACACGCTGCTGCGCTTCGTCCGCGAGCAGGCCCTGCGGATCGAGCATCCTCATGTGCTCGCTCCGGCCAGTTGGGCCGCGGACGACGACAAGGTCCTGTTCACCATGGATCTGGTGAGCGGCGGCTCGCTTGCGCATGTCATCGGCGATTACGGCCCACTGCCCCTGCGCTTCGTCTGCACGCTGCTCGACCAGTTGCTGTCCGGACTGTCGACGGTGCATGCGGAAGGCGTCGTGCACCGCGACATCAAGCCCGCCAACATCCTGATGGAGGCCACCGGCACCGGCCGGCCGCACCTGCGGCTCTCCGACTTCGGCATCTCCATGCGCAAGGGCGAGCCCCGCCTGACCGAGACCAACTATGTGGTGGGAACGCCGGGTTACTTCGCGCCCGAGCAGATGATGGGCGCGGAGCCCGACTTCCCCGCGGACCTCTTCGCCGTGGGGCTTGTCGCGCTCTATCTGCTGCAGGGGAAGAAGCCGGATGCCCGGGCCCTCGTCGAATACTTCGCCTCGCACGGCACCCCCAGCGCCCCGCAAGGCATCCCGGAACCGCTGTGGCAGGTCCTCGCAGGTCTTCTGCAGCCGGATCCGCAGGCCCGGTTCCGCACGGCCACCGGCGCGCGGAAGGCGCTGACGGCAGCGGTCGAGATGCTGCCGGAGCCAGGTGTCGACGACGAACCGGTGGAGGTCTTCGACCAACTCGGCCCGCTGCCCGCCGGTTTCGGCCCCGCAGGCCCGATCGCCACCCCCAAGCAGCCGTCCCCGGCCGACCACACCGCACACGCGGGCCAGGCCGTACAGCAGCCGCACACCCCACCGCCCTCCCCGATGTCGGAGACGGGCAGCTTCCATCTCGCCCCGCCTCCGCAGCAGCCGCCCCCCACGCCACTGCCCCGGCAGACTCAGCCTGCTCCTGCCCCCACTCCGCTCCCGGCGCATACGGGTTCCCCCTTCCCTGCCGCCCCACCGGATCTCTCCCAGGCCCCGACATCCGCAGTGCTGCGCGAACCGGTTCCTACTCGTGCATACACCGCCGAGCAGCAGCAGGTTCCGCACCCCGGGACGGGAATGTCCCCGCACTTCGCTGCGGCAGCGCCTCCGGCCCACCCCATGGCCGCCGCTCCCGCACAGGCGTCGCAAAAGCGTCCGGGACCGCCCCCGAGGGTGGCGATCCCGGTCCTGCTGGTGGCGCTGGTCTGTTTCGCTGTCGGAATCTGGGCACTGAAACAGGCCTGAGGCTCGGTGGCTGCAGCCGCTGTCACCAGGCCTGCGGCGGTCCTCCGTAGGGCTGCTGCCCGGCTGCGCCACCGGCAGGACCACCCACGGCGGCCGCCGCGCGGCGACGCGCAAGCAGCGTCCACGCCCCGAGGCCGAGCACCAGCACGGCGCCTGCGCCGATCCCGGCCGCGCCCACCATCTTCATCGTGTTGCTCTTGTCGGCCTGAGGGGCACTCTTACCGCTCCTGGCCATGTCCTTGTCGTCCTGCGTCACACCGAAGATTCCGGCGGAGCCCTCGTACGGCGACGTTCCCGCCGCGTTCTCGACCTGCACCTTGAGAGTCATCGGGATCGCCTTCTCCCCGTATCCATGAGCGACCTTCGGGCTGAGCGACACCGACAGGTAGTACCAGCCCGCGAACCGCATGGCGCTCTCGTCGGCACTGAACGTGAACCGGTTCTCGTACGCCACCGGGGGCAGCGGATCGAGCGACACCGAGGCGGGCTTGCCGGAGTACGACAGCGGCGAGGCATTGTCGACATGGCCGTGCGCCGGATTGTCCAGGGAGAGTGCGAGCGCGTTGCCGACGTACTCGTCCGAGCCGCCGACACTGTTGCCGAGGTCGACGGTGGCGAAGATCTGCTGTCCCCAGTCCACCGGCACCCGGTAGAAGAGGGTCTGCCCCGGCTTGATGCCGTCCCTCCACGTGCCGGTCTCCAGGCTGGTGGCGTCGTAATAACTCGTGCCGCCGGGCCGTTCCTCCGTCTTGGCCTGCGTGGGCGGTGTCGGCGACGCCGAGGGCCAGTTCTGGGGCGCCTCGGTCGGCGCCGTACCGCCCTTCTTCAGCTTCGGCTCCGACGCGTAACGGATTTCCAGGTCCCAGGCGTCGGGCGTCGAGGTGGCCTTGCTCTCCCGCTCGATCAGGACGTTGTACGTACCGGCGTCCTGGCAGGGGCTGCTGTCCTTGTCCGTGACCCGGTAGGCGTACGCGGCGATCGGATGCGGGAACTCCGCAGCCCCGAAGCGGGCGCCCTCGGAACTGCACTGCAGGTCCCTGCTGTCCCTGATGCTGACCGTGATGCCGTCCCCGTACGCGACCTTGCCACCGGCCTTGGGTACGACCACCGCCGAGACGTACGCGTTCGTGGCGGCGTCGAGGTCGAGGAGGTAGTAGAGCTTTTCGCCCGGCTTGATCGAGCTCCTGTAGACGGATCCGGGCTTCAGGGCCGACGCGTCGGTGCTGACCTCCGCGCCCGGGATCGCCTTCGCCCCGGGGTGGAAGGTGTACGCGGCAGGCTCACCGGCCGCGTACGCCTGCCCCGGCAGCGCCACCACCACGCACATCGCCGCTGCCGCGGCCAGCGTCGCCCGGCCCCTGTTGCGCTGCCTCATCGCGCGCTTCCCCTCGTCGTCTGTGTGGCCGACCTGCGGCGGCTGCGTACGAACACGAGCCCGGCGGTCACCACCATGGCGCCCGCCCTGGCAGCGGCCGCAACGCCGGTCCATCCTGCCCCGCCCGTACCTCCGCTGTCTCCGGCTGCAGCTGAAATGCCCTTCTTGTCGGTCCTCCTGCCCTCTCCCCTGTCCGGCTTCCTGGCGAGGACGGCGGCATGGTGCTCGGGGCCGGCCTGCTCGTCCCCGAGCACCGCCACCCGCAGCACCACACCGATCCGGGCGTTCTCGGCGATCTCAGCAGTCTGCGCGCCCAGCGTCACCGAGATGCAGAACTCGCCCCGGCATGCACCGTCGGCTGGGCCGCTGAGCGGTACTCGTAGCGGTTGGTCCAGGCAACCGGCACCGAACCCATCCTGATCGCAGCCGGACGGCCGCTGCAGAGGGCCGACGAGGTGAACTCACCATCGCCGCCGACCGGGAAGCGGGCGGGCGTGAACAGCTGCGTCGCACCGTACGAGTACGTCGAGGCGACCGAGATGTCGTGGCCGGGGCTGCAGCTGTGCCGTCCGCAGCCGTGCCGGCCGCCGTGGCGGGCATCGCACCCGCGATCAGGGCGAGCAGTGCCCTGCCGGCCCAAGTCCCCAGTGCTGAAGTACGGCGATGGTTCGGTGCTCCCACCTGTGCCCCCTCGACCACCCCATCGGCCCTTTTGCTTTCGCAAGCTATTGATTTGTGTAGGTGAATCCAAGAGCACAGGCGTCACGGTCCCGCAACAGCACGAAGCCCCGGCCGCTCAGCGACCGGGGCCCGCACAAGGCTGTTTCTGTCTCAGACACCCGAACCTGCGGGTACGGAGTCAGTCGCCTCCGTCCACAGATCCTGCTCGGCGCGATCCGCCTGGATCTGGCGGTACACGAGGAGCCCGCCGATGGCGGCCAGTGCGACCAGGAGAAGCTTCTTCACCGCGCGACCTCGTCTTTCCTTGACGTAGGGGACTTCTGCCGCCCGACTATACACACCGACCGATACCGATCAGTGACCTACCTGCGACCCGGCTGGTTCCCGGGCAAAAGCGGCCATCCCACCCGGCCTCGTATCGGTCCGTCCAGCCCGGTTGCACCAGACGAGTGGTGTTCATCTGAAGATCGGCGGATCCACGGCGTCGGTCCCCGAAATCGGGGGCCACATCCACATCATCAGAAAGGTAAGCAAACCGGACCACCCGAAAGCGAGGGGCCATGAGCACCTTCAAGGCCAAGAGCATCTGGACCGCCTTCATCACCGCCTTCTTCGCGTTTCTCGCGTCGATGGGGCTCATCAGCACCCCCGCCGCGGCCGCACAGCCGGAGGCCACGACTCAGGAGCACACAGATGCGACCACGGCAACCGCGACCACGCCGTCGGTGCGATGGACCCTTCCGCGTGACAGGTCGCTGCCACCCACGATGAAGCAGCGCATCCGCGCCGAGGCACACGGCTTCGCACCGGACGCCAGGCACCTGCTGACGGACATGAGGGACGCCATGGGCGCCACAGACACCACCGGTGCCGCCCGCACCGCCCACGGGGCCCCGACGGGGGACGCATCCCTCCTGCCGCCGTAAGAGCGGCGCCAATGACGCACAGGGCCCCCGTCCGGTTCACACCGGACGGGGGCCTTTTCGTGCGCCGGGCAGCCGGGGGCCGGCTTCGTGCCCACCATGGCGTGGTGGGCACGAAGCCGCAGTCCGCGAAGCCTTGCTTCACGGTTCCCGATCAGGCGATCCCCTGCGCCGACAGGGCCGTTCCCGCACTCCGATGCCCCAAGACCGCCCACGACGATGCAACCGGCCTGTCGCGAACCTCGTAGTAGCAGGGCGTGCGGTCGTCGGGGTTCACGAGGGATCGGTGTGGCCGCGCAGATGGTGGTCGTGGTTACTTCGTCCGGGTGCTGGAGCCGACGGGCCGCCGGTAACCAGGTGCTGGAGCCGACGGGCCGCCGGTAGAGGGAGTAACTCGCCAGGTCCATCTCCTTGTTGGCGGAGCAGGAGACGGTCGTCTTGCGGGTCGTGGTGTTGTAGGCAGTCTTCACGCCGGCGGGGGCGAGTGGCTTCGTCTTTTGATCGCCAGTGAGCACTGGTCCCGGAACACGGATCATGACCTGATCTTCTCCTCGGAGCATGGCGGCATGATCGACCCGGCGGGCTTCTCCAGTGCCGTGACCGGGAATGTGTGCCCCCTGAGGAGCGTCGTCCGGTGCGTGCGATCGCAAGGCGGCCACAAATCTGTGCAGCGGAGCTACCGGGGCTTGTGGCCAACGCGTCGAGCGGGCGTGCCGATCGGTGCGACGGGGGCAAAGCCTGCCGGGAGGGGCACGAGGACCTTCGACCACCTCGTGCAGCGGGCCGGTGTGCGGCGCATCACGGTCCGGCTCGCCCGGCACACCTGCGGCACCCTGCCGGCCTTCCTGAAGGTGCACCCCAAGGTGGCTCAGGCGACCCTCCGGCACAGCCAGATCAGCATGACCATCGACATCTACACCCACGTGGTCGGCGACGGGGAGCGCGGAGCCGTGGCGATGCCGGCCGAGCTCCTGGAAGGCCCGCTCATCGGCTGACCGCAGCCGTTGATGTCAGCAGTAGATGCCGAAGACCCCCGGCCCAAGTGGACCGGGGGTCTTCGTACTGGTGGGGCTAACAGGATTTGAACCTGTGGCCTCATCCTTATCAGGGATGCGCTCTAACCAACTGAGCTATAGCCCCGCCGCGCTGCGCGCTGACTTCTGAAGATTAGCGCACGTCGGGGCCAGTCCCAAAATCGATACCCGCAGCCCTTACTCGTCCTCGGCCAGCGTGAGCTCGACACCGCCCACGAAACCGGCCGACAAGTTGTAGATGAAGGCGCCCAGCGTCGCCAGCGCGGTCGCCAGCACGACGTCGATCACCGCGATGACCGACGTGAAGATGAGGACGTGCGGAAGCGACAGGAACGACTGCACATCGAAGCCGGTGCTGTCGTTGGAGCCGGTCGCCTCGCTGATGGTGCCGCCCACAGTGGAGAAGACGCCCATGGCGTTCATCACCATCCACAGGACCGCGGCCGCCACGACCGTGCAGATGCCGAGCGCGATGGAGAGCAGGAAGCTGACCTTCATCACCGACCACGGATCAGCCTTCGCCACCCGCAGTCGCGCCTTGCGGGTACGCGGAGTGGTCCGCGCCCCCGTCCGCGGGCGACGGGCCGCCTGAGCGGCCCCGACGCCCTGCGTCCCGCCCGCGGGCGAGGAGTACGCCTGCGGCGGGTGGTATGGCCCTCCTGCCTGCCCCGGCGCGGGCTCACGCTCACCGGGCAGCGGCCCGCTCGCGTATCCCTCGTACTGGGGCTGAGGCCCCCGGGTGTCCGTCACAGTGCCCCCTTGGGAGTCCGTGGCAGGGCCACGGGCACCGTTCGCTCCAGCTCCGGAAGCGGCCGAACCGGCGCCCGTGGCTCCACTCACGCTCTACTCCTCGTGCTCCCCGGCCGAAGGCGACGTGCCTTCGACAGTGCCCTCGACAGTGTTCTCTGCAGTCGCCTCGGCAGTCGCCTCGGCATCCGCATCTCCATCGACCTCTTCGGCCTCGCGGCCGGCCTCGGCGTTACGTGCGATGCCGACGACCGCGTCACGCTTGCCCAGATTGATCAGTTGGACGCCCATGGTGTCACGGCCCGTCTCCCTGACTTCATTGACTCGCGTACGAATCACACCGCCGCCGAGCGTGATGGCGAGGATTTCGTCCGTCTCCTCGACCACCAGCGCGCCGACCAGCGAGCCCCGGTCCTCCACGATCTTGGCGGCCTTGATACCCAGGCCGCCACGACCCTGAACGCGGTACTCGTCGACGGGGGTCCGCTTCGCGTACCCACCATCGGTGGCAGTGAACACGAACGTACCGGGCCTGACGACATTCATCGAGAGCAGTTCGTCGCCTTCGCGGAAACTCATGCCCTTGACGCCCGAGGTGGCGCGGCCCATCGGGCGCAGGGCTTCGTCCGTCGCAGTGAACCTGATGGACTGGGCCTTCTTGCTGATGAGCAGCAGATCATCCTCGGCCGAGACCAGCTCCGCACCGATCAGCTCGTCGTCGCTGCCGTCCTCCGTCTCGCGGAGGTTGATCGCGATGACACCGCCGGAACGCGGGGAGTCGTAGTCCTTCAGCGCGGTCTTCTTCACCAGGCCGCCCTTGGTGGCGAGGATCAGATAGGGCGCAGCCTCGTAGTCCCGGATCGCCAGGATCTCGGCGATCTGCTCGTCCGGCTGGAAGGCCAGCAGGTTGGCGACGTGCTGGCCGCGCGCGTCCCGGCCGGCGTCCGGAAGCTCGTACGCCTTGGCCCGGTAGACGCGGCCCTTGTTGGTGAAGAACAGCAGCCAGTGGTGGGTCGTCGACACGAAGAAGTGGTCGACGATGTCGTCTTCCTTGAGCTTCGTGCCGCGGACACCCTTGCCGCCGCGCTTCTGCGAGCGGTAGTCGTCCGTCTTCGTACGCTTCACATAGCCGCCGCGCGAGATGGTGACGACAATGTCCTCCTCGGCGATCAGGTCCTCGATGGACATGTCACCGTCGAAGGGCACCAGCTTGGAGCGCCGGTCGTCGCCGAACTTCTCGACGATCGCCGCCAGCTCCTCGCTGACGATCTGCCGCTGCCGTACCGGCGACGCCAGGATCTCGTTGTACTCGTTGATCTTCGCCTGGAGCTCATCGTGCTCGGCCGTGATCTTCTGGTGCTCCAGCGCGGCCAGTCGGCGCAGCTGCATCTCCAGAATCGCGTTCGCCTGGATCTCATCGATCTCCAGCAGGCCCATCAGGCCCTCACGCGCGATCTCGACCGTCTGGCTGCGCCGGATGAGGGCGATGACCTCGTCGATCGCGTCGAGCGCCTTGAGCAGACCGCGCAGGATGTGCGCCCGCTCCTCCGCCTTGCGCAGGCGGAACCTGGTACGCCGGACGATGACCTCGATCTGGTGCGTCACCCAGTGGCGGATGAACGCGTCGATCGACAGCGTGCGCGGCACCCCGTCGACGAGCGCCAGCATGTTCGCGCCGAAGTTCGTCTGGAGATCGGTGTGCTTGTAAAGGTTGTTCAGTACGACCTTGGCGACCGCGTCCCGCTTCAGCACGACCACGAGGCGCTGGCCGGTGCGCGAGGACGTCTCGTCGCGGACGTCCGCGATGCCGCCGACCTTGCCGTCCTTGACCAGGTCGGCGATCTTCTGCGCGAGGTTGTCGGGGTTGGTCTGGTACGGAAGCTCCGTGACGACCAGGCACTGCCGGTTCTGGATCTCCTCGACCGCGACGACCGCGCGCATCGTGATGGAGCCACGGCCCGTGCGGTACGCCTCCTCGATGCCCTTGCGGCCGACGACGAGCGCTCCGGTCGGGAAGTCCGGGCCCTTGATCCGCTCGATCAGGGCGTCCAGCAGCTCCTCGTGCGAGGCCTCCGGGTGCTCCAGGTACCACTGGGCACCGGCCGCGACCTCGCGCAGGTTGTGCGGCGGGATGTTGGTCGCCATGCCGACCGCGATGCCCGCGGAGCCGTTGACCAGCAGGTTCGGGAAGCGCGCCGGCAGAACCGTCGGCTCCTGGTTGCGGCCGTCGTAGTTGTCCTGGAAGTCGACGGTCTCCTCGTCGATGTCCCGGACCATCTCCATGGACTGCGGCATCATCTTGCACTCGGTGTACCGCATGGCTGCGGCCGGGTCGTTGCCCGGAGAACCGAAGTTGCCGTTGGAGTCGACCAGCGGCATGCGCATCGACCAGGGCTGCGCCAGTCGCACGAGCGCGTCGTAGATCGAGGAGTCGCCGTGCGGGTGGTACGTACCCATGACGTCACCGACGACACGGGCGCACTTGTAGAAGCCCTTCTCGGGCCGGTACCCGCCGTCGTACATGGCGTACAGGACACGGCGGTGGACGGGCTTGAGGCCGTCCCTTACGTCCGGCAGCGCACGCGACACGATGACGGACATCGCGTAGTCGAGGTAGGAGCGCTGCATCTCCGTCTCGAGCCCCACGGGCTCGACACGCATGCCCACACCCGCGGCTGCGGGCTCCTCTTCAGGGGTCACAGGGGTGTTCTCGTCGGCCATTGCTGGTCAAAGTCCTTTCGAGCTGCGGCTTGCTTGGTACGGCCGACTCAGATGTCGAGGAAGCGGACGTCCTTGGCGTTGCGCTGGATGAACGAGCGCCGTGCCTCGACGTCCTCACCCATCAGCACCGAGAAGAGGTCGTCTGCCTGCGCCGCGTCGTCCAGCGTGACCTGGCCGAGCACGCGGTGGTCGACGTCCATCGTCGTGATGCGCAGCTCCTCGGCGTTCATCTCGCCGAGACCCTTGAAGCGCTGGATCGAGTCTTCCTTGATCCGCTTGCCGTTCTGCTTGCCGAGCTCGACCAGGGCGTCGCGCTCGCGGTCCGAGTACGCGTACTCGAAGTCGTCGCGGCCCCACTTGATCTTGTAGAGCGGCGGCCGGGAGAGGTAGACATGGCCGGCCTCGACCAACGGCCGCATGAAGCGGAAGAGGAACGTCAGCAGCAGCGTGTTGATGTGCTGACCGTCGACGTCGGCGTCCGCCATCAGAATGATCTTGTGATAGCGGAGCTTCTCGATGTCGAAGTCCTCGTGGACTCCGGTACCGAAGGCCGAGATCAGCGCCTGGACCTCGGTGTTCTGAAGGATCTTGTCGACCCGGGCCTTCTCGACGTTCAGGATCTTGCCTCGGATCGGCAGGATGGCCTGGTACATCGGGTTACGGCCGGACTTCGCCGAACCACCGGCGGAGTCACCCTCGACGATGAAGATCTCGCACTTCGTCGGGTCGTTCGACTGGCAGTCGCTCAGCTTGCCCGGCAGCGAGGCGCTCTCCAGGAGCCCCTTGCGACGGGTCAGGTCGCGCGCCTTGCGGGCGGCGACGCGGGCCGTGGCCGCCGCGATGCCCTTGCGGATGATGTCCGCGGCCTCGTTCGGGTTCCGGTCGAACCAGTCCGTGAGGTGCTCGTGGACCACCTTCTGGACGAAGGTCTTCGCCTCCGTGTTGCCCAGCTTGGTCTTCGTTTGGCCCTCGAACTGCGGCTCGCCCAGCTTCACCGAGATGATCGCCGTCAGACCCTCACGGATGTCGTCACCGGTGAGATTGTCGTCCTTCTCGCGCAGCAGCTTCTTGTCCCGCGCGTACTTGTTGACCAGCGTGGTCAGCGCCGCGCGAAAGCCCTCCTCGTGCGTACCGCCCTCATGCGTGTGGATCGTGTTGGCGAAGGAGTAGACACCCTCGCTGTACTGCGTGTTCCACTGCATCGCGATCTCGGCCGAGAGGAGTCGCTCCTTGTCCTCGGCCTCGATGTCGATCACCGACTGGTGAATGACGTCGCCCTTGCGGGAGTTGAGGTACTTCACGAAGTCGACGATGCCGCCCTCGTAGTGGTACGTGACCGTACGGGCCGCTTCCTCCTCGGCGACCTCGACCGCCTCCGCGACATCCGCGCCCGCCGTCGCCTTCGCCGACTCACGCTCGTCCGTGAGCCTGATCGTCAGGCCCTTGTTGAGGAACGCCATCTCCTGGAAGCGGCGCGACAGGGTCTCGAAGGAGTACTCGATGGTCTCGAAGATGTCGCCGTCGGCCCAGAAGGTCACGGTCGTACCGGTCTCCTCGGTGGCCTCGTTACGGGCCAGCGGCGCCGTGGGCACACCGAGCTTGTAGTCCTGGGTCCAGCGGTAGCCGTCCCGCCTGACCTCGACGGAGACGCGCGTCGACAGGGCGTTCACGACGGAGACACCGACACCGTGCAGACCGCCGGAGACGGCATATCCGCCACCGCCGAACTTGCCGCCGGCGTGCAGCACCGTCAGCACGACCTCGACCGCGGGCTTCTTCTCCGACGGCACGATGTCAACGGGGATACCACGACCGTTGTCGATCACTCGGACCCCGCCGTCGGCAAGGATCGTGACGTCGATGGTGTCCGCGTGCCCGGCCAGGGCTTCGTCGACCGAGTTGTCGACGACCTCTTGCACAAGGTGGTGAAGTCCACGCTCACCGGTCGAGCCGATGTACATGCCAGGTCGCTTGCGGACCGCGTCCAGGCCCTCGAGGACGGTGATCGCGCTGGCGTCGTACGAGGCAGCCGCCTCGCCGCTCTCACCGGGTGTGGACGGAATGTTCTCGTTGGGGTTGCCGGAATCGGCCACGAAGCGCCCTTTCTGGCACAGCACAGGCCGTTCTCCGGGCAAGCGGGAGCGGCTGCGTCGTTCGGCTTGTATCGACGACTCCCGCAAGGATGCGGGATTGTTCACCAGTCTACCGGTAGCGCCGACACGAATGGGGGTTTGCCGGTACCTGAGTCCGCATGTGCCGCCCTGAATGAGCGCCTGACGACTCCCCATATTCGGGATGGGGCCCCAAGAGGCTCACGCGGGCATTGAGCGCTTCGGCCTGTCAACCTCTCACTACAGCGAGGGACACCTCGGCCGCACCGCAGGATTTCAACCTGTACAGACCCGCACATCGCGCAAATAACAGACAAAACCGCAAAGAACGCGGCATACCACCGCAGCCGAACTTCTCCGGACTGCGGGACGGCAGCCGCCGACATCGGGCAAAGAACCGCACAAAGAGAGAAAAGCCCAGGTCAGCCGTAGGTATCGCCCGGGCCGACACTTCCCGGCGCACGCAGCGGACCGAATCTGCGCTGCGGACCGCCCGGCCCCAGAACCTTGATCAACTTCACGGTGCCATGCCCCAGATCCGCGTTCAGCCGGGCGACCAGCTGCGGCGCCAGCAACCGCAACTGCGTCGCCCAGGCCGTCGAATCGCACTGCACCGTGAGCACCCGCTCCTCGGGGGCCTCGTCGTACCGCAGCGGCACACAGTGATTCGCCAGATCGTCACCGACGATCTGCGGCCAGCGGCCCATCACACCGCCCACCGCCGCGGGGGTCTCCCAGCCGCGCTCGGTGATCAGACGATTGATCGCGGCGCCCAGCGGCAACGGATCGCGCCCGTCCGCCCGCGCGCCCGAACGCAGCCCACCGCCCCGTCTGGCCTGTTTCTTCTGCTGTGCCGCGGCCCCGCGCGCCCGAGCCTGCTCCTTCGCGGCACGCAGGGCGACCCGCGCCAGATCGACACCGGACGCCTCCTGCTGCTTCGCCCCGCCCAACGGCTCCTGCGGGCCGCCGGCAGCGCCCTTCGCCGGATCGACGGAGCCACTCATATCCGCTTCACCTCGCCCGCCGACACCGCATACCGCGTTCCCGCCAGCACACCCGGAACGTCATCGTCCACTGCCGCCGTCACCAGCACCTGCTCACCCGGGGCCACCAGCTCCGCCAGCCGCTCCCGGCGCCGCGCGTCCAGCTCGGCAAAGACATCGTCCAGAACGAGCACCGGCTCATTGCCCTCGGTGCGCAGCAGATCGTACGAGGCAAGCCGCAGCGCCAGCGCGTACGACCAGGACTCGCCATGGCTCGCGTACCCCTTGGCGGGCATCCCGCGCAGTCCCAGCAGCAGATCGTCACGGTGCGGACCGACCAGCGTCACACCCCGCTCGATCTCCTGCTTGCGGACCTCCGCGAGCGCAGCGAGCAACTGCTCGTACAGCTCGTCACGGGTACGGGCGGACTCCACACCCGCACCGACGGAACTGCGGTACTCCAGCGTCACCGGGCCGCCACCGGGCGCGACATCCGCGTACGCCTTGTCCGTCAGCGGCTGCAGGGTCGCGATCAGATCCAGCCGCTGCGCCAGCAGCTCCGCGCCCACCCGGCCCAGATGCTGGTCCCACACGTCGAGGGTGGACAGATCCATCGACCGGCCGCCGTGCCTGCGCGCCATCGCCGCGGACTTCAGCAGAGTGTTGCGCTGCTTGAGCACCCGCTCGTAGTCCGAACGGACACCGGCCATCCGCGGCGAACGCGCAGTGATCAGCTCGTCGAGGAAGCGCCGACGCTCCCCGGGATCGCCCTTGACGAGCGCCAGATCCTCCGGCGCGAACAGTACGGTCCGTATGATCCCCAGCACGTCACGGGGCCTGACCTGCGACGATCGATTGATCCGGGCGCGATTGGCCTTGCCCGGGTTGAGCTCCAGCTCGATCAGCTGCGCGCGCTCACCCTGGGTGACGGCGGCCCGGATGACAGCCCGGTCCGCACCCATCCGCACCAGTGGCGCATCGGAGGAGACACGATGGCTACCGAGCGTCGCGAGGTAGCCGACGGCCTCGACCAGATTCGTCTTGCCCTGACCGTTCGCCCCCACGAATGCGGTGACGCCCGGGTCGAGAGGAACCTCGACCCGGGCGTACGAGCGGAAGTCGGCCAGCGAGAGATGCGTGACATGCATGGGTGTATGCCGACCTTCCCGGCTTCCTGCTCCGTGCTCCGCGGCGCGGGCCGGTGATGTCGGCCCGCCCTCGATGCGGTTACTTCTTGTTCTCGACCGCGTGGCCACCGAACTGGTTGCGCAGCGCGGCGATCATCTTCATCTGCGGGGAGTCGTCCTGGCGCGAGGCGAATCGCGCGAAGAGCGACGCGGTGATCGCGGGCAGCGGCACCGCGTTGTCGATCGCGGCTTCCACCGTCCACCGGCCCTCACCGGAGTCGGCGGCGAAGCCACGGAGCTTGTCGAGGTGCTCGTCGTCGTCCAGCGCGTTGACCGCCAGGTCGAGCAGCCAGGAACGGATGACCGTGCCCTCCTGCCAGGACCGGAAGACCTCGCGCACATCGGTGACGGAGTCGACCTTCTCCAGCAGCTCCCAGCCCTCGGCGTAGGCCTGCATCATGGCGTACTCGATGCCGTTGTGGACCATCTTCGCGAAGTGGCCGGCACCGACTTTGCCCGCGTGGACGGAGCCGAAGTCGCCTTCCGGCTTCAGCGCGTCGAAGATCGGCTGGACCTTCGCCACGCTCTCGGCGTCGCCGCCGTACATCAGCGCGTAGCCGTTCTCCAGGCCCCAGACGCCGCCCGAGACACCGCAGTCGACGAAGCCGATGCCCTTGATGCCCAGCTCGACCGCGTGCTTCTCGTCGTCCGTCCAGCGGGAGTTCCCGCCGTCCACGACGATGTCGCCGGGCGAGAGCAGCGCGGCCAGCTCGTCGATCGTGGACTGGGTCGCGGCACCGGCCGGGACCATCACCCAGATGACCCGCGGGCCCTTCAGCTTGCCCACAAGCTCTTCGAGGCTGTGGACATCGGAGACGTCCGGGTTGCGGTCGTAACCGATGACGGTGTGGCCTGCGCGGCGGATGCGCTCGCGCATGTTGCCGCCCATCTTGCCTAGGCCGACGAGACCGAGCTCCATCAGAGATTCCTTAAGCGTTGTGCCGATTCGTACCCAAAGCCGAGCCTACGCCCGGCCGGGGACAGACCGACGGGCATGCTCGGAGCCGAGCGTGCCCGTCGGGCGCTGCCGTGACAGGACCGGTGGCCGGATCAGCCGGAGAGGCGGACCGGCATGATCAGGTACTTGTACGCGTCATCCGCCTCGGCATCCACAGCCGGCCGGCCGCTGAGCAGCGCGGGCTTGGTGGACGTCGTGAAGGAGAGCTGGGCCACCGGGGAGTCGATCGCGCTGAGCCCGTCGAGCAGGAAGGTCGGGTTGAAGGCGATCGAGATGTCGTCACCGTCCAGAACGGCGTCGACGCGCTCCACAGCCTGTGCATCATCGCTGGATCCGGCTTCCAGGATCAGCACGCCCTGCTCAAAGCTGAGCCGCACCGGGGTGTTCCGCTCGGCGACGAGGGCCACACGCTTGACGGCCTCGACGAACGGGGCGGTCTCGATGACGGCGACCGAGTTGAACTCGGTGGGGAACAGCGTCCGGTACTTCGGCAGATCGCCTTCGAGCAGTCGCGTGGTCGTACGCCGGCCCGCGCCCTCGAAACCGATCAGACCTTCACCGGCACCCGAGCCGGACAACGCCAGCGTGACCGTGTCACCGCTGGTCAGGGCCTTGGCGGTGTCCAGCAGCGTCTTGGCGGGTACCAGGGCCACGGCCGACGCGTCCGGGTTCTCCGGCTTCCACAGGAACTCGCGGACCGCAAAGCGGTAGCGGTCGGTGGACGCCAGGGTGACGGTGTCGCCCTCGATCTCGATCCGCACACCGGTCAGGACGGGCAGTGTGTCGTCCCGGCCCGCGGCGATGGCGACCTGGGCGGCGGCCGAAGCGAAGACCTCGCCGGGGACCGTGCCCGTCGCCGTCGGCATCTGCGGCAGCGCCGGGTACTCCTCCACAGGAAGGGTGTGGAGTGTGAATCGCGAGGAGCCGCAGACCACGGTGACCCGTACACCGTCGGTGGAAATCTCCACCGGTCGGTTGGGGAGGGCGCGGCAGATATCGGCGAGCAGCCGGCCGGAGACCAGCACCGTGCCGTCCTCCTCGACCTCGGCGTCCACCGAGACCCGGGCGGAGACCTCGTAGTCGAAGCTGGAGAAGCTGAGGGCGCCGTCCTCAGCCTTCAGAAGAAGGCCCGCAAGAACGGGCGCCGGCGGACGGGCCGGAAGGCTGCGGGCCACCCAGGCCACCGCCTCCGCGAGTACATCGCGCTCCACCCGGATCTTCACCGGAACCGCCTCCTGCTGTTGCTCGCTCGCCCTGCTGGCCTTCGTGGTCTGGTCGGGGTCACTCCGCCGATGGCAGGGGGAGGACGTCCCGGGACCAGTCTGACGTACGGCACCGACACTCGGTGCTGCTCGGGGTCAAGTCGCGACAAGAGGTTCGGAGAGCTCCGGCGCCGAGTTGTGCACAGCACCCACTTCGAAGCGAAATCCGAGCTAACTCTATGTGGCAGTAGTAGTAGGGCCTGTGGAAACCGTGGATAACGTCGTTTTCGCAGGTCAGGCCGGGTTTTTTATCCACTGGTCCTGTGGGCGGCACCGGTGGACAACCCGGTGTTTCTGTGGACACGCAAAAGTTCTGCACACCCGATGCACAGGACAGGGGTGTTTCTCCCCAGGGCTGTCCCCAGTTTTACCCAGGTTCCCCACAGCCCAACCGGGCTCCCTGGTGTGACGCCTTTCACTCCGCGCGGTGAAGGCGGGTGTTGTGTTGCCGAACAGTGGACAAGGGTGTGGAGAAGCTGGGGACAACGCAGCCCCGCCTGTGGGCTGCCGGTGGACAACATCGGGTGGTCCCTGTGGACGAATATTTTATCCACAGGCTGTGGATCACTGTTGACCACAAATCCCCAGACCCTTGACCTGGCCTGATGGAGTATCGGCAGTCGGCCCTGTGGAAGCAATATGGACAACTTCGCGATCCCCAGGCTGTGGAGGGGAAATTTTCCCCAGATCTGTGGAGAACCGCAGGTCGGCGGCGTGTATTCGAACACCAGGGCCGGGACGGCGGCGTGCGGATGGCGCCGGAAGGGGGTCCGGGAGGCCTCTGGAGACTCCGCCGAGGTGTCCTGGAGCCCCACGGAGGCGTTCCGGAGGCCGGCAGAAGAACTTCCGGTGGTCGGCAGGAACGTTTCAGGACCACGCCGAGGTGTGCCCCGGCTCCATGGATGTGGGCAGGAGACGACGAAGGGCGCCCCTGCCGGACTTGTGCGGAAGTCCGGCAGGGGCGCCCTCGGCGCCGTGCATGAAGTCGTGCCAGAAGCCGTACCGGCGTCCTGTCAGCCGTTCTTGATGCGGTTGGTGAGCTCGGTGACCTGGTTGTAGATGGAGCGTCGCTCCGCCATCAGCGCACGGATTTTGCGGTCCGCGTGCATCACCGTCGTGTGGTCGCGGCCGCCGAACTGCGCGCCGATCTTGGGTAGTGAGAGATCCGTCAGCTCACGGCAGAGATACATCGCGATCTGGCGAGCCGTCACCAGCACCCGGCTGCGTGAGGATCCGCAGAGGTCCTCCACAGTCAGACCGAAGTAGTCGGCGGTCGCCGCCATGATGGCCGTCGCCGTGATCTCCGGAGCCGAGTCCTCGCCGCCCGGGATCAGGTCCTTCAGCACGATCTCGGTCAGCCCGAGATCCACCGGCTGCCGGTTGAGGCTGGCGAAGGCCGTCACCCGGATCAGCGCTCCCTCCAGCTCCCGGATGTTGCGCGAGATGCGGGAGGCGATGAACTCCAGGACCTCCGGCGGGGCGTTGAGCTGCTCCTGCACTGCCTTCTTACGGAGGATCGCGATGCGCGTCTCCAGCTCCGGCGGCTGCACATCGGTGGTCAGACCCCACTCGAAACGGTTCCGCAGCCGGTCCTCCAGGGTGACCAGCTGCTTGGGCGGCCGGTCCGAGGACAGCACGATCTGCTTGTTGGCGTTGTGGAGCGTGTTGAAGGTGTGGAAGAACTCCTCCTGCGTCGACTCCTTGCTCGCCAGGAACTGGATGTCGTCGACCAGCAGGATGTCCACGTCGCGGTACCGCTTGCGGAAGGTGTCGCCCTTGCCGTCGCGGATCGAGTTGATGAACTCGTTGGTGAACTCCTCGGAGCTCACATAGCGCACCCGGGTGCCCGGGTAGAGACTGCGCGCGTAGTGCCCGATGGCATGCAGCAGGTGGGTCTTGCCGAGCCCCGACTCCCCATAGATGAAGAGGGGGTTGTACGCCTTCGCGGGTGCCTCGGCGACAGCGACGGCGGCGGCGTGCGCGAATCGGTTGGATGCGCCGATGACAAAGGTGTCGAAGAGGTACTTCGGATTCAGCCGGGCATGGGGTTCGCCGGGACCGGGTGCGGGTGCGGGCTGTGCACCCATCGGTCCGGTGGCGCCGCCGGGGCGTCCGGTGCCGGGACCGCCCTGCCGGTGCTGGGGGTCCGGCATGTCGTGGCGCTCGGGGCGCAGCTGCTCGTAACCCTGATGCTCGGGCGGCTGGGACCGGTAGTCGTGCTGCTGGGGGCGGTAGTCGTGCTGCGGCTCACGCCACTGCTCCGGGGACGCGTCGCGCTCCTGGAATCCGCCGAGCCGGGGCTGCTGCCAGGAGAGGTCCTCCTGGGTGCGCGGCCAGGCGCCGGGCTCGGGGCGCTGCTGCTGGTAGTCGGGGTAGGCGGGGCGGGCCGTCGGCATGCCGTCGTCCGAGGGCCGGTGGCCGTATCCGTCGTACGCGTCGTTGTGCTGCCGCTCGTCGTGCTGCGGTCCCTGGTAGCGGTGCTGCTCGGGCTGCTGGGCCTGGTGCATCGGGGGTGCCGGCGGGTTCGGCGGCTCGCCCGCCGAGTCGTCGACAGTGATCGCGATCCGGATCGGGCGTCCGCATTCACGGCTCAGGGTCTCGCTGATGAGCGGCGCAAGCCGCCCCTCAAGGACTCGCTTGCCCCATTCGTTGGGCACGGCGAGCAGCGCGGTGTCGGCGACCAGCGCGAGCGGCTGGCAGCGCTCGATCCACTGCTTGTCCTTCGGCTCGATGCCCTGCTGGCCCTCCCCGAGGAGTTGCTCCAGCACTCGTGGCCACACTGCGGCAAGATCGGCAGGTACGTCAGCCACAAGGCACGCTTTCTCGCTGGTCCCACGAATGTGTGGTTCTCGGGACGGGATGGGTCGGGACGGGTGAGGCCCGGCAGGCGGGAAGAAAAAGAACCGCAGTCCAGCCACGGTAGTCAGGCCGACCCGTGAGGTTCAAGTCGTTGTCCACAGGCTGTGTACAGCGCGGGACCTCGCGGGGCGGGTTTGACCGGATGGCGTAGCCGCGCGTACCGTGACCAGGTCGAGTTGTCGATGGCTGCTGCCGCCTGCCTCCGATGGGCAAAGATCACGATCTGTGATTGTGAAGCGGTGCACTAAGGCGTTTACGCGAATCCCTCGTGGGCGCACGGTGACAGCCAGGCGATGTCCCGCCAACACACAATCATTTCTGGAGCCCCCGAGTGAGCAAGCGCACCTTCCAGCCGAACAACCGTCGTCGCGCGAAGACCCACGGCTTCCGGCTGCGTATGCGCACCCGTGCCGGCCGCGCGATTCTCGCGTCCCGCCGTGGCAAGGGTCGCGCCAACCTGTCCGCCTGATCGCGTACAGGTCATGACGTGCTGCCTACCGAGAATCGGCTGAGGCGGCGCGAGGACTTCGCGACCGCAGTACGTCGAGGACGCCGGGCCGGACGGCCGCTACTCGTCGTCCATCTACGCAGCGGTGCAACGGACCCGCACGTGACTGGGGAGAGTGCTCCCCCGCCGCGTGCGGGTTTCGTTGTCAGCAAAGCCGTGGGTGGCGCGGTCGTACGCACAGCCGTGAAGCGGAGGCTTCGCCATCTGGTCCGCGATCGTCTGGCCATGCTGCCCCCCGGTAGCCTGGTTGTCGTACGAGCGCTGCCCGGATCGGGCGACGCCGACCATGAACAGCTGGCCCGAGACCTGGACGCCGCTCTTCAGCGGCTGCTGGGAGGGGGCGCGCGATGAAGTACCCGCTGCTGGCTCTGATCAAGCTGTACCAGTGGACGATCAGCCCACTCCTCGGGCCTGTCTGCCGTTACTACCCGTCGTGTTCCCACTATGGATATACGGCGATCGACCGGCACGGAGCGATCAAGGGAACCGCGCTGACCGCGTGGCGCATCCTGCGGTGCAATCCGTGGTCACCCGGCGGCGTGGACCATGTTCCGCCACGCAAACGTCCGCGTTGGCACGAACTGCTGCGTAATGCACTGCGTGGCAGCAAGGCCGGGGACTCCGCCGCTGATGTGCCTCTTGGGGGGACGGCCTCCGAACCCCCAAGCCCGGCCGCAGAGACTTCGCCCAATGCTCAAGGAGCCTGATTAGTGGACACGATTGCCAGTCTGTTCAGCTTTATCACTTACCCCGTTTCGTGGGTCATCGTCCAGTTCCACACGCTGTATGGAGCGATCTTCGGCGATAACACGGGCTGGGCCTGGGGCCTGTCCATCGTGTCCCTGGTGGTGCTGATCCGGATCTGCCTGATCCCGCTTTTCGTCAAGCAGATCAAGTCGACCCGGAACATGCAGGTGCTCCAGCCGAAGATGAAGGCGATCCAGGAGCGCTACAAGAGCGACAAGCAGCGTCAGTCCGAAGAGATGATGAAGCTGTACAAGGAGACGGGTACCAACCCGCTCTCCTCGTGCCTTCCCATCCTGGCGCAGTCGCCGTTCTTCTTCGCCCTGTATCACGTGCTCTCGGCCATCGCCTCGGGCAAGACGATCGGTGTCATCGACCAGCCGCTGCTCGACAGCGCCCGTCAGGCTCACATCTTCGGTGCTCCGCTCGCTGCCAAGTTCATGGACAGCGAAGCGACGGTCCAGGCGCTCGGCGCCTCGCTGATGGATGTCCGGGTCGTCACCGCGGTCATGATCGTCATGATGTCGGCGTCGCAGTTCTTCACCCAGCGCCAGCTGATGACGAAGAACGTCGACCTGACGGTCAAGACGCCGTACATGCAGCAGCAGAAGATGCTCATGTACATCTTCCCGCTGATCTTCGCCGGCATGGGCATCAACTTCCCTGTCGGTGTCCTCGTCTACTGGCTGACCACGAACGTCTGGACCATGGGTCAGCAAATGTACGTGATCAACCAGAACCCGACCCCGGGCAGCAAGGCGCAGACCCAGTACCTGGAACGTCTGCTGAAGAGCGTCACCGCTCACGGAGAGGTGCGCGGCCGGGCCAGGCGCAACACGATCAAGCGGATCGTGACCAAGGGCCCGGACCGCAACGACATCGAGCGGAAGTTCATCACCGGACTGGCCAAGCTCGGCCTTGCCGCCCAGGACGACGGCACGGTGACGAAGAGCGATACCGCTCTTGCCGAGGCCGAGGGTGGATCCGCACAGAAGCGTCAGCAGCCCAAGCGCCAGACCAAGGCGAAGCGTCAGAGCGGTACGACTCAGGCCGGTGCCGCTCAGCCCGGTGCGGCGAAGGAGACCGACTCCACCGAGTCGGAGGCCAAGGCCTCGCTGGAGAAGCAGGAAGCACCGCAGGACGACAAGCCGAAGCCGGCGGGCAAGCCCGCGTCCGGCTCCTCACGCCAAGCCAAGTCCGGACAGCGCAGGGGCCCGCAGCGGCCCAAGCACCCGTCCAAGAAGTAAGAAGGAGTCCATCCGTGACGGAAGGCACCACCTCCACGGCCGCTGAGGGCAGCGACACCTTGACCCGCCTTGAGCAGGAAGGGGAGATCGCAGCCGACTACCTCGAGGGCCTGCTCGACATCGCCGACCTTGACGGTGACATCGACATGGACGTCGAGGCGGACCGGGCCGCGGTCTCGATCATCAGCGACTCGGCACGTGAACTGCAGAAGCTTGTAGGCCGCGACGGTGAGGTGCTGGAGGCGCTCCAGGAGCTGACGCGACTGGCCGTGCACCGGGAGACCGGTGACCGCAGCCGTCTGATGCTGGACATCGCAGGCTTCCGGGCCAAGAAGCGGGCGGTCCTGGCCGAGCTGGGTGCCAAGGCCGCGGACGAGGTCAAGAAGACCGGTGAGCCGGTGAAGCTGGACCCGATGACGCCGTTCGAGCGCAAGGTTGTGCATGATGCGGTTGCGGCCGCAGGTCTGCGCAGCGAGTCGGAGGGCGAGGAGCCGCAGCGCTTCGTCGTCGTTCTCCCGGCCTGACCGGACCCTTGTTCTGTCGGCCCCGTCTGTTCGCAGGCGGGGCCGCTCTTTGTCAGCCTGATAGTCAGCCACCCACAGTGCGGTAGTGCGGTATGGAAGGACGGTTCCCGTGACGGCGGAAGTAGAGCTTCCCCAGGCGCCCGAAGAGGCGCGGGCGGTTTTCGGTGAGTTCTTCCCGGAGGCTGTCCGGTACGCGGAGCTTCTTGCCGATGCCGGGGTCAAGCGCGGTCTGATCGGCCCCCGCGAAGTGCCTCGGCTGTGGGAACGGCATCTGCTGAACTGCGCGGTGCTCTCCGAAGTGGTGCCTGAAGGGGTCACGGTCTGCGACGTGGGCTCCGGAGCAGGTCTTCCGGGGATTCCACTGGCGTTGGTGCGTCCCGACTTGAAGATCACCTTGTTGGAGCCGCTGCTTCGGCGGACGAACTTTCTCCAGGAAGTCGTCGAGTTGCTCGGGCTTGACCATGTGACCGTGGTCCGCGGCCGGGCCGAGGAAGTCCTGGGGACGCTTCCGCCGGTCCATGTCGTCACGGCCCGGGCCGTGGCGCCGCTCGACCGACTCGCCGGCTGGGGTGTGCCACTGCTGCGCCCCTATGGGGAGATGCTGGCGCTCAAGGGCGACACCGCCGAGGAGGAGGTCAACGGCGCACGGGCCGCTCTGAGCAAGCTCGGCGTGGTGGAGACCGAGGTGCTGCACGTCGGGGAGGGCGTGGTCGAGCCGATGTCCACCGTGGTGCGCGTGGTGGTCGGTGAGAGCCCGGGTGGTGTGAGGTTCGCCGCAAAGAGGGCCAAGGCCGCAAGGACGAGCCGCACGCGACGGCGGCGCTGAGCCGCGTGGTCACGTTGCGGGATCAGTCATTACGTACAGTTCGTGCCGTCTATCGGTAATGCTCCGCACAAGCAGCCATACGCACTCTGTGCGGAGTGTCGTGCCCCTGTAGCTAGGCTGCAGGGGCATCGTGTTTCACGTGAAACGTCGCTCTCTGCTGCATGGAATCATCGGCCGCGGCCGTGCGGCTGCCGCTCCGCGCCATCGCAGGCCCGCCAGGGTTACGGAGTTGTCCACAGAAGTGGATTCATCCACAGAAGAGCGGGCCTCGCTGGTTCACGACCCCGAAAGCATGGCAGGCTCTGCTCATTGCGAGCCTGAAGTCGAGGAGAGTGAATCCTTGCGGTCCGACGCCAACATCGCGGGACCGATGACCGATCCGGTCCCCGGTCCCCGAACCGAATCGGCGGGAGACGGTGTTTCACGTGAAACACCGCCGCCGATGGATGACACACCCATCGGTCGTGCGGCCCAGCTGGCGGTCGAGGCCCTCGGCCGCGCCGGCGAGGGGCTGCCCCGCCCTGACCAGACACGCGTCATGGTGGTGGCCAACCAGAAGGGCGGCGTGGGCAAGACGACCACGACGGTGAACCTTGCCGCCTCGCTTGCACTCCACGGCGCACGTGTTCTGGTGGTCGACCTCGATCCGCAGGGAAACGCCTCCACGGCCCTGGGCATCGACCACCATGCCGAAGTTCCCTCTATCTATGACGTTCTGGTGGAGAGCAAGCCGCTCTCCGACGTGGTTCAGCCCGTACCGGACGTCGAAGGTCTCTTCTGTGCCCCTGCCACCATCGATCTCGCCGGTGCGGAGATCGAACTGGTGTCGCTGGTGGCGCGGGAGAGTCGACTGCAGCGAGCGATCCAGGCGTATGAGCAGCCGCTGGACTACATCCTTATTGACTGCCCGCCTTCGCTCGGTCTGCTGACGGTCAACGCCCTGGTCGCGGGCGCCGAGGTACTGATCCCCATTCAGTGCGAGTACTACGCGCTGGAAGGACTGGGACAGCTGCTGAGGAACGTCGATCTCGTCCGGGGACATCTGAACCCCGATCTGCATGTCTCGACGATCCTTCTGACTATGTACGACGGCAGGACCCGGCTCGCTTCCCAGGTGGCGGAGGAGGTGCGCAGCCACTTCGGCAAGGAGGTGCTGCGCACAAACATCCCCCGGTCGGTACGAATCTCGGAGGCGCCGAGTTATGGGCAGACCGTTCTGACCTACGACCCGGGTTCCAGCGGATCCTTGTCGTATCTCGAAGCAGCTCGTGAGATTGCCCTGCGGGGGGTCGGGGTGCACTACGAGGCCCAGCACGCCCACTCAGGCAGCCAGAACAGTCAGCAGAACATTTCGGAGGGGATCCAGTGAGTGAGCGTCGTAGAGGATTGGGGCGTGGGCTCGGCGCACTGATTCCCGCTGCCCCGCAGGAACGTCAGGTACCAGCCTCCGAGCCAGGCGCGGCCTCGCCCGGCGCGATTCCGGTGATGACGGCCGAGCGAGGAGTGGCCGCTGCGAAGGTGGCCACGCTCACGGCTGCTTCCGCTGCACCGGGGCCGAGTGCGCCCATCTCGCAGTCCGAAGTCTCCTCCGAGGCGACGGGCGCTGCGGGAGCGTACTTCGCCGAGGTTCTCCTCGGCTCCATCACTCCGAACCCCCGGCAGCCTCGTGAGGTGTTCGACGAGGACGCGCTTGCCGAGCTCGTCACCTCCATCAAGGAGGTCGGTCTCCTCCAGCCTGTCGTCGTGCGGAAGCTGGGACCGGAGCGCTACGAGCTCATCATGGGCGAGCGGCGCTGGAGGGCCTGCCGTGAGGCGGGGCTGGAGCGCATCCCGGCCATCGTGCGGGCCACGGACGACGAGAAGCTACTCCTGGACGCACTCCTGGAGAACCTCCACCGGGCTCAGCTGAACCCACTGGAGGAGGCAGCCGCGTACGACCAGCTGCTTAAGGACTTCAAGTGCACGCACGACCAGCTGGCCGACCGTATCGGGCGGTCGCGCCCGCAGGTGTCGAACACGCTGCGGCTGCTGCGGCTCTCTCCGCCTGTGCAGCGCAGGGTCGCTGCCGGGGTGCTGTCGGCCGGTCATGCCCGAGCGCTGTTGTCCGTCGATGACTCCGAGGAGCAGGATCGGCTGGCCCATCGCATCGTGGCCGAAGGCCTCTCGGTGCGTGCGGTCGAGGAGATCGTGACCCTGATGGGTTCCCGGACCACCAGTACCCCAAAGGCCAAGGGGCCCCGGGCCGGCGGTCGGCTGTCTCCCGCTCTCTCTGATCTTGCTTCCCGGCTCTCGGACCGCTTCGAGACCAGGGTGAAGGTCGACCTCGGGCAGAAGAAGGGAAAGATCGTCGTCGAGTTCGCCTCGATGGAAGATCTGGACCGCATTCTCGGAAGTCTGGCGCCGGGTGAGGGCCGCGTGCTGGAGCGGCGTCTTTCCGAGGAGTCCGCCGAGGACGGCGAGGGCTGACACCCGCCGAGTGAGCTGTGGGGCGGGCCGTGTGTGGGTACTTACCGGAACACGGCCCGCCCTTTGCTTTCTCACGGTGTCGGCTTCGTCTCCGGGTGGATACGATTCGTTTTGATATGGCACGTCCACCTTGATCCACCTCGGCGGAGGGAGGGCCATGCGATCAGTGAGCCGCAGCCGGCTGGTGACAGTGGGGCTGGGCTTGGGAGCCGTCGGAGGGTTTGTCGGCGGCCTGCTCCGCGAACGGAGTGCACTGACTGCCGCACGTGATGCGGCGGGCGAAGGAAGCGAGGAACAGCCTTCATGGGACGGCGGCTCGTACCGCTCACACTGGATAACCTTCCCGATCTCCCCAAGCGCTGCCGCTCGTGTGTCTTCTGGGAGCTTGATCCGGTCAGTGGGGAAGCTGCGGTAAAGGCAGGCACTCCGGAGCTGGAAAAGGAAGCGTGGATCTCGGCTGTCCTGCTGGAGTGGGGATCGTGTGGCCGGGTCGTCTATGTGGACGATGTGCCGGTCGGCTTCGTCCTCTATGCGCCACCGGCGTATGTTCCGCGTTCGACCGCCTTTCCCACCAGTCCCGTGTCCCCCGATGCCGTGCAGTTGATGACTGCGTGGATCATGCCCGGGTATCAGGGGCAGGGTCTGGGGCGGGTCATGGTGCAGACCGTCGCCAAGGACCTGCTGCGACGAGGGTTCAAGGCGATCGAGGCCTTCGGTGATGCCCGGTGGAAGGAGCCGGCCTGTGTACTTCCGGCTGACCATCTGCTGGCGGTTGGCTTCAAGACCGTACGCCCGCATCCGGTGTATCCACGGCTGAGACTGGAGCTGCGCACGACGCTCTCGTGGAAGGAAGACGTCGAATTGGCACTGGATCGGTTGCTGGGTGCCGTACAGAAGGAACCGGCACTGCGCCCACTGTGATCCGAGAGCTTGGGAGAACGTGAAACGGGTCCATCCCCTCAAGGGATGGACCCGTTTCACGTGAAACAGCGCACCATGGTCCTACTCGGCGATGAAGCCTTCGAGGTCGCGGAGGATTGCGGCCTTCGGCTTGGCGCCGACGATGGTCTTGGCGACCTCGCCGCCCTGGTACACGTTCAGCGTCGGGATCGACATCACGCCGTACTTGGCGGCGGTCGCCGGGTTCTCGTCGATGTTGAGCTTGACGATTTCGATCTTGTCGCCGTGCTCGGCCGCGATTGCCTCCAGGGAGGGAGCGATCTGGCGGCACGGGCCGCACCAGGCTGCCCAGAAGTCCACCAGTACGGGCTTCTCGCTCTTCAGGACGTCCTCGTCAAAGGAGTCGTCAGTCACGTTCTTCAGGGCGCCGGCCACGGCGGCCTCCTTAACTTTGCGGGGGTGTGGGGTGAGAGGCGTGGATCAGGCGGCTGCCGCAGCGGCCTTCTCTTCGTCGGCGAGCGCGGCAAGGAAACGCTCGGCGTCGAGAGCGGCGGAGCAGCCGGTGCCGGCAGCGGTGATGGCCTGCCGGTATGTGTGGTCGACGACATCGCCGGCGCCGAAGACGCCGGTCAGGTTGGTGCGCGTCGAGGGAGCGTCGACCTTGAGGTAACCCTCGTCGTCCAGGTCGAGCTGCCCCTTGAAGAGCTCGGTACGGGGGTCATGGCCGACAGCGATGAACAGACCGGTCACCGCAAGCTCGGACGTCTCGCCGGTCTTGGTGTTGCGCAGGGTCAGACCGGAGAGCTTCTGCTCACCGTGAACCCCGGCGACTTCGCTGTCCCAGGCGAACTTGATCTTCGGGTCAGCGAAGGCACGCTCCTGCATGGCCTTGGAGGCGCGCAGCGAGTCGCGGCGATGGACGATCGTGACCGACTTGGCGAAGCGGGAGAGGAACGTCGCCTCTTCCATAGCCGTGTCGCCGCCGCCGACCACAGCGATGTCCTGGTCCTTGAAAAAGAAGCCGTCACAAGTGGCGCACCAGGAGACGCCGCGACCGGAGAGTGCGTCCTCGTTGGGCAGACCGAGCTTGCGGTGCTGGGAGCCGGTGGTGACGATGACAGCCTTGGCGCGGTGCACCGTGCCGGCCGTGTCGGTGACGGTCTTGATGTCTCCGGCGAGGTCGACGGCGATCACATCGTCGGGAATGAGCTCGGCGCCGAAGCGCTCCGCCTGGGCGCGCATGTTGTCCATGAGCTCGGGGCCCATGATCCCGTCCTGGAATCCGGGGAAGTTCTCCACGTCGGTGGTGTTCATCAGCGCGCCACCAGCGGTGACGGCGCCCTCGAAGACCAGAGGCTTCAGCGACGCACGTGCGGTGTAAAGGGCGGCTGTGTAGCCCGCGGGGCCGGAGCCGATGATGATCACATTACGGACGTCGCTCACGGGTTTCTTCCTCGTCTCTGCAGACTGCCTACTGTCCACGCCTACTGGGGTCGGTTCAACGACTCTCACCCCACCCAACGGATCCTACGGGGGATGCATTCCCGACGTGCCGGAGCGGCGTCCAGCGCCATTCTCAGGGGCGGGGGTAGGCCTGGGTCAGGAGAAGATCGCCCCTGCCTGCGGGGTCTGCGCGGACGCAGCTCGCATCGACGACGTAGGCCTGGACGAGGGTGGCGTCGGTTTCGTGCGGCAGAACGACGAGGAAGGCGTTGGTGTCCTCGTAAGTGCCTTCCTCGACGGCGAGTGGGGCAGTCTCTCGTCCGGTGCCCAACTGTACGCAGGCGGGGACGGACGCGACGGGAGCGCGCAGCGGTGTGCCGGCGGTTGAGGCGGCAGGGGACTCGCCCTCCGGGGTCGACTGGACATCGACAGACGGCGCCTGCTTCTCGGCGTTGGAATGCTTGGGAGGGGACGCCTCGGCATTGCTGAGGAGGCTGTGTACGCGCTGGCTGAGCGGGGAACCCGAGAACGCGCCCGCTCCCGCCTTCGAGGCGCTGACGCCCGTGTCCGCCGCCTTGGTATCTGCGGAGTTCTGGGACGTCCGGACCATCTGCAGCATGAGGACGCTCATGCCCACCGCCGCCGCGCCGAGCGCTGTGCCAAGGACGATGCGGCGGCGGCGCCGTGACGACTGGCGGCCAGGGCCGCCGACGGCCCTGGGGTGCCCTGAGGGACGGCCCGCAACGTTGGACTGAGCCGCCCTGTTCTCCGCTTCCCGGCCCCGCGCCTCTTGCTCTCCCGCTTCCTGACGCTGTTCTGCGGCGGTTTCTGTTTCACGTGAAACATCGGCCTCGGCGGCCAGCGCGGCATCGATACGGTCTGCGACATCCTCGGGCATACGCACGGGAGCGGGCAGCGTGCCGAGCAGTCCGCGGATCTCTTCGAGAGCGGACCGGACGTCGCCACAGAGTGCGCAGTCATCCACGTGCTGGCTTACTTCCGCCGTGCGGGATGGTGAGAGCAGCCCTTCGGCGAGCTCGGAGATCTCCGAGACATCCGGGTGCTGGGTCGTGTCGGTCGTTGATGTCACGTGCGCCCACCTCCGCCCTTCACTCCAGCGGGATCACTGGTCTCCGCGTCCTTTGGCCCCGATGCGGGTGGGACGGATGCTCTCTGCGTCCGGTTCCTTCCCATGCCGAGTCCACCGTTCTCTCCGACTTCACCACGGAGGTGGGTCAGGAGGGGGGCCAGCCGGGCTCGGCCCCGTGCACAGCGGCTTTTCACGGTGCCGGTCGGCACCTCGAGGATGAGGGCGGCCTCCGCCACGGGATATCCCTGCATGTCCACGAGAACCAGTGCGGCCCGTTGTTCGGCGGGAAGCGTGCCGAGTGCCGCCAGAAGTTCGCGGTGCAGATCCTGACGCTCGGCTGGCGCCTCGGCGGACTCGTGGGGCTCCAGGAGCTGTTCGAGTCGCTCGGTGTCGTCGACGGGTGAGGTCTTGCGTGACGCCGCCTTGCGGACCCGGTCGAGGCAGGCGTTGACCGTGATGCGATGCAGCCAGGTGGTGACGGCAGACTGGCCGCGGAAGGTATGCGCGGCCCGGAAGGCGGAGACCAGGGCGTCCTGAACCGCGTCGGCCGCTTCCTCGCGGTCTCCCAGCGTTCGCAGCGCCACGGCCCAAAGCCGGTCGCGGTGGCGCCGTACGAGCTCACCGAAGGCGTCCGGTTCACCGGCTACATGACGAGCGAGGAGGTCTGAGTCGCTGAGTGGCTCTAAAGGCTCGGCGGCCACCTCCCCTCCCTCCCTCCCTCTGTGTATCAGGTTCGTCTGTCTATCACGATTCAGGCGAGCGGGGTCAGAGAGATGAGGAAGCTCGGTCCGATGTGTGCTGCGGTCGTTCGTCACTGCTCGCGCAGCAGGCCGACGGGGAGGATGTGTTCCCGCCGGCCTGTGCTGTCAGCCGAGAACGGAGATCTCCGAGATCCCGCCCCGGAAGAGGCTCGCTGACCCGTCCGGCGGGAGTTCGGTGATGTGGATCAGGATGTAGCGAGTCCGCACTGGTTCATTGAGGTTCTTCTCCAGGCCGTTCCCCGTCGTAGCAAGCTTCGTGAGGCGCTGCGAGAAGTCGGACAGGGCTGACGGCGCGGATGCGTTCTTGTTGGCGGCCAGCACTTCGGCCTTCTGACCGCTGCGGTACATCTCGATCTTGATGCCTCTCACGTCCTGCACACTGCCGAGGTCAACGACTATGCCGCTGCCCTGCTTGCGGTTCGCGAGGTTGCCGAAATTTGCGTAGCCCTTGTACTGAGGGGTGACCCAGGCGGTGTCCGACTTGCCGTCCACGGCATAGGGCACGTCCTCCTGCTTTATCCCCGAGCCGCCGGGCATGAACTCCGTCGCTTTGACGATCCGCAGCGGCTTGGTCGGAGCGGGAGCGTGCTTGTCGCCGTTCGACGGGTTGGTCTGCGTGCTGCCGGGGTCACCCGGGTCGTTGTCGTGGTTGAGCAGTGTCTCGGCGAGCTGCCAGCTGCCGAGACCCAGGGCCGCGATCAGCAATGCGGACACGGCCCACTTGAGGGCCTTGCCCGTGCGGCTCTGGAGCGGCGCCGGGGGTGCGGCCGTCACGGGCTTAGTTACGGATGCGCCGGGACGGGCGGACGGACGTCCGTAGGTGCCCTGCTGGTAGGTCGTCCGCTGGTACTCGGGCGGAGCCGTGAACGTGGGCTCGGGCGGGCGAATGCGCGGCATCGCCGCGACGGCCTTGGCCAGCTCGTCCGGGGTGGTGCACGGCTGTTCCTGCCGGGAGGCGGTGGCGCCGTCGTTGGCCAGGGCGCGCATGGCGAGCTCGGAGAGACCTCGGTGTACGCCGGCCCGCACCTGGTCGGGGGCGATCAGCCCCACGCCCTTGGGGAGTCCGGAGAGACCGTACGCGTCGTTCTCGTACGGCCAGCGTTGTGTCAGCGCGGCGTAGAGCAGGGCGCCGATCGCCTCCGTGTCCGTGCGCTGAGGACGCTCTGCGGTGATGCCGCGCAAGGCGGCGTTAACGGCGAGGCCACGGATCCGGTACTGACCGGTCGAGCTCCGCAGCACCGCTCCCGGGGTGAGCCTCAGATGCGCGAGGCCCTCGCGGTGCGCGGCCGCCATGGCCTGGGAGATCTGACTGACCAGCTGGTACGCGTCGTGAGCGTCCATGGGGCCAGAGGCCAGCAGAGCCGTGAGCTCGGTGGCGTCGGGAAGCCATTCATGGACGACGTAGACAAGGTCGTCCTCCTCGACCGCGTCGAGGACCTGCACGAAGCGGGGGTCGCCGAGCAGCGCGGAGGACCGGGCCGCGGCCAGCACGGAGCGGGCTCGCGGGTGGTCCGCGGGGAGCAGATGGACGCCCACCGCGCGGCGCAGTTTCTCGTCGACAGCACGCCAGCTGCTGAATCCGTCCAGACGGGTGACGCACTCTTCCAGACGATAGCGCTGGGCAAGTCTGTGACCGCTGTGCAGATCAGGGGTCGCCAAGGCGGCCTCCGGGCTGCTTCGCTCATCGTCTGCGTCCCGGGGGCTGGTGCCCGCCGATTCCTGGGCTTCTGCCGTCCCGTCGGTCGTGGCCTCGTCCGCCTTGGCGGCCAGCGGCTCATCACCGCTGTTGTCGGCCACGTCGACGGCAGCCGTGCTACGTTCCGCCACCGTCGTTCCTGCCTCCCCATCCGTTGCGCGATGCCAGCCAGCTCTGCACAGTCACGCCAATTGTGCCCACACTCCAGCGCTATGCACGACACACGGAGAGCGGCGATGGTTGTGCGGGCCGGTTGATCCTCAGCGTCCGAGCCGCCCGCGGACCATCCCGACCATGCCGTTGATCTCTTCGATCCGCATGCGCTTCGCCGCGATGAAGAAGACCCCCATCAGCACGGCCCCACCGCAGAGCAGGGCGATCAGCGAACCGAAGGCACCCTCGCCCAGGCCATGGAGCAGTGCGAAGCCCACGCCACCACCGAGGATCGCCGCGGGGATCGCCGCGAGGCACAGACGGGCGTAGGTACGGACAACGTGTGCGCCGTCCAGATCGCCGCCCAGCCGGTTGCGCAGCCGGCGCCAGGCGATGCCCACGCCGACGGCATAGGCCAGCCCGTACGAAGCCGCCATGCCGACGACCGCCCACTGGGCCGGAAGCACCACGTAGCAGAGAGCGGAAGCGGCGGCATTGACTCCGGCGACGATGACCGTGTTGTAGAAAGGCGTGCGGGTGTCCTCGTAGGCGTAGAAGCCACGGAGCACCACGTACTGCACGGAGTACGGGATGAGGCCGAGGGCGAACGCCATCAGGATGAAGCCCATGGACCTGGCGGCCTCGGTGCCGCTGGCGGAGTACAGCAGCGTGCACATCGGCACGCCCAGCGCGAGGAACGCGAAGGCGACCGGCACGATCGCCACGGCGGAGTTGCGCAGCCCCTGCGAGATGTCGTCGCGGACTGCGCCGGGGTCGTTGTCGTGTGCGGCCCGGGAGATACGGGGCAACAGGGCTGCCATGACCGAGACGGTGATGATCGCCTGAGGCATGCCCCAGATCAGCTGCGCATTGGAGTAGGCGAGAAATCCCGTGCCCTTCCTGTCGGAAGCCTCGCCAGCGGCGGTTGCGAGCTGCGTGACGACCAGCACGCCGGCCTGGTTGGCGAAGACGAACAGAACGGTCCACTTGGCCAGCTTGACCGTCTTGCCGAGTCCATGGCCCTTCCAGTCGAAGCGTGGACGGAAGCGGAAGCCGGCCTCACGCAGATACGGAATCATCGCCAGGGCCTGGACGACAAGGCCGAGCAGTGTGCCGATACCCAGCAGCCGGACGCCCTCCGGCGGAATCGTCTCCACACCCATGTGGGATTCGGCGGAGGTGCCGTAGACCCAGATGAACATGCCGAACGTGAAGATCATGACGATGTTGTTGAGGACCGGGGTCCACATCATCGCGCCGAACTTTCCGCGGGCGTTCAGGATCTGGCCCATCACCACGTGCACGCCCATGAAGAAGATGGTCGGCAGGCAGTACCGGGCGAAGGTGGTGGCCACATTGTCGGCCGCCGGACGGTTCGCGATCGTGCTCGACATCAGATGGATCAGCAGGGGAGCGGCGAAGACCGCGATCGCGACGATCACGCCGAGTGCGACCATCACGAGCGTGAGCAGGCGGTTGGCGTACGCCTCGCCGCCGTCCTCGTCGTCCTTCATGGAACGGACGAGCTGAGGAACGAAGACCGAGTTGAGCCCGCCGCCCACGGTGAGGATGTAGATCATCGTCGGCAGCGTGTAGGCGACGGTGAAGCTGTCACCGAGCAGCGCCGCACCCAGCGCGGCGGTGATCACCAGGCTGCGGACAAAGCCGGTAAGACGGGACACGAGTGTGCCGGCCGCCATCACCGCGCTGGACTTCAGCAGGCTGGAGGCCCGTCCGCCGGACTTCGGCGGGGCGGGTGCCGGAGCCGGTTCTGGCTCGGACGGAGCGGGGGACCCGGCCGGGCCCTCCTGGTCCCGGAACAGGTGAGCGAACGCGTCCGGTTCCTCGTGGTGCTCGGATGCCTGGGTGACGAGGTCGTCCACACCGACGAACTGCGTGGTCGCCGCGTCGTCCCCGTACGGCAGGTGCCGGGACGGGCCGTCGGGCTCGGGCGGCGGGGCCTGCGCCCAGATGCGTGGATCGGGGGCGTACTGCGCCGCAAGCGGCTGCTGGTAGAGCGGCTGCGGCGGCTGGTACATGCCAGGGGGTGGCGGCGGGTGGGCGGCGCGGTCGTACAGCGCCTCGGCCACCGGGTCCTGGGCGGACAGATCGTGAGCGCGGTAAGGGTCGTGGTCGTACGCGTCCTGGACGTACGGGTCGGGCGGCAGCGGCGCCTGGCCCGGGCCAGGTGGCATCGGGGGGCCACCGGAAGAACCATCTCCGCCCGCACCCTGACCACGGTCACCGTCGTACGGCGCGTTCATCGAAACCCCACCTCATCGTCCCCGGCCGACCGGCCACGACAGACATCGCTCAACGGTCTACTTTCTCACCCGTGCCTGAAGGCCCCCCGCTTTCCGGACCGGTGTCCGGCGTCGGGTCACTCGGCTGCCCGGGTTCACCGCCGTCGTCCCCGGCCGAGGCGCTTGCGTTGGCACGCTTGCGATGGGCGTACATCCTGATGCCTGCGAGGACCAGCAGCAGCAGCCCGCCGGCGATCACCAGCAACACGGTCGGTGTGACCTCGGAGACTTTTACCGTGAAGGTCATCTCTTCGCCGTACGGCATGCCGTCCTCCGTGTACAGCTGCGCCACAACCTGTACCTGGCCGTTGGCGTTCGCAGCTGCGTCGAACTTCACGGACTGACTGTGGCCACCGGCAATACGGATCGGCTTCTCGGCCATCGCGCCGCCGTTGTTCAGCTTGAGCCGCGTCGGGTTCTCCGACTTCAGCCGGAGCACCAGATGATCGACATCCTGCAACAGCCTGTTCTGCACGGTCACAGGGATCGTGGCGCTGCGGCCGGACAGCGTGACGTCCGACTTCGAAATGAGCTGCACCTCGTTGATGAGGCCCTGCAGATATGTGCGTACCGAGTCCCGGTACTGCTGTGCCTCGAGCGACCTGCCGCGCCAGGACGTCGACATGGCTCGGTTGATCGCGTTGCCGAAGGGGGTCACCACCCGCTCCGGCTGAGTGAGGATGACCTGGAAGCTGTCCAGCGAGACCTGGGTGGACTTGATGTCCTGGAAGGCTTGGGTGGGCAGCTCCTGGCTGCGGAGCCTCTTCGGGTACTGGGAGGTCCCGGGCACCCGCGTCGTCGCCTGGGCGTCGGGCTCGGCCTCGGCCGCGCCCACGAGGTCGAGAGGCTGCGTCCACCGTTCGTCGTCGAGGGCGTGGAGGGCGCGTGCCATCGACTGCGCCTGAGCGGCGGTCGGCATCCGTTGTGGCGCGACGACGATGCTGCGCTTGGTGTCCGTGGCCTGCTCGGTCAGCGCGAGGGTTGTGGCAAGGAACTTCTGAACGGCAAGAGTGGAATCCTCCGCACGCGACATGTCTCCCTCGAAGGCCTTGGAGAGCCGGGAGTCGGCCACGATGGCGTTGGTGCCGCCACCGATCGGCCGGGCTGCGGTCGGTGTGTACGGCAGTTTCCCTGTTTCCTGGAGGCTGTCGCTGCGGGCGATCACGTTGTGGGCACCGGCCGACGTGGCGACATCAACGATCGAAGGATCGATCGCGCCGTCGACCGGCCATGCGAAGTCGGTGGACGGCTTCACGTGCAGGATCGTCTCCACCGTTGTGCCGGCCACCTCGGTGGCGGTCTGCAAGTGGCTGAGGGTCCCCGAGACGTTCTTGCCGCGGTGTGCGATGGACGCAAGATCGGGATCGGCGAAAGGCAGCGCCACGACCTTGCTGTCCGCCACCGCCTTCTCCAGTGAGCTGAGCCACTGCTTGGCAACGGCCTGGTTCTTCCCGGGAACGGTGGTGTCGTCGACCTTGACGCGGTAGTTCCTCGCCATGGCATCGACGCTGGCGAGCAGATCCGGGTCGATCACCCAGGTGACGGGCAGCTGGCTGCCCAGCGAGACCATCTGGTCGAGGCGACCGCCCGGAGCGATCTCGGCCGCCAGGTTGTCATCGGCGAAGACCGGTGTCTGCTGCTCGTCCGAGCCGGTCTCGGCAGTGACATGGGGGGATGCGATCAGCGGCCAGAGATAGGTGACATTGGTCCTGGAATCGCTCTCCCCCGTCTGCCAGGGGAGGAAGGTGCGCTGGATTCCGAGCACCTGCTCGTACTGGGCGCGGGCGGTCCGCCCGGACAGGGAGACACCGATCTGGTAGACACCTGCGCCGTCGAGTTCCAGCTTGTCGACGGGCACGGACAGCGTGAAGTCCTGGCTGATGCCCGAAGGGAGTTTCGCGAATTCCACCGTGTACTTACCGCCGATCGCTGCGGGATCGCTGCCGGGCACGTACCCGGTGCGCTCCGCGGCGTCGTCGATCGATGTCCTGCTGAAGAGCCTCGGCCCGACACGCAGATCGACCCGGGCATCGGTGACCGATTCCTTACTCCTGTTGGTCAGGGTGCCGGAGACGGTGAGCGTGTCCCCCCTGACCGGTGCGCTGGGAGCCAGGGTGTCCAGGGACACATCGACGGTGCTGGAGCCGGTGGGAGCCTTGCTCGCCACATCGGCCTGCGCCGTGGGCGCGGCAGCGCCGGCCAGCAGGGCTGCCACGAGCGGTGCTGCGACGACCAAGGATGCTGCGCGCCGTAGCCACCGGCGGGCAGGAGAAGGACTGATCCCCTGGATGTCTGCCGCCTCGGCCACGCGCCTACCCGTCCCTCGTCGTCGTCAGCTGCTGTCGATGGTTGTCGGTTGCTGCGTCCCCGCATGGTAACGATGTGCGCGGGTGCTAAGTGCTCGGGTGTGCGCTACATGATCGGGAGAGTCTTGCAGGGCGGAAAGAAACGATGACGCCTGGGCCGGTCCGGCCACGTACCCTTTTCTGTTGTGCCGAACGCCAATGAAGAGAATTCCAGTGCCCTGACCCAGGTGCAGCATCGCGCAGTCAGTGAACTGCTCCGGGTCTCCCCGGTCGCCGACGACCTTGCCCGCCGATTCCAGGTTGCCGGATTCAGTCTGGCCCTGGTCGGTGGCTCGGTCCGGGACGCGCTTCTCGGCAGGCTCGGGAACGACCTGGACTTCACCACCGACGCCCGGCCCGAGGACGTTCTGAAGATCGTGCGCCCATGGGCTGACTCGGTGTGGGAGGTCGGTATCGCCTTCGGCACAGTGGGCTGCCAGAAGAACGGCTACCAGATCGAAGTCACCACGTACCGGTCGGAGGCGTACGACAGGACCTCGCGCAAGCCCGAGGTCTCCTACGGCGACTCCATCGAGGAGGACCTCGTACGCCGAGACTTCACGGTCAACGCCATGGCCGTCGCGTTGCCGCAGAAGGAATTCATCGACCCGCACGGCGGTCTGGAGGACCTGGCGGAGCGGGTGCTGCGCACCCCCGGGACACCCGAGGAGTCCTTCTCCGACGATCCCCTGCGCATGCTGCGTGCTGCGCGCTTCGCCGCGCAGCTGGACTTCGAGGTCGCTTCTGATGTCATCACTGCGATGACGGAGATGGCGGGCCGTCTCGAGATCGTCTCCGCCGAGCGGGTCCGTGAGGAACTCAACAAGCTGCTGCTCTCCGCGCACCCTCGCAAGGGACTGGCACTCCTGGTCGATACGGGACTGGCGCAGCGGGTGCTGCCGGAGCTGCCCGCGCTACGGCTGGAAAGTGACGAGCATCACCGCCACAAGGACGTCTACGAGCACTCGCTGACCGTTCTGGAGCAGGCGGTCGACCTGGAGGAGGACGGTCCCGACCTGACTCTTCGGCTTGCCGCGCTGCTCCATGACATCGGTAAGCCGCGGACCCGGCGTTTCGAGAAGGACGGACGCGTCTCGTTCCATCACCACGAGGTGGTGGGCGCCAAGATGGTCAAGAAGCGCATGACGGAGCTCAAGTACTCCAACGACACGGTCAAGGACGTCTCGAAGTTGGTGGAGCTGCATCTACGCTTCCATGGCTATGGCGACGGCGAGTGGACCGACTCCGCCGTTCGCCGGTATGTGCGGGATGCGGGCCCGTTGCTGGAGCGGCTGCACAAGCTGACGCGCTCGGACTGCACGACGCGGAACAAGCGCAAGGCCGGCGCGCTCTCGCGCACCTATGACGCGCTTGAGGAGCGCATCGCACAGTTGAAGGAACAGGAGGAGCTGGACGCCATCCGTCCCGACCTGGACGGCAACGAGATCATGAAGACGCTGGGTGTCGGCCCTGGACCGGTGATCGGCAAGGCGTACGCGTTCCTGCTGGAGATGCGGCTGGAGAACGGCCCGATGGGGCATGACGCGGCCGTCGCGGAGCTCAAGAAGTGGTGGGCCGAGCAGAGCTGAGGGTGGGGCCGTGGGGGTTTTTTTGCGTGTAAAAGACCACGGGCCGGGGTGGGGGGGGGGGGGGGGGTGTGGTGAGAAACACCGCCCCCCCCCCCCCCCACCGGCCCCCCCCCC